>JBKKDM010000141.1:0-5236 GCA_046707905.1 Candidatus Limnocylindrales bacterium
CGGGAGCAGATGTGCGCCGACTGTGCCTTCCGGCCCTACAGCCCCGAACGCACCGGGGAGTCCGCGGCAGCCTACGACCAGGACGACCTCGAGAAGATGGTCCACGCCCCGGCTGAGTTCTGGTGTCACCAGGGGATGCGCCTGGTGACCGGCCGGGCGCATCCGGAGGGGGCGTTCGTGCCCCAGCCAGAAGGCCAGAAGCTCGCGTATGACCCGCCGATGGTGGCCGGCGTGCCGTACAAGGCGGACGGGTCGCCGGGTGAGCGGTGCGCCGGTCTGGCAGCGCGGCGCCGGTCCGCGGCCAAGGACATGCCGTGATCAGGGGCCGCATCATGGCTGGTGACAAGCCGATCCTGCTGATCGGTCTCAGTCGCAAGAACTGCATGCGCCTGCTCCAGGACCAGCCGATCCACATCACGGCCGAGCAGCTGGCAGAGCTGGGACTACCTGACGGCATGGAGGTGCTCCTCATCGCCGGCGAGAGCGAGGCTGCGCTCGCCGAGCAGCTGGGCGGTATGCCGCTGCAGCCGGAGGTCCCTGGCCAACGGTTCTGGATGAAGGGCATGCAGCCGTGATCATCCAGCCGGGACCGGTCCTGATGACCCTGAGCGAGTTCCTGGTGGCAAGGATCGCCGAGGACGAGGGGCTCGTTGGCGCCGAGCCCCCCCGTTACGAGCCGCGTGACATGCGCATCGAGTGGGGCGAGGTCGGCGCCATCTCTGAGGTTCTGCTGATCGGAGAGGCACGGCTACGGGCTGAGTGCGAAGCCAAGCGGCGCATCATCGAATTGTGTCGCAGCGTTCCCCCGTTGTGGTCTGAGATCCTGAGGCACTTGGCTCTGCCGTATGCCGACCATCCTGACTACCGGGACGAGTGGGCGCCCTGATGCCAAACAGCCGGCGGGCCAAGACCCGCCCCGACGGGACTTGCACCAAATGCGACCTGATCCACCCCGGCTGCGCAGCGCACAACGTGCGGGGCCTGCCCTGCGGGCGCCCGCCCTGTGTCGGCGGCCACGTATGCGCCTCCCACGGCGGCTCCACCCCGGTAGCCAAACGCAAGGCCGCCCGGGTCAAGGCCGAAGCCAAAGCCGACGCCGCGATGGCCAAGGCGGTGGTCACCCTCGGCCTGCCGATCGACATCTCCCCCACCGACGCGCTGCTGGGTGAGGTCTCGATGACGTTCGGGCACGTCACCTGGCTGCTGGGCCAGGTCCGTGAGCTCGCGCCGGGCGACCTGGCCTGGGGGACCACCGAACGCAAGGTCAAGGACGGCCTCGAGCAGATCGACAACTGGGACCACGAGGCCGGCGGGCAGGACGACGCAGGCGGCCGCAAACGCAAGATCGGCGACGACTGGGGCACCACCACCACCGAACGCGCCGCACCCTCCATCTGGTACGAGCTGTACGTCCGCGAACGAGCCCACCTGGTCAAGGTCTGCGCCGAAGCGATCCGGGCCGGCATCGAGGAGCGCCGGGTCCAGCTCGCCGAGCAGCAGGGGGCCCTGGTCGCCGAGGCGATCCGGCGGATCCTGGCCGACCTTCATCTGAGCGTCGAGCAGCAGTCCCAGGTCGGCGAGATCGTCCCGCGCCACTTGCGCGCTCTTGGTGGTGGCGCAAACTGAGCGCTGGGTTCCTGGAACTGGCGGCCCGCAAGTTCGACCCCGACTGGCAGGCAACCTACCCAACCCCCGGCGACCTCGCCCAGGCGTTGGACCCGCGCACCGTCCAGACCCCGGCCCTGGACCTGATCGACGAGGCCCTGGTCTGGGCGGTCAACACCCCCGACGCCCGGCTGATCATCTGCATGCCGGTCCAGGAAGGCAAGTCGCTGCGCTGCAGCAAGTGGTTCCCGCTGTGGATGCTGCAGCAGCAGCCCGACACCCGGGTCGCGATCGTCTCCTACGAGTCCAACCTGGCCCGGCGCTGGGGGCGCGCGGTCCGCGACGCCATCACCGTGCACGGCAAAGCGCTCGGCCTGCGGATCCGCGACGACCTGTCCGCCCAGCACGAGTGGGAGCTCGAGGGCCGAGACGGCGGGGTGTACACCACCGGCATCGGCGGGGCGCTGACCGGGCGTGCCGCCGACGTCCTGATCATCGACGACCCGATCAAGGACCGGGCCGACGCCGACTCCCCGACCATCCGGACCAACGTCATCGACTGGTGGACCGACACCGGCAGCACCCGCCTGGCCCCAGGAGCCCCGGTGATCCTGGTCAACACCCGTTGGCACCCCGACGACCTGACCGGGTGGCTGCTCAGCCAGGAGGACGGTCACCGGTGGCGGGTCCTGTCCATCCCGGCCCAGGCCGAGGCCCTCGATCCCGCCGACGACCCACTGGGCCGGCGCCTGGGCCAGTTCATGATCTCGGCCCGCGGCCGCACGGTCAAACAGTGGGAGGCGATCAAGGCCAGCAAGCCCGCCCGGACCTGGGCCGCCCTCTACCAGCAGCGGCCGACCCCGGCCGAGGGAACCGTCTGGCAGGAGTCCTGGATCGCCGGCTTCCGCGGCCGCACCGGGGACAGCATGCACAAATGGACCTCCGTCCTGGTCGGGGTCGACCCGGCCACCACATCCAAGGCTGACAGCGACGAAACCGGGATCGTGGTGGCCGCCATCGACTCCGAGGGCATCGGCTGGGTCATGGACGACCGGTCACTGCGCGGCACCCCCACCCAATGGGGCACCGCGGTCTGGCACGCCGTCTTCGACTGGGGCGGGACCGGGATCGTCGTGGAGGACAACCAGGGCGGGGAGATGGTCCTGACCGTGCTGCAGACCGCCTGGCCGGTCGCTGTCGCGTCCTACCTGACGCTGCACCCCTCCTGGGCGCCGATCATCGCCCCGCCGGTGACCCGGGTGCACGCGTCGCGGTCCAAACGGATCCGGGCTGAGTCCGTGGCCGCCCTGTACGAGGTAGGCCGGGTCCGCCACGCCGCGGACGGCACCGACCGCCTGGCCGCGCTCGAGGACCAGATGACGGCCTGGACCGGGGTCGGGGACAGCCCGGACCGCGTCGACGCCCTGGTGCACGCCCTGACTGCCTTGTTCTTGCCCGAGCATGCCGATGCCGGGGTGGCGGTGGCCGCCCAGACCTCGGCCCGCCGACGAAAGGCCGGGCGGCGCCGCTAACCGGTCGGGGTTTGACCATTCCGGCCCCCGGCAGCGCGGCCGCGTGGTGCCCTAGATCCCATGACCATGAAAACGTGCACGGACTGTGGCACCGAAGTCTCGTCCAAGGCTGACAGCTGTCCGAAGTGCGGGCGCAACCGACCAGGGGGCGGGGTGGGGACCAACGTGATGCTGCTGACCGTTCTGGTAGTCATCGCCCTGGTCGCCTTCTTCTACTTCCGGGGGAGCAGCCGACTGGACCAGGCCGAGGGGACCGCATCCGCGCCGGTGACTGCAGTTCAGCTGTCCCTCGTGTAGGCGCCCGGACAACGCCAAAAAGAGCGAAACGCCGAAAAGGTCCTTGCTGAAAGGGCGGCCCGGCGCCGACGATACCTACGCGGTTGGATGACGGTCGTGGGTGGTACCAGGCCGAAGACCCCGGAAGGCCCCCGGCGATGCTGGGGGCCTTCTCGCGTGCCGGGCCGAGATCGACCCGCCCGCCGGATACCGTGAACCTGTGGCGTGCCACACGCCACGCTAACCACGGAGGCCCCAAGTTGCGGACGTTCCTGCACGACCAGTGGTCTGGCCTGTCCCACGTCGGCGCCCTCTCCGACGGCCATGACAGCGGCACCGGGCGGCCGCTGAATGTCGCGTCCTGGGTTGATGACGTCGACGCCCGCCGGCTTACCGCCTACCGGATCCTGAGCTCGTATGCCGACAACGTGCGGCGCTACTACCTGCCCGACCGGATGTGGCAGCAGGAGGCCGGCCTGACCCTGGACGCCTACGGCAGGCTGCCCACCAGCTCAGAGCCGCCCGACGCGGCCCGGATGCGCGAGTACGGGCACGCCGGGCTGATCACCGACGCCACCAGGGCCCTGGTGCTGGGCGAGGACCAGACCATCGTGGTGGTCGACCCGGCACAAGAGGGTGAAACCGAGTCCGAGAACGTCACTGCGGCCCGGGCCTGGCTGGACGCCTGGGCGGCCAAGGAGCGCCTCTCGGGCAAGCTGCTGACCGGTGAAGCCGACACCATCACCGACGGCGACGGGGTCTACGTGCTGGGCTGGTCCCCCCAGGCCGGCCGGCCCAAGCTGCGGGTGTACGACCCGGGGTTCTACTTCCCCGACCTGCTTGCCGCCGAGACCGCCGAGTACTCCGAGTGGGACGACGACGACTTCCCACCCGTGGTTCACCTGGCCTGGGAGACCGAGCAGCCGGACAAGGTCACCGTGCTGCGCCGGACCAGCTGGCGGATGCGCAAGCTGGACGTGGCGGTCAAGGCGCCCTGGGGTGGGGTGCGGCAGTGGACCTGCGAGATGGAGGTCATCGAGATCCGCACCGACCGCCTGCAGCAGGGCTGGACCATCTACACGATCCCCGCCACCGCGGCCGCGGTCACCGTGGTCATGGAGGCCACCGACCTCGGCGTGGACTTCATGCCCGTGGTCCACATCCCCAACGACGAACCCGGCGGGCGGCACTTCGGACGCTCGACCCTGATGCGGGTCGCGATGATCCTAGATGACCTGATGAGCGCCGACACCGACCTGTCCATCAGCTCCGAGCTGTCCGCGCCGACCCCCACCGTGACGGTCGGGGCCGGGGCGCCCCGCCTGGACGGCGGCCCGGGTGCGCAGTGGAACGCCCCAGCCGGCTCGTCCATCTCCCAGCTGGACACCTCAAAGTCCCTAGATGCCCAGCTGAAGTACGGGAAAAGGCTGATGGAGCTGGTCAGCCAGAACACCCGCCTGGCGATGGTCCTGCTGGGCCGGGTCGACATCGCCGCCGCGCCCTCGGGGTATGCGCTGGAGCTGGGGTTCGCCCCCACCAGTGCCCTGGTACGCGAGCTGCGCGGCGTCCGGTCGGTCAAGTACCCGCTGATCCTGCGGTTCGCGCTGCGCCTGACCCAGGTCAACGACCCCGCCCAGGTCGCCCAGGGGCCCACCCCCCAGCTCAGCATCGACCTGGGTGCCGCGCTGCCGGCAGACCTGCCCGCCGCGATCTCAGCCGTTAAGGACCTGCTGCCGCTCCGCGCGATCAGCACCCCGACCGCGGTCCGGATGCTGATGCGCGCCGGGCTACCGATCGAGGACGCCGAGGCCGAGGTGGCCGCG
>JBKKDM010000142.1:0-14669 GCA_046707905.1 Candidatus Limnocylindrales bacterium
GACTCCGGCTGGATCCCGTACGCCCAGCAGATCGGCCAGACGGGCAAGATCGTCAAGCCAAAGCTCTATCTCGCCCTCGGGATCTCGGGGGCGATCCAGCACAAGGTCGGGATGCAGACCGCGGAGACGATCATCGGGGTCAACCGTGACCCGGACGCGCCGATCGCCGAGTTCGCCGATCTCGTGGTCGTCGGGGACCTGTTCGAGGTCGGCAAGGCCCTGCTCGCGGAGCTCGAAACGCGCTCCTGACGTCCCGCGTCGCGAAACCGCCCCCTCCCGCGTCACAAGCGCCGAACGTTCGACCGATCGGGCCTCGAACGAATCGGGAACCGAATCGACGTCGACGACGCCAAGGTGGTAGGGATGGATACACGCCGAATGCCCGGGTCGATCGAGATGGGGTCATGGCCAACGGGTGACGCCGCAGCCGCAGAGGTCGAGATGGTCGAGCTCCGCGACATCGAGCGTCCCATCCGCGGATTCATCGCTCGGCTGGTCTTCGTCGTGATGATCGCGACGTTCGCCGGGCTGATCGTCATCAACGGCCTGCCGGGCCGCTCGGGCTTCTCGCTGACTTCCCCGATCCCGAACCTGCTCGCGCCGATCACCGCTCCCTGAACTCCCACATCTAGTGGTATGCTCCGGCGACACCACAACCTATAGTGGTGCAGGGAGGTTCGAGAAGCCGGATGCGATGTCCCGTCTGCGGTGAGCGAGACACCCGGGTCGTCGACTCGCGGGATCTGGACGACTCCGCGACCATTCGACGGCGCCGTGAGTGCGCCGCGTGCAGCGCCCGATTCACGACCTACGAGCGAGTCGAAGCCGCCCGCCTCCTCGTCGTCAAGCGCGACGGCGTTCGGCAGGAGTTCGACCGCGACAAGCTCGCCAACGGCCTACGAAAGGCGCTGACGCGCCGGCCGGTCCGCGACGGCGCTGCCGAGCAGGCCGCCGACGAGATCGAGGCCGTTCTCCGCAGCGAGGGCATGACCGAGGTCCCGTCGTCGCGCGTCGGGCAGCTCGCGATGGCCAAGCTCCACGAGCTCGACCAGATCGCCTACATCCGGTTCGCGAGCGTCTACCAGAGCTTCGAGGGCATCGAAGACCTGAAGCGCGAGGTGGACGCCCTCTTCGGCCAGGCCGACGCCAGCGCCGTCGACCGCAGAACAAAGCGCAAGTCGGACTGAGCAACCGCCGCGGCCGCCCGCAGCATTCCTGAGGCGACCGGCGTCTCCTGATGCCGATGGACAATCGGCGCAGCCCAAGCGGTCGCGTGCGGGCGTTCTCGGGGGGTGGGAATCAGCGAGGCCTACAACAACCAGCCATACGGCGTCTGGCTGGGCAGCTTGTCGCTGATGGAGACGTGTGTCGATTGCAGGAACGGATCCTGGTCCGGCGCTAGCCGTTCGGCGGACTAGGCGGGAGCGAGACTCGCCGCTGCCTCGCGGGCGCAACGCAGGATCGCCTCGACCGAGACGTCGGCATCGGCCTCGGTGGTGCTCCAGCTCGAGACCGAGATCCGCATCGCGGCCATGCCGTGCCACGTGGTCCCGCCGAGCCAGCACGTGCCGTCGGCCTGGACCGCCGCGATGACGCGGCGCGTGAAGTTGTCGGCCGCTGGATCCGGCGCTGACGCGGCCTCCTCCGGCGAGTCGGGCGGAACGAACCGCACCAGCACCTGATTGAGGACCACGTCGTTGAGGATCACGACGCCGGGGGCCTCGGCGAGTCGCTCGGCCATCCGACGGGCGATCGCGCTGCACCCCCCGATCATCGACGCGAGCCCGGAGCGCCCAAGGGACTTGAGGGCCGCATAGACCGTGAACCCCCGAGCTCGCCGCGACGACTCCGGGACCCAGTTGTAGTTGTCGCGCTCCCCGCCGGCGGTCTCCACGTAGTACGCGGCGCCCAGCGTCATCGCGGCGTGATGGGCCGCGGCGTCGCGGCAGATTACGACGCCCGAGTCGTACGGCACGTTGAGCCACTTGTGCGAGTCGGTGGTCCAGGAGTCGGCGCCGTCGAGCCCGGCGACGCGGTCCCGAAGCTCCGGCACCGCGGCGGCCCAGAGCCCGAACGCCCCATCGATGTGGAGCCAGGCGTTCGGCTTCGATCGAACCGCATCGACGATCTCGGGCAGCGGGTCGAAGGCGCCGGTGTTCACGTTCCCGGCCTGGGCACAGACGATGATCGGACCGTCGATCCCCGCGAGGGTCTCGCGGAGCGCGTCGGCGCGCATCCGGCCCTGCCCGTCGACGGCCACCCGGTGGACCCGCTTCCGCCCGAGCCCGAGCATCTGGAGCGAGGCGAAGATCGTCACGTGCGACTCGTCGCTGACGACGACCTCGATCGGCGGCGCTCCAACGTAACCGTCGTCCTCGACGTTCCACCCCGCGCGCTGGAGCACCGCATGGCGGGCGGCCGCGAGGGCCGTGAAGGTGGCCATCGTGGCGCCGGTCGTGAAGCCGACGCTCGAGCCCGCCGGCAGCCCGAACAGGTCGATCAGCCAGGCGGCCGCCACCTCTTCGACCACGGCGGAAGCGGGTGAGAGCACGTAGAGGCCGGTGTTCTGGTCCCAGGCGCTGGTCAGCCAATCGGCCGCGACCGCGGCAGGCACGCTGCCCCCGACGACGAAGCCGAAGTACCGAGGCCCTGCCGTGCCGACGATGCCGGGCTCGGCCGCACGCGCCAACCCTTCGACGACCGCAAGGGGTTCCTGCGGGCCATCCGGGAGCGGCCCACCGAGGGCCGCGCGGAGCTTCTCGAGGTCCGTCGCCCGCCCGACGGGACGATTCGGCAGCCGGTCGAGGAAGTCGTTCGCGAGCTCCGCGGCTCTGGTCAGGAGGGCGCGTCGGTCGTCCATGCCGGGCAGGGTACGCGCGTGCGATGATTCCGCCGATGAGCGTCCTTTCCGATCGGGACATCCGCGCCGCCATCGATGCCGGCGAGATCGTCATCCGCCCGTATGACCCGCAGGACCTCCAGCCGTCCTCGGTCGACCTGCACCTCGACCGCCGGTTCCGGGTCTTCCGCAACAACCGCTATCCGTACATCGACGTCCGCCAGGTCCAGCCGGATCTCACCGAGCTGCTGTCGGTCGCAGACGACGAACCATTCATTCTTCACCCGGGGGAGTTCGTGCTTGGCCAGACGCTCGAGTGGAGCGAGCTGCCGAACAACCTCGTGGCGAGACTGGAAGGCAAGAGCTCTTTGGGGAGGCTCGGACTCCTGATCCACTCGACCGCGGGCTACGTCGATCCGGGCTGGAAGGGCAACCTGACGCTCGAGCTGTCGAACGTCGCCAACCTCCCGATCGCCCTGTACTACGGGATGAAGATCGGGCAGATCAGCTTCTTCAAGATGTCGAGCGAGGTCGACCGGCCATACGGCAGCCCGGAGCTCGGCTCGAAATACCAGGGGCAGTCGGAGCCGACCGCGTCCGCGTTCCATCGCGACTTTTCGAACGGCTCGGACAAGCCGGCCACCCCGGCGGGTTCGGGCGAGGAAGCGCCCTCGCTGCTCCGGAGCGAGTAGGCCGGCCGGGATGCCGGACTGGGAGGCGCTCGACTGGTCCACGGAGCTCGGTGGCGGGACTCGCGTCTCCCTGATCCAGGCCGGGACGTTCCGGAGTGACGCCGGGGCGCTCTTCGGGCCCGTGCCGCGACTGCTCTGGGACAAGCTCGTCACCGACGAGATCGATCACGATCATCGGCTCCTGCAGGCGCTCAACTGCCTGCTGGTCGAGACGCCGGCCGGGCGCGTCCTGATCGAGACCGGCATCGGCGAGCGCATCACCGACAAGGTCCGCGAGATGCGGGCCTACGAGGGCCAGCCGATCGTGGCCGCGATGACCGACGCGGGGTTCGAGCCGGGCTCGGTGGATCTCGTGGTGATGAGCCACCTCCACTTCGACCATGCCGGCGGGCTGTTGCGGGCGGACGGCGCCAGGGCCTTTCCGCGGGCGACGATCGTGGCCCAGCGGGCGGAATGGGAGATCGCGCTCGACGACAACTCGCGGATCGTCGCCTCGTACGACCAACCGGAGCTGCGCCTGGTGGCAGCCTGGGGCGGCGATGGCGCCGTCGAGGGAGAGAAAGAGCTGCTGCCCGGCGTCTCCGTTTCGATGACCGGGGGCCACTCGAAGGGCCACCAGGCGATCGTGGTCCGCGGGACTGGCGCCGATGCCAAGGCGCTGGCGTTCTTCGGCGACCTCGGGATGCGGCCGTGGAGCGCGAATCCGCGTTGGGTGACGAGCTTCGACGACTTCCCGCTCGATTCGGTCGAGGCCAAAGGCGAGCTGTTCCGGCGCGCCGTCGAGGAGGACTGGCTGATCGCGCTGAGCCACGAGCCGCTGACCCCGATCGGTCGCCTGGCGCCCCATCGCGACCGCTACCGCTTCGACCCGATCTGATCATGGCGGAGTAGGCTCCGCGCATGTTCCGGATGGCCGTGGGCCACAGCGACGACATCGACCTCGGGGCAGCCCTCGCCACGGTTTTCGAGGCGTGCGATGCGGCGTTGGCCGGCGCAACGCCGAAAGCGGGCTTTCTGCTCGCGAACTGGGAGGCAGACCACGGCGCGATCGTTCGTGCCGTGAACGAGCGCTATCCGGGTATCGAGCTCGTCGGCTCGAGCACCACCGGCGAGATGACCTCCGAGCTCGGGTTCGTGGAGGATTCGATCGCGCTGGCGCTGTTCGCCTCGGACACGGTCGACATCACCGCCGGACTGGGCCGCGCGCTCGCCGTGGACTCTCGCGCGGCGGGGCGGGAGGCAGTCCGTGACGCCCGCTCGAGGACGAACCTGCCGCCGGCGCTGTGCGTGATCTTCCCGACCATCGGCGTCGCCGATCCCTACGACGTCCTCGACGGCCTGCGCGAGGAGCTCGGCCCGGGCGTGCCGATCCTCGGTGGCGGGGCGTCGCCGCGGGACCCCGTCGCCGATCCGGCCGCCACCATGGGCAAGCAGCTCGTCCACGAGGAGGTCGCAGACGGCGGCGTCGCCCTCCTGCTGTTCTCCGGTCCGCTCGCGTTCTCGTACGGCGTCGACACCGGCTGGCGGGGCGTCGGCCCGCGGGCCATCGTCAACTCGGTCATCGATGGGCGAGTGCACGAGATCGACGGCAGGCCGGCCGTTGACTTCTTCGACCGCTACCTCGGCACCGCGGCGAGCGGTCCTCCGATTGCCAATCCCCTTGCGGTCTTCGATAACCCGACCACGCCTGACTTCTACCTCCGAACGGCGACGTTGCTGGACCGCGCGACGGGCGACGTGAGCACCTTCGGTCCCATCCCAGAGGGCGTCACCGTGCAGCTGACCGTCGCGGCGACAGACCAGATCGTCGAGGGAGTTCGATCGTCGGTGTCCGAGGCGCTCCGGACATTCCCCTCGGGCAGCGCCCCCGATGGCGCGCTCGTGTATTCCTGTGCGACCCGCCGGTTCCTGCTGGGGACGCGGACGTCGCGAGAGATCGACCTGATGCGCGAGCTCGTCGGCCAATCGGTTCCGATCGCGGGCTTCTACTGCCTCGGCGAGTTCGCGCCGCTGGAGGTTGGCGCGGCGTCTCGGTTCCACAACGCGACGCTCGTGTCCGTGCTCTTGGGCTCCGCCTGAGCTCGGGTGGAACCCACGGAGCGGCTCGAGCGCGAAAACCAGATCCTGGAGCGGCGCCTGCGGAGGCTGGAGGCGAACGTTCGTCAGCTGGAGGAGTTCCAGGACTCGAATGCCACGCTCCTCACCACGCTCCTGGAGGATCTCGAGCGGGAGCGCGCCCGGTCGCGGGAGCTCCTGCTCAACGTCCTGCCGGAGCGAATCCTCACCCGGCTGGAGGCCGGCGAGCAGCCGATCGCCGACGGCCACGAGGCGGTCGCGGTGTTGTTCAGCGACTTCGCAGGGTTCACCGGCATCGCGGCGCGACTCGAGCCGACCGTCCTCATCGAGGAGCTGAATGCCCTGTTCTCGTCTTTCGACGAGATCTGCGAGCGGCACGGCGTCGAGCGGATCAAGACCATCGGCGATGCGTACCTTGCAATCGGCGGGTTGGCGGGCGGCCGTGCCGGCGCGATCTCGGTTGCGGATGCGGCACTCGAGATGTGCGCCTTCGTCTCCAAACGGATCGGTGGCGCCGCCGAGTGGCGGATTCGGATTGGCCTCGACCTCGGCCCGATCGTGGCGGGCGTGGTCGGTATCTCACGCTTCGCGTATGACGTCTGGGGCGACACGGTCAACGTCGCGAGCCGACTCGAGGCGACCTCGGAGCCGGGACGGATCCATGTCTCGAGCGAGGTCGCGGAGCAGCTTGGCGATGGCTATCGGCTGGCGGCCCGCGGCCTGATCGACCTCAAGGGCAAGGGCCCGACGGCGACGTTCTTCCTGGAGGGCCGCGACGCCGGCTAGGACGCCGGCGAGGCGGTCGGCGATCCGGAAGTGGCGGGCGACGCCGCGGGTGATGTGGGCGAAGGGCCGGGCGGGAGCAGCGACTCGACGACCGAGACCGCGCGCTCCTCGGTGAGGGGGCCGTTCACGATCTGGCGGATCCGGCCGTCGGTGTCGAGGAAGAACTGGGTCGGCAGGGCAAAGCCGCGGTACAGGTGGAAGAACTCGCCGGTGACGTCGGCGCCGATCGTGTACTCGAGCTCGTAGCGGTCGGCGTACGTCCGGCCGGCATCGACCGTCTGCTGGACCTGGATCGCCACGATCGCGAGCCCGCGGTCGCGATAGCGCTCGTCGAGCGCCCGAACGGTCGGCGTCTCGAACTGGCAGGGCGGGCACCACGACGCCCAAAAGTTGATCCAGACGACCTTGCCGCGGAGGTCGGAGAGGCGAACCGCGTTGCCGTCGAGGTCGGTGAGCTGGAGGCGACCGGCTTCCTTATCGATCGCGAGCTCGGGTGCGAGATCGCCGATGCGGAGGCCGGGGACGGGCGAGCTGAGCAGGTAGGCCGACGCCTCCGGGATCGGCAGGCCCGGGGCCACGCTGCCGATCGGCACGGTGGCCAGGGTCACGCCGATGGCCGTCGCCATCACGACGAGGATCGCGATCGTGACCTGCCGCAGGCTGAACGGGCCGACGCCTCGGCGCCGGACCGGGCTGCGTGGCGCTGTCTCGGTGGCCATCGCTGTCAGATCTCGGTGTTGAAGGGCACGTACTGCGGCAGCAGCGCCAGCCAGTCGAACAGGATCGCGACACCGATCGCGACGACCAGCGCCCCGCCGATGACGGAGACGAGCCGGCCGCGGCGGAGCAGGGGAGCGAGCAGACGGGGCGCTCGGTCGTAGACAGCCGCGATCAGGAGGAACGGGACGCCGAGCCCGAGGGTGTAGGCGACGAGGAGGACCCCGCCCGCCGCCGTCGATCCGGACGTCGCCGCCATGGTCAGGATTCCGCCGAGGATCACTCCGATGCAGGGCGTCCAGCCGATCGCGAAGATCGCCCCCATTCCGAGCGAGGTCAGCCAGCCGCCGCGCGCACTCACGATCCGCCCGCCCAGTCGATCGGTGAATCTCGCTCCCGTGGCACCTCCGTCTGCGCCGGGCGCGGCAAGCGCGACTGTGCCGGTCGCGGCCGCGAGCGAGGCTGCCGCGCCCGCCTCGAGCGGCCTGAACGTTCGATCAAGGGCCGGGATCCGGAGGACGCCGGCGAGGTTCAGCCCGAGGACGATCAGCAGGAGGCCACCCATGGTGCGAAGGATCGGGAGGTACTCGAAGAGCGGGCCGGCCGCATACGTCGCCGTGATCCCGAGGGTCGTGAAGACCGATCCGAACCCGATCACATACGCGATCGCGTGCCGGATCGCGAGCCACCGCGACGGTGAGCCCTCCGCGCGACCAACCACCGCGACCGCGGACAGCTGCCCGAGGTACGCGGGCACGAGCGGCAGCACGCACGGCGACAGGAAGCTCAGAAGCCCCGCCCCGATCGCGAGGCCGATCGTGAAGTCCATCAGGCCTCGGTCGGGACCTCGCTCGTTGCGCCGAGGACCTCGTTCAGGAGGCGCCGAAGCTTTCCGATCGAGACGATGAGCTCGACCCGCTGGCCACCGAACTCGACGACCGGGATCCGCTCGAGCAGCGCCCGATGAAGGTCCGTGTCGGCTTCGATGTCTCGTTCGATGACGTTCGGAACGGGCAACCCGCGGCCCCGGCGGTCCTCGATGACGAGGTCGATCGCCTGGCGCGCCTCGTCGCACAACGAGCATTCCGGACGCGCGTACAGGACGAGATCGGGGAGGGGAGCCACGTTCGGCATCGTACACGCCGGACGCCCGCTGCCCGATCGCCGGTTCCGCGGCCGACTGTCCGCTCGCTCCTGTCCGGGCTCAGTCGTCGGGTACGATCAGCCGGCGCGCCCCCGTAGCTCAGTGGATAGAGCGCAGCCGTCCTAAGGCTGGCGTCGGCGGTTCGAATCCGTCCGGGGGCGCCATATCGCGTCGTGGATGGAGCAGGCCGCGGCCCTCCCCGGTTTCGGGAAGCGCTGAACCCCGCATCGCGCGGCGGCGATACTGCGTCGATGCGGATCTACTTTGCCGGGCCCCTCTTCAGCGCCGCCGAGCGCGATTGGAACGCCACGCTCGTCGCCGCGCTGCGGGACGCCGGGCACGAGGTCTTCCTGCCGCAGGAGCAGGAGCCGGGCAAGGACGCTCCGGGCATCTTTGCGACCGACGTCGGGGGGATCGACTGGGCCGAGTGCCTCGTCGCGATCATGGACGGCGCGGACCCCGACTCCGGCACCTGCTGGGAGGTGGGCTACGCGTACCGGAAGAAGCCGGTCGTGCTCGTCCGGACCGACATGCGACGCAACGAGAACAGTGGCGGCTCGGGCTACAACCCGATGCTCACCGAGTCCGCGACGATCCGGATCGATGCCGTAACCGCGCCGATGGACCAGGTAGCGCGCGAGATCCGCGATGCGCTCGTCGGGCTGCAGGCGCGCTGACCCGCCGCCCCGATCAAGCCTCAGTCGCTTTCGGGCCGGAAGCCTCGCGACTGAGCATCCTTGAAGGCATCGGCTGCCCGCGCGCGATCGGCCTCCGCTTCCTCGACGGTCTCGGCCGCGCGGACCTCGGCTTCCGTTGCCTCGGCATGGATCATCTGAGCGGCCTTGGTGGCGTGGGTGGCTGCCGTTCGCGCAAGGTCGGAGGCTTCCTTGGCACGCTCCACTGCTTCGCCGGCGGCGGTCACCGCCGCCTCTGACTCCGCGGCTGCAGCCTTCGCCGCATCCGCGGTTTCGACCGCGAGGCCAGCGACCTCGACCGCGGATCGAGCGCCATCACTCTCGCGCTCGGCAGCTCGCCAATCTGCCAACAGATCCTGGGCCAGACCCGGCTTCGGCTTCTGCTCCAATGGGCACCTCGGGGCTCGTAGCCGCCGTGCGGATCGCCGATTGGCGAACGCCAACCTTACAGGTCGATCTGGCCGCTATCGTACGCCCCGTTCGGCATTGGCCTTTCCCCGCTCGGCGACGCCTCAGCCGGCGACGTCGTCCTGCTTGACCGTGCCCCGCCAGGCGCCGGACGCCTCGCCCCGCTTCTCGATGAACTCCTTGAACCGCTTGAGGTCGCCCTCGACCTGCCGCTCGGGCACGCCGACGGCATTGCCGACGTTCTCGACCAGGCCTTCCGGATCGATATCCATGGTCAGCGTGATCCGCGTCGACCGGTCGTCGATGCGGTGGAAGTCAACGGCGCCCGCGTTGTCGGCGCCGCTCGTGGAGTTCCAGGCTACGCGCTGGTCCGGCTCCTGCTGGGTGATCTCGGCGTCCCATTCCTTGCGAACACCCGCGATGGTCGCAACCCACCGAAGGTGCGTGTCGTCGACCTGCGTCACCGAGTCCACGGCGTCCATGAACTTCGGGAAGTCTTCGAACTGGGTCCACTGGTCGTAGGCGGCCCGGACGGGCACATCGACATCAATCGAGGCTTCGATCTTGGACATGAGCTCCCCTTCGAGGTGGTCGGTGGGATTCGGCAACGAATGCGTGTGCCAACGATGGCAACGCGTCGCCCTCTGCTCGACCATCGGGCGCCAGTTCCCCGTTGCAGAACGGTGACACCGCGCCGGGAGGGAGAATCGGAGGGTTCCGTGCCGTAAGGTTCACTCGATGGAGGATGCCGGCCGGTGGGGCCAGCTCGATGAGCACCTGCCGCCCGGCCTTCGCGGGGACCTCGAGCGACGGTTCTGGCGGCCGATCGAGGCGGGCGCGAAGCTCGAGGCGCTCGTCGAAGATCCGACCTTTTACGACGATCCGGGCCGGCATCCGGCGATGTTCGCGGACCACGGCGTCGTGCACGTGCGGGACGTCGCCGGCGGGCTCGTCCACCTCGTCGACACCGTCGATGGCGTGCTCCTGCCCGCTCGACCGCCCGATCGCCGGAGGTTCATGGCGACGCTCGGCGTGGCCCTCGCCTACCTCCACGACGTCGGCATGGTCGACATGTCGCGCGTCGGCCGGCGCGTGCATCCGCCATATGCGGCCCACGCCGCCTTCTGGCCGGACGCAGCGCCACTCGTCGACCAGCTGCTCGGGCCGGGACCGATCCGCACGCGACTCGACGAGGTTGCGGCGGACGAACCGTTCGAGGCACCGATCGACGTCATGATCCGAGAGCTACTGAGCCTGAGCGCCGCTCACAGCAAGACGACGATCCCGCCCGCGCTGCTCGACGACCGCGCAGCCCTCGCCCGCGAGATGCGGCAGATCCTGTTCACGAGCCTCGACGACCACCGGGCCGCCGCGGCCGCCCAGCTCGGTGTTCCCGTTCCGGCACCCAGGGGCGACAGCGGACCCGCTTCGCTCGATCGGGCTGCGCCCGCGGACGCCTACGCCTGGCTGGAGCGTGACGAGGGACCACAGGGCGAGCTCGCCGACGACGTGATCGACACGATCCGGGTCCTGCGCGCCGCCGACGTCCTCCGCCAGCGTGGCACCGCCCTTCGAACCTCCGGCGGCTACGAGATCTGCTTCGACGCCCGAACCGCGCGGGCCGTCTGCACGCTTCGGGCGGCGAGCGGCGACGCCGCCTACGTCATCACCTACGACGACATCCGGGGCGGCGGCGAGGCGAACATCCGCGTCGCCGCCGTTACGCCCCATGGCCACCTCCGCTTCGCGTTCCACCGGGGCGGCTTCTCCGGCGGCGACGAGGCCGTCCGCCGCGCAGCCGCAAGCGTCGCCAACGCGATCGTCGACATTCAGTCCGACGTGCTTCCGTCCTTCGAGGGTCGACCGGCTCCGGGCCTCCCGCCACCGGCTCGCCGCGCGGGCCAGATGCGGATCCAGCTGGAGCAGCCCAGCGATTCCCCGACGTTCGCGGGGGAGGTGGCGGCCGTCCTCGCGACGCTGGAGCCGGGGCTCGACGGGCGGATCGAGGTCGTGGCGAACCTCGAGGACGCAGCCCCCGAGGAGCGTTCGCGGTATCTGCTCGCCGAGCCGATCGACGGCGCGAGCGACCTCGCTGCCGAGATCCTCGAACGGCTGGACGCGCACGGCGCGGGCACGGTGGACCTCGACCCATCGAAGGTCTTTCGCGAGGTCAACCGAGCGACCATCCAGGCTCGCGAGACGCTGGTTGCCGCCGGGTCGCCGCCGTCCTTCGTCTACGTGCCGATGGGCCCCGGCCTCGTGGTCGTGCCGGGCGGCGGCTACGCGCCATCGTCGCTGAATCCGTGGGTCCCGGTCGCGACCACCGGCGTGATCCGCGGCGCCGAGCGGAACAGCGAGATCGTCGCAGTCCAGGCGGTCGACGTCGTGGTCATCCCGGGCGAGCGCTACGCCACTGACTGGCTGCGTCCGCTCGGTCCGGCGCAACTTCGAGCGCTCCTCGAGGCGCGGGCGACGCCGCCATGACGATGACGACGATCGAGCGGGTCATCGCCCTCCAGCGGGTTGCGCTCTTCGCCGGCACGCCGGGCCGGATCCTGGCCGCCGTGGCCCGGCGCGCGTCCGAGGTAGAGATCGGGGCAGGGGAGCGCGTAATCGAGGAGGGCACGGTCGAGGACCACCTCTTCGCCGTCGTCAGCGGGCGGCTGCGGGTCCATCGAGGCGACGTGACGCTCGCGACGCTGGAGCCGGGCGCGTCGGTCGGTGAGCTGGCGGCGCTCGTCCCCGAGCCGCGCTCGGCGTCCGTGACCGCGCTGGAGCCGTCGACGCTCCTCCGGATCGAGAAGGCCGTGCTCGACGAGCTGCTCGTCGACTGGCCGGAGCTGGCGAGCGGGGTGATCGCCTCGCTGGTCGCGACGATCCGCGCGAAGATGCCGCCAGGGACGCCCGAGCCGACGGAATGACCGCAGGACGGTCGGGGAGGTTCGGCCCCGTCGCGTGGCTGACGGGCCAGGCGATCCTCTTCGGCGCCGTCGCGGGGCTGCTGGGGATCGTCGCCAACGCGATGTTCCTCGAGGCCTACGGGTCCGCGTTGCTGCCGGTGACCTATCTCGTGATCGGCGTCGCGGGCGTGGCGATCTCGGCCGCGCTCCGGCGTGGCGCGGCCCACTTCGATCTCGTGCGGCTCGCCGTGGCGGTGCTCGGCGGCGCGGCCATCCTGTTCAGCCTCTCGTGGCTGATCGCAGGCCTGCCCGGCGGCGTGTGGGTCTCCGGACCGCTGCTGGTCCTGTTCCCGATCCTGATCCAGCTCGGGTTCGTGTTCATTGGCGGCCAAGCCGGGCGGATCCTCGACATCGCGGGGATCAAGGCCAGCTTCCCCAGGATCATGACCGGCTTCCCGATCGGGGCCGTGCTTGGTGGCGTGGCGGCCGTCCCGCTGGTCGACGCGTTCGGGCGTATCGAGGACCTCCTGCTCGTCACCGCCGCGGTCCAGGTCGCTTTCGTCGCGCTGGTCTGGGCGACCGGGCGGCGGTACGCCCATCTGCTGGATCTCCCGCCGGTCGCGGTCGGCGGGACGCTCGACGAGGTGGCGCGCGATCGGGACGACCTCTCCCTCCGCGGGCTGCTCGGCAGGCCGTTCATCGCCCTCCTGCTCGCCTACCAGGTGCTCTCAGCCCTGGGCAACCAGCTCGCGGAGTTCCTGGTGTTCGACCGTGCCAGCGCCCTCTACCCGACCGCCGAGGAGCTGGGTCGCTTCGTCGCCGGCTACACGGCCCTCATGAACGCCATCGCGATCGCCTTCCTGTTCCTATTCGCCGGGCCGTTGCTCCGGCGATTCGGCCTGCGGATCGGCATCGGCGCCAACCCCGTCGTGGGCTTCGGCTTCGCCCTTGCCAGCGCCGCGGTCCTCTTCGCGGCGGGACCGGCCGCATTCGGCCTTCTCGCGATCGTCTCGGCGGCCCGGATCGCCGACATCGCCCTGACTGACGGTATGACACGAACGTCGATCAACGCCCTCTACCAGGTCCTGCCGACGCGCCAGCGACTCGTCGTCCAGGCGACGGTGGAGGGCATGGGCGTGCCGATCGCGATCGGCGTGTCGGGCGTGCTCCTCCTGATCCTCAACGCCCTGCCCGCGGCGCTCGCGGCAAGGATCGCCATCTTCGCCGTGGTCTGCGCCGTGTGGGCGTGGGTCGCGGTCCGCCTCTACCGCGCCTACGCCCCGGCGCTGGTCGCGGCACTGCGAACGCGGCGGCTGCTGGATGCCGACGCGACGCTGGAAGCGAGTCCGGCCGACGTCGCTGCCGTGCGCCGGCTGGTGGCGGATCCGGATCCTCGACGCGCGCGACTCGGTCGCGAGCTCGCGACCGCGATAGCCCCGGATGCCCCAACGAGGTCGGCCGACCTGCTCGAGCCGGATGACACCGCCCTCCCGGCGCTCGCGACCGCGCTCGCCGATCCCGATACCCGGGACTCGGTCGCGACGGCGCGCCTGCTGCGGGCGATGCGCAACCCTGGCGCGGCGCGCGACGCGATCCTCGCCCGGCACGTCGGCCACCGCGACCGCGCCCTCGGGCTCCTGGTCCTGGAGCGAATCACGGGGGCGGCACCGCCAGCACCCGCACTGGCCGCGGCGCTCGACCTCGTGCTCGGCGATGACCTCGCGCACGCGTCGCGCATCCTGGAGGCGATGGCCGAGCTCTCGGGCGCGCCATCGCTGGATGGCGACGGGATGGTCCGCGGCGCGCTCCGGGACGAGCTCGAGCTCGTGCGGCGGCGCGTCGGGGCCGGCGTCGTCGCTCGGCACGGCCGCGACCGCCTCGGTACCCCGATCGCGCAGCTCGCGCAGTCTGGCGGGAGCGTCGCGCTGGCCGCCGAGGCCCTGGAGGTCGCGCTGGGTCGCGAACCCGCCGGGGTGATCGTGGCCCTCCTCAGCCCCGGGCTCGAGCCGCATGAGCGATGGGTCCGGATCAAGCCTCCCGTCGCGGGCCAATCAGCGCCGTCAGCGAGAGACCGACTGGTGGAGATGACGGCGGACCGCGGCGATCACTGGCGCTCGTCGTGGCTGCGCGCCTGCGCGATCCGGGCGCTCCGGCTCTCCGGGCTCGCCGGGGATGTTCTCAGCAGTAAGCCCCGCCGGCTCGGCGGCATTGTGGAGGATCACTGCGTCGCCGAGGAGCTGGACCTGCTCGCCCCGGCCCAATCGCGAGTTGTGGCGTAGCGTCCGGTCAGGAGCCGTCGCCGGGATCCGGTCGCCATTGGTGTCCGTGATCCGCTAGCCGCCGGCGAACGTACCCTCAGGTGCGAGCCCGGCACGACTGTGCTCTCTGCAGCCCAGGGCTCGAGTTTGGAGG
>JBKKDM010000143.1:0-4178 GCA_046707905.1 Candidatus Limnocylindrales bacterium
CATCATCCACGAGCTCGATCTCGTGAAGCACGGCTTCATGCCGATCCTGATGCCATCGACGTTCTGCCCCAAGGAGGACGGCGACTACATGCTCTTCGGGCAGGATCACGGCGAGAACCACAAGGAGATCGCGCGGCACTCCAAGCACGACGCCGACGCCTACGACGCCTACAACCACGACGTCAGCAAGGTCCTCCAGGCGCTGAAGCCGCTCATGGACGCGGCTCCGCCCGACTTCTGGAGCGACGACCCCGAGGAGCTGGTCCGCCTCGCCGCGATGGGCTCGCGGTTCCGGAAGCTCGAAAAGAAGGTCCTCCACGACGCGATCCGGCTGCTGACCGGCTCCGCCGCGGACTTCCTCGACGACTACTTCGAGTCGGACCTCCTGAAGGGCTATCTCGCCTCCACGGCGATCATCGGCACCAAGGTCGGACCGTACTCGCAGGGTTCGGGCCTCGTCCTCCTGTACCACCTCATCGGCGAGCACGATGGTGAGTTCGGCGCATGGGCCTTCCACAAGCAGGGCAACGGCGGGTTCACCAAGGTCCTTGCCCGCGCGGCGGAGAGCTTCGGCGTCGAGATCCGGCTCGAGTCGCCGGTCGAACGGGTGATCACCCGCGACGGTCGCGCAACCGGCGTGGCGCTCGCGGACGGTGCCGAGTACCACGCGCCGATCGTGGTCTCCGCCCTGGATCCGCGGCGCACCTTCACCCAGCTCGTAGATCCGCGCGAGCTCCCGACGGAGCTCGTGGACCAGATCCGCCGGTTCCGGTTCCAGGGCACGTCCGCGAAGGTCAACTTCGCGCTCGATGGCTATCCGCGCTACCCGGCCCTCGGCGACCGGACGGACCAGTACCGCGGCTTCACCAACATCGGGCCGTCAATGGAGTACCTGGAGCGGGCCTTCGACGACGCGAAGTACGGCTGGTACTCGAAGCGACCGTACATCGACACGGCGATCCAGTCGGCCGTCGATCCGGACATGGCGCCGCCGGGCAAGGCCGTCATGAGCTGTTTCGTGCAGTACGCGCCCTACGAGCTCCGCGAGAGCGACTGGGACACCGAGAAGGAGGGTCTGGGCGACACGGTCCAGGCGACCCTGGAGTCGTTCTTTCCCGGGTTCGGCGACCTCGTGCTCCAGCGGGAGATCCGCACGCCGCTCGACATCGAACGGACCGTCGGCCTGTCCGAGGGCAACATCTTCGCGGGCGAGTTCCTCGCGCCACAGATGTGGTTCATGCGCCCCGCGATCGGCTGGGCCAACTACCGGACGCCGATCGACGGCTACTACCAGTGCGGCTCGGGCACCCACCCGGGCGGCTGCGTCATGGGCGCGCCGGGGAAGCTGGCCGCGATGCAGGTCCTGAAGGACCGCGCGAAGGCGGTCGACAGCGCGAAGCTCGGTGGCGGCAACGGGTCCGGCGCCTCGGCGAAGGCCGGGGTCGCGGCGGCCCGCGGCTGAGCACCGAGCTCGGACGGCGTCGGTGGACCTGTCGCTGACGCCCGCCCAGGAGTCCCTGCGCGAACGCGCCCGGCGGTTCGTCGTCGAGGTCCTGCAACCGATCGAGATCGAGTTCGAGCAGGCCGGTGGCCGGCTTCCGGCCGACCGTGCTCGCGACCTCCGGCGGGCCGCGATCGACGCCGGTCTGGCCGGCGGGGAGCTGCCGGTCGAGGTCGGCGGCAAGGGCTGGTCGGTCCTCGAGCAGGTGCTGGTCCACGAGCAGTACGGCCAGACCACGGGCGGGCTGTGGTCGTTCATCCCCGGCGCCTACGAAGTGCTGGCCCGCGCGGACGCCGAGCAGCGCAAGCGCTACCTGGAGCCGTCGCTCCGGGGTGAGCGGTTCGGGGCCTACGCGGTCACGGAGCCCAACGCCGGTTCCGACGCGCGAACGCTCGAGACAACCGCCGTGCGGGACGGCGGCGACTGGGTCATCAACGGCGAGAAGTGGTTCGTGACCGGCCCGGACAACACCGACTTCATGATCGTCCAGGCGATGGTGGTCGAAGGCGACACTCGGTTGCCCACGTTGTTCTTCGTCGACTACGACCTGCCGGGCGTCCGGATGCAGTACGACCCGAACTACATGCACACCTTCGCCGATCGTCACCCGCAGTTCGTGCTCGAGGACGTCCGGGTGCCGGACGCGGCACGTCTCGGCGGGGTCGGCGCCGCGGATGACCTGTCCAACGAGTGGTTCGTCACCGAGCGGATCCACATCGGCGCGCGCTGCACAGGGGCGATGGAGCGGCTTCTCACGATCGCGGTCGAGTGGGCGACGCAACGGATCCAGTTCGGCGAGCGGATCTACGACTTCCAGGGCGTGTCATTCCCCCTCGCCAACTCGGCGGCCGACGCCTCGGCGGCGCGGCTGCTCACGCGCGAGGCGGCCGCGATGGCAGACGCGGGGGCCGACCCGAAGATCGTCCATGCGAAGGCCTCGCTCGCGAAGCTGTTCGCATCGGAGGCGGCGTTCATCTGCGCCGACCGCGTGATCCAGGTCTTCGGCGGCCGCGGCTACATGCGCGACAACCCGGCCGAGCGCTACCTCCGCGAGCTCCGCGTGGACCGGATCTGGGAGGGCACGAGCGAGATCCAGCGGCTCATCATCGCCCGGTCGCTGGAGCGACGGGGCGTCGGCAAGGTCGTCGGATGAGCGCGGCGGGGGCCGCGGAAGCGCCATCAAGCGGGCGGGCTCCCGGTCGCGAGATCGACCTGCGGCCGCTCTTCGCGCCGCGCTCAGTCGCCATCGTCGGGGCGTCGCCGCGCTCCGCCCTCGCCCGCACGATCCGCGAGAACATCGCCAAGGTCGGGAGCGACGCCCGCTGCTTCTTCGTGAATCCCCGGTACGAGGAGATCGACGGCAGTCCCGCCTACCCGAACCTGGGCGCGCTCCCGGAGATCCCCGACATCGTGGTCGTGGCGCTGAATCCACTCCGCGCCGCCTCGGTCGTGCGCGAGGCCGCGGACGCCGGCGTGCCGGCGGTCATCATCCCGGGCGGCGGCGTCGTGGAGGGCGGCGAGCCCGCCGCGGCCCTGCAGCGCGAGGTCGCGACGATCGCGCGGGAGGCCGGCATTGCCCTCCTCGGCCCGAACTGCATGGGCCTCCTCGACCTCAATGCCCCCAGCGCGACCTACATCGACGACCTGCCGGCGAACCTCCGGCGCGGCGCCACGGCCGCGATCGCCCAGTCGGGCAGCGTCACGGACGCCTTCGTCCATGCCGGCACCCGGATCGGCTGGAGCAAGATCATCAGCTGCGGCTCGGAGGCGGTCCTCGACCTGTGCGACCACCTCGCCGCGTGCCTCGACGACCCGGCGACCGAATTGATCGTCCTGTTCGTCGAGGGCTTCAAGCGCCCGGAGCGGTTCCTCGCGCTGGCCGATCGCGCGCTCGCCGAGGGCAAGCCGATCCTGGCCGTGAAGGTCGGGCGCAGCTCGCAGGCCGGCGCCGCCGCGATCGCCCACACCGGCAATCTCGCCGGCGACGAGCGCGCGACCGACGCGGCCCTGCGCGCCGCGGGCGTCATCCGCTTCGACGATCTCGACGACCTCATCGAGGGTGCCGCGCTCGTCAACCGTTCGCGGCGCCTGGGTCGCGGGGTGGGGAAGGGCCGCACGGGCGTCGTGACCGTCTCGACCGGTGAGGGCTCGCTCATCGCCGACCTCGCTCCGACGCTGGGGCTGGACCTGACCCCGATCCCCGCGGCGGCCAAGAACCGTATCGCCAAGGCGCTGCCGACGCTCAGCCACATCGAGAACCCCCTGGATCCCTGGGGCGCCGACGAGGGCGGCCCGACCTACCGGGCCTGCTTCGACGCGTTCGTGGCCAGCGGGGCGTACGACGTCGTCGCGCTGGTCCACGACTTCCCGTACCGCTCGCAGCCCGGCGAGGTTGCCCTGGCCGTCGAGCTTGGGGCGGAGCTCGTCGCGGCCACGGCCGACGCACCCACGGTGCTCCCGGTCTACGTCTCGCTCACCTCAGGCGACGTGACTGCGGAGGTCGAGGCCCAGATGGATGCGGCCGGCGGGGTGCCGATCCTGCGGGGGACGCGCACGGCCTTCGGCGCGATTCCGAAGCTCGCGTGGTGGGAGCAGCGGCACGCCGAGCGCTTGGCGCGCGGCCCCGTGCGCGAGCGGTGGCCGGCGCTCGCCGCCGCGACGCCGCGTTACGCCCACG
>JBKKDM010000144.1:0-3155 GCA_046707905.1 Candidatus Limnocylindrales bacterium
ATGTAAAGCAGCCCATCGGCCTCCCCCACGACTGCAACCCGCCCGGACGTGACCGTGGTGTCATCGAATAAGAAGTATCCGACATAGAGAACCGCGGCGGGGGACAACGCGCCCGAAACGATAGCGAATAGAAGCCCCGCCAAAGCCGGGCCAAGAAAACGTGACAGTGTCAGGGACTCTGAGCCGCGGATGAGATCGCGAAGTTTCCAGCCGACGTACATGACAGCCGGGGTCAGGACCAGCGCCGCGATCGGTATGACTAAGAAGAAGACGAAGGCAAAGGAAACCAGAACGAATCCGACCACCGCCAGGAGAGCGACCGCTCGTAGCCACAAGAGGATGAACCGCCACCCACGAGCCTGGGGTCGAGCCCGCTGTGACGTCACCCGGCGCAAGCCCAGCATGTCCCAACGCACCACGGCAGTGAATACCAAAACTGACCAGGCGACCGGGCCGAACCCAGCGAGGCTCGCGTGTGGCAAATCGACGGCAAGAGCGATTTCGGGTGTTCCTCCTGAGAGACCCAGCGCAAGCCAACGAACGCCGTAGCCCACGACCGGCAGGCCAATCCCAAGGAGCCCCGCAAAGGACGCGGTGGCGCGCCAAATGCGGTCGCGCAGGATCTGGTCTACGAGCGGTGGCAATTGTTGCATCGCGTTCGAGCATCGCGGCGGCTCGGGGCGGTGAACCCCCAAAGCCGCTCAACGTCCTTGTCTGTGATCTGGAACGGAAGTCTGGCTTGCATCGGCCATGATGGCATCGAAATGACTAGCCCTCCTGCCGGATCACGCGCGCAAGCTGACCGTCGTTTGCTCGAGTCAGGACCCGTCCCCTCTGCCGGATGAGCGCGACTACCTGCGCGATTCCGATTAGCGCCGTAATGGAGCTTGGCGGCAAGGCAAACGTGAGGCCGCGCGCCGCCCACCCTTCGCCGCGCCGGAGTCGTCGACCGACGGGCAAATTGCGGCGGATGGTTGTCGCGTCTGTGGCGTGCCCGATCATTCGGCCCTTGCCCGACCGCCTTGTCTACCTACGGAATGGCGGCTAGCGGGCCGTTGGTTCCGGCCGCGCTTCAAAGGAGGCGCGCGCCGAGTATGCATCCGCGGCCGCGCGAAGAGCTTCGCGCCAGCGAAGCTCGGCCCAGGCGAGGCCGATCGCCTTTCCGACGACGGCTCCGCCAACGAGGGCCGCAACGAGCGCCCCGATATGCAAGAGACTGAAGGACGCAAGGCCCCTAGTCGCGAGGTCTACGCCGACAAGGACAAGTGTCGTCGCCGTTGCGATGAGCATCAGAGCGGCCCCGGTGTCGCAGCCGCAGGCCGTTGCCCACCGTGTTAGCTGAGCGTCGTGGGATGCTCGCAAGTCCGCAGGCCAACCAACTAGGGCGATCGGCCGCCCTTGTCGCCGGAGGCCGTGCAACTCGGTGGGCGTCCGGACTTCCAAGACCGGCCCACGAATGATTGCCCGGCTCACTGTGCCCTCGGCCTAGAGATAGGTGACGAAGCGCGACGTCCGGACGGCCGCGATCTGCCAGTTGGTCATCTGGGTCATCCAGGCGTCGTCCCGTGCGCCAGGGGAGGCATATGGCGTCGCCATCAGGTTGTCCGGCTCATCACCTGCACTCCGATGGAAAAGGAGTCCGGTGTGTCCGATCTCGTGACCTACCACCCGCCAGTTCCTCGAGGTATCGCCATCACATGGCTGCGACCGGATCGTGATGTAGCCAGCGATGACCAAGCAACATCCCCACGGCCCACAGGTGGTCCCGTCCTCGGGCATGTGACGGGTGAAGATCACGGCAAGTGGCCCACCAAGTCCGATGAGCCGCCGGAAGGTGCCATAGAACATGTGAGTGGCGACGATGGCGTCGAGTTGCGTTCCGGCCAGGCCGAGGTTCTGGGCAAATCCGTCTGCGCCGCAGGGCACGTCCAAAGTTGTCGCATCCTGATTCGTCTGGACGATCTTCACCCAGTCCTCGTTGGGGTGTTCGCGATCTCCGAATGGGGTCGAGAATTGAAAGGGAGCCCCGCGCACTAGCCGGATATTTGCCTCCCTCTTGAGGATCTCGGCGGCCGCATCCAGGAGCTCCACCGCGTTCGCGGTTGGGATGACCTGGTTGCCGCTCTCGTCCTTGAGGATCAACCCGAGAACTCGCAACTTCTTTTCGGGTCGAATGCCGATGAGGCTGAGGCCCCGATCGATCAATCCGACGAACAGCGAGATTACGGCCGCGATGCCCTTGAGAATGAGGTCAATGAGGCGACCGATGCCAGGAATGAGGGTGAAGAGCTGGATGACGAATGCAATCGCATCTAACAGGAAGCCGACGGTCGACATCACGAGCTCGACGACGAATGAGACGACGGTTACTACCGCCTCCCAGGCCACGCAAACCCACTCGCTCCAGTAGGCCCAGGCAACGCAGACAACGTTGGAGACCCACGTCCAAGCGACGCACAGCCAAGACACGAGCTCGCAAGCCCAGCTGCAGGGCCACCAGTCGCAGCATTTGCTCTTGTAGCGATCGCAAGCGTTGTAGCCTTCGTCCCGAGTCTGCGTGCAGTCCTTGTGGTCGACTCGCCGCTTTTCGGTGCACTTTGACGCCATGGCCGACTACCCGCAGTTGGGCCGGTCGCGCGTCCCACCGATAACAAGAACGGCAATACCCAACGAGACTGCGCTCGCCAAGGCCACCGGCAGGATCGACCACGAGCCGGCGATCACACCGATGACGCCCACGAGCGGCACAAGGGCGAGGGGACGCAGCCACGAAACGGCGACCTCGCGACCCGCACGAGGACGACCCAAAGGCCTATCGACGCTTGCCGATTCCCTCAGCATGGGCGGAGGATGCGGGCGCCTTTGCACCGCCACAACTAGGGGGAACCCTAAAGGAAGGCGCGACGGCGAACACCGCCGAGCGACGAGGGCTACTTCTGCGACGCCCAATGGCGCCAACTGAAAGGCCCCGATGGCGCGGCGAGCTCGCCGCAGGCGAGTCCGCGATAGACCGGCCACGATGTCGATCCCGTCTGATAACCCCCGACTGGCGAGGATGAGGTGGTCTAGGCGCAGGCCGATGACGCTCGGCGTTCCCACCCGGAACAGATCGCGAGATCCGGGATCGAGCGGATGGACGGTGTCAGGCTTGCCAG
>JBKKDM010000145.1:0-15607 GCA_046707905.1 Candidatus Limnocylindrales bacterium
GCGGCGTTCCTGGCGGGCCTTGTGATGGCGTTCGGCCGCTTCGAACGCTCTCCTAGGGCCGACCCCTCCGCTACGGGACCCCTGCGGCGGCGCGTGACTCCGAGCGCCTGAGCCCCCACTGGCCCCACACGAACGCCGCGATCAGAAGACCGGTCGCGAGGAGGGGGGGTGGTGTCACGAGGGTCAGAGGAGCGGCGGCGGCAGCGAGCAGAGATGCCGTCATCAGCCTTCCCGCGAGGAAGAGGACGGCTGCCACGAGCGTCAGCGCTGCGATCGCCATCATGATCCAAACCAGCGCGAGGCCGGACCCGATGGTCTCGACGGGGCCCTCGACAACGCGCCGCGGGCAGCAGACCTCAGTCACGGCCGCGGAGCCCGTCGGTATGAGGAACGACAGGAAGAACATCGACATCGCGACGAGGAGGCTGAGGATCGCCGGCCCGACGCGAGCCCCGACCCCGGGTACGGCGTACGGCGGCCGGTACTCCTGGGCCCATCGCTCCGCGAACGCTTGCAAGTCGCCACCGACGACCGGCGCCACCGGCCTTCCCTCCGCGGCGGCGTCTCGTAGGTGCGATTCGAGCTCCACGCGCATGTCCGCGATCGCAGAACGCGGAACCTTGGTGCGGCGCCAGTATCTCGTGCACCACCTCAAGGTCCGATCGAGGTCGCTCATCGCCCGCCTCCCTTCAGAACGCCGCTCACGCTCTTCGCGAACAGATCCCACTCATCCGTCCACTGCCCCAGGGCGCGGCGTCCCTGCTCGGTGATCCGGTAGTACTTCCGGGGCGGTCCGCCGCCCGAGGGGACGCTGTACCCATCGACGAGGCCGAACCGCTGGAGCCGACTGAGCACGGGGTAGATGCTCCCTTCTCCAACGAGCTCGAGGCCCCGGTCCTCCAGCTGGCGCACGATCTCGTACCCGTAGCGCTCCTTCTCCTCGATCAGCGCCAGCATGCAGACGTCGAGGACCCCGCGCAGAAGTTGGGAGCTCCTCCCGTTCGATGCCTGTACCATGCGCAGCAAGATAGCATGGCAGTCTCTTGGCCTTGCAAGGCAGCCTGCGTTGGAATCAAGGGAGAGACGGGGGCGAAGGTGCCTCGGTGTCGAGGTCGTACTTGGCGATCGCCTCGGAGACGGCCTCGGGCTTGATCTCGCCGGCGCGCGCGAGCTCGGACAGCACCGCGACGACCGTGTGCTCGGCGTCAACCTCGAAGAACCTTCGCAGGGCGGCCCGTGTGTCGGAGCGGCCGAAGCCGTCGGTGCCGAGCGGCAGGAACGGCTGGGGTACCCACCGGGCGATCTGGTCCGGGATGGCCTTCATCGAGTCGGACACCGCGATCACCGGCCCGGCCGCGTCCTCGAGCTGCTTGGTCACGAACGGGGTGCGGGCTGCCTCCTCCGGATGCAGCCGGTTCCAGCGCTCTGCCTCGAGCGCGTCGAACCGCAGCTGCTGGTACGACGTCGCGCTCCAGACATCGACCGCGACGTCGTGGAACTCCGCCAGTAGCTCCTGCGCTTTGAGGGCGACCTGGATCATCGGGCCCGAGCCGAGGATCTGGGCCCGGAGCTTCGCCCTCTTCTTCTCGGACGGCTTGAAACGGTAGAGGCCCTTGATGATCGCCTCCTCGACACCCTTGGGCATCGGAGGCTGCACGTACGGGTCGTTGTAGACCGCCATGTAGTAGATGAGGTCCTCGCGCTCCTCGTACATCCGGCGCAGCCCCTCGCGGACGATCACCGCGACCTCGAAGGCCCACGAGGGGTCGTACGAGAGCACCGAAGGATTGGTCGAGGCGATCAGCAAGGAGTGGCCATCCTCGTGCTGCAGACCCTCGCCGTTCAACGTCGTGCGGCCGTGCGTCGCGCCGATGAGAAAACCGCGGGCACGTTGATCGGCGGCGGACCACACCATGTCCCCGATCCGCTGGAAGCCGAACATCGAGTAAAAAGAGAAGAAAGGCAGCATCGGCTCGCCGTGCGTGGCGTACGACGTGCCAGCGGAGGTGAACGAGGCCATCGAGCCAGCCTCGGTGATCCCCTCCTCGAGGATCTGGCCGTCCTTCGCCTCCTTGTACGCCAGCAGGTGCTTGGCGTCCACCGGCTCGTAGAGCTGGCCGTGCGGGGCGTAGATCCTGAACTCGGGGAAAAGCGACTCCATGCCGAACGTTCGTGCCTCGTCGGGGATGATCGGCACAACTCGCTTGCCGACGTCCTTGTCGCGTAGCAGCTTCCGCAGAAGCCGGACGAACGCCATCGTCGTCGCGACCGGCTGGTCGCCCGAACCCTTCGCAAACTCGGCGTACACGTCCGCCTTGGGAAGGTCGATGTCCACGGGCGTCACGCGCCGCTCAGGAAGGAAGCCACCGAGCGCCTTGCGGCGCTCCTTCATGTACTTGACCTCGTCCGAATCCGGGCCCGGGTGGTAGTACGGCGCGTCGCCCTCGTGCACGTCCTCGTCGCTGATCGGCAGCTCGAGCGATGCCCGGAACTTCTCGAGCTGCTCCTCGGTGAGCTTCTTCTGCTGGTGGGTGACGTTGCGGCCGGCCATCGACTCGAGGCCCCAGCCCTTGACGGTCTTGGCGAGGATCACGGTGGGCGCACCGCGGTGCTCGATCGCCGACTTGTAGGCCGCGAAGACCTTGCGGTAGTCGTGGCCGCCGCGGCGGAGCTTCGCGAGGTCGTCGTCGGTGAGGTGCTCGACGAGGCGCTGGAGGCGCGGGTCGGGCCCGAAGAAGTGCTCCCGGATGTAACCGCCACCGGCGACCGAGAACTTCTGGAACTCGCCGTCGACGGTGGAGTTCATCTGCTCGACGAGAACGCCGTCGACGTCGCGGGCGAGGAGCTCGTCCCACTCGCGGCCCCAGACGACCTTGATCACGTTCCAGCCCGAGCCGCGGAAGACGGACTCCAGCTCCTGGATGATCTTGCCGTTGCCGCGAACAGGACCGTCGAGGCGCTGGAGGTTGCAGTTGACGACGAAGGTCAGGTTGTCGAGGCCCTCGTTCGCGGCGACGTGGAGGGCGCCGAGCGCCTCGGGCTCGTCGGTCTCGCCGTCGCCGAGGAACGCCCACACGCGGCTGCCCGACGTGTCGAGCAGCCCGCGGTTCTGGAGGTAGCGGTTGAACCGGGCCTGGTAGATGGCGTCGATCGGGCCGAGGCCCATGGAGACCGTCGGGAACTCCCAGAAGTCGGGCATGAGGCGGGGATGCGGGTACGACGACAGGCCCCGCTGTGGCGGCGTCTCGCGCCGGAAGTGGTCCAGCTGCTCCTCGTCGATCCGGCCCTCGAGGAACGCCCGTGCGTAGATGCCCGGCGCCGCGTGGCCCTGGTAGAAGATCTGGTCGCCGGGCCCGCCCGCGTCGCGGCCCTTGAAGAACCAGTTGAACCCGACCTCGTAGAGCGTGGCGGCGCTGGCGTACGTGGCGAGGTGGCCGCCGATGCCGTTGAACTTGCTGTTCGCGCGCAGGACCATCGCGGCCGCGTTCCAGCGGATGAGGCGCCGGATCCGACGCTCCAGCTGCTCGTCGCCCGGGAAGTTCGGCTCCTGCTCCGGGGAGATAGTGTTGATGTACCGGGTGTTGGTGAGGGGCGGCAGCCCAACCTGGAGCTGGCGCGCGCGCTTGAGGAGCTTGAACAGCAGGAATCGGGCCCGGGTCTCGCCCTCCTGCTCGACGACGTCGTCGAGCGAGCGGATCCAGTCGGTGGTCTCGCCCTCGTCGATGTCGGGCAGCTGGTGCTTGAACTCATCGAAGTACATCTCGGAGCGCGGGGTCGTGACGGTCATGCGGGCACCAGCTTGAGGGTCGTCGGGAGGACGTCGTCGACGAGCATGGCCTGGAGGGATTGGGAGCGGCGGTACTTGGCCCGAAGGCCCTCGCTGCAGGCCTCGACCGAGGCCGGGTCCGTGGCCGGCAGGGCTCGCGCGGCCACGCGGCGTCCTTCGACGTGGACGGCGACCTCGGGGTCCGCGACCGCCTCGCGATACCAGCGACCGCGGGAGCCGCGATACGAGCGAACGTAGATCGCGCCGTCGCGCTCGACGATCCAGATGATCGTGCGATGGGCGTCGCCGGCCGGCGATCGGGTCTCGATGTCGACTTCCTTCGCAGCCGCAATCGCGGCGAGGTCGGATTCCTCGAAGCTCACGTGTCGAACCTTACCGGAAGTCGGCGTGCCCCTTGGGTGGTGGCGCGGTTGCGGCGCGGATTCGGATCGGCTGGCGGGGGGCGCCGCTGGGGCGTGATGACTGGGAGACATGAATCCGCCCGGCGCGGGCCGCATCGAGCCGCTTCGCGAGTCGTTGATGACTCGTGGGCAAGAATCCGCCCGGGACGGGGCGAATCCACCCGCCTCGCGCGTGGGTGATGCTGCTGGACATCAACGAGCCCCGGAATGCCCCGAATGGGGCGCCTCGCGCGCGGTTGATGACTGCTGGACATCAACAGGCCCGGAATGCCCCGAATCGGGGCGCCTTGCGCGCGGGTGATGACTCGTGGACATGAGCGCGCGCCCGCCCTGCGCTACCCTCCCCGCCGATGGCACCCCGCTACGATTCCAAGGCCGCGCTGATCGTCGTCGACATGCAGAACGACTTCGCCGACCCCCAGGGTTCGCTGTTCGTCAAGGGCGCCGCCTCGATCCTGCCGCTGGTCAACTCGGAGGCGCGACTCGCGCGCGAGGCCGGGGCGCTGGTGGTCTACACGCAGGACTGGCATCCCGAGTCCACCCACCACTTCGCGAAGGACGGCGGCATCTGGCCGGTTCACTGCGTCGGCGGGACATGGGGCGCCGATTTCCACCCGGCCCTCGACGTTGACGGCCCGACCATTCGCAAGGGCACCAACGGCGAGGACGGCTACTCCGGCTTCTCGATGAAGGACCCGGCGACCGGCGCGACGTCGCCGACGGCGCTCGAGGCGCTGCTCCGCGAGCGAGGCGTCGAGCGGGTCGTCGTGGTGGGCCTGGCGACGGACTACTGCGTCAGCGCGACGGCGATCGACGCGGCGAGGCTCGGCTTCGGGACCGAGGTCCTCCAGGACGCCATCGCATCCGTGGACCTCGAGGCGGACGATGGCACGAAGGCCATCCACCTGATGCAGGCCGCCGGCTGCTCGATGGGCTACTGCTTCGGCACCCTGCCCTAGCTGGCACCACGCGCCGGGGTGGGCGGGCCCGCGGCAGACGCGACGCCGGCGGCTCGATGGTGGCGCGCGCAGGCACCGGCTGTTTCCGTCGCGCTTGCGCCGATCCCGGGCGAGGCACACCATGGCCCCGACGGACGACTCCGCTGCGACGGGGTCCAGGGGCTCGGGGGCCCCGCACATGTGGATGGAGGACCCATGCGCAAGCTCATCGCGTTCGCCGCTGCGTTGTTCCTGCTCGGCTCGATGGCCGGGACAGTGGGCGCCGCAGGTGGCGACAAGGCCGTCGTCTTCGACGGTTCACGGGCCAAGGTCTACGAGCGCGCGGGTGCGCCCCTCGCTCGGGCCAACGGCGCAGCGGCCGGCGCGGTCGCCAAGCGGTTCCTGGCCGCACGCGGCCGGGACGCCGCGACCCTCGCCTCCCTGAAGATCGAGGCGAAGTTCACCTCGCGAGGGATCACGCATATCACCTACGGCCAGTCGGTCGGCGGGCTCCGCATCGCGGGCGCCTACACCAAGGTCGCCGTGAACGCCAGGGGCGACCTGGTTCACGTCATCGACAACCTCGCAAAGGTGCCGAGCTCGGTTGCCGGCGCCCAGGTTGGCGCCACGAAGGCGCTCAACGCGGCCATCGCGAAGAACCTGCCGGGCGTCGCTGATCGTCCCGCGTTCATCCGCAAGAGCGGCAACACCTCGTACTTCAAGCAGACCACCTCGTTCCGCCAGAGCCCCAGCGCCGAGCGCGTGCTCGTCGCGCGTCAGAGCGGCGCGCTGGAGCAGGGCTTCCTGGTGACGACTTGGACGAAGAAGGGCAACAAGCTCCATCAGTCCGTCGTCGACCGCGCCGGCGGCGTCGCCGCCAGCGAGCTCCGGACCGCGAGCGACAGCTACAACGTCTACACGGTCGATCCTGGTGCCGGCACCCAGATGGTCGTCCCGGGCCCCGGCGACGGGAACCTCGAGTCGCCCGAGGGCTGGCTCGAGGGCGCCCAGGCCAGGAAGCACATCCAGGGCAACAACGTGGAGGCCTACCTCGACCGCGACGCCGACAACAAGCCCGACGCCGGCGGCCCGGCCGTCACGAGCGGCAACTTCCTGGCGGACTCGGACCTGACCCAGCCGCCGACGACCGAGTCGAACCAGCGCGTCTCCGTCCAGAACCTGTTCTACCTCAACAACGTGATCCACGACGAGCTGTACAGCCACGGCTTCACCGAGGCGGCCGGCAACTTCCAGGAGGACAACTTCGGGAAGGGCGGCAAGGGCAGCGACTCCGTCGAGGCCGAAAGCCAGGACGGGTCCGGCACGGACAACGCCAACTTCGCTACGCCGCCCGACGGCTCGAACCCCCGGATGCAGATGTACCTCTGGACGCCCCCCGGCGGCCAGCAGGAAGTCGTCGTCGGTGGCGTGAGCTACGGGGCGGTCTCCATGGGCTTCGGCCCGGCGCTCTCGACCACGGGCATCACGGCCCCGCTGGCGAATTACAACGACGGCGTTGCGCCAACGGGCGACGCGTGCGAGGCCATGCCGCGCGGCAGCCTGGCAGGCAGCATCGCGCTCGTTGACCGCGGCGCATGCAACTTCGACCTCAAGGTCAAGAACGCCCAGACCGCCGGCGCTGTCGGCGTGATCATCGTCAACAACCAGCCGACCGCGATCTTCGCGGGGGCCGGCGCGAGCGGCGGCATCAAGACCCCGTCGGTGATGGTCAGCCAGGCCGACGGCGCGGCGATCCGCGCAGCGCTGCCGACAAGCGGCACGATGCGGACCAAGGCGGACCTTCCGCCGATGATCGACTCGTCGCTGGACAGCGACGTCGTCTACCACGAGTACGGCCACGGCCTGACCTGGCGACTCATCAACCACATGTCCGGCCCGATGTCCGGCGCCATCGGCGAGGGCGCAAGCGACACGCTTGCGATGTTCATGAACGGCGACCCGGCGATCGGCGAGTACTCCGCGTCCGATCCCATCGGGATCCGGTCCGACACGTACGACCAGCTCGCCAAGACGTACGCGGACATGACGGGCGGCGGGGTCCACGCCGATGGCGAGGTCTACGCCGCGATCATGTGGCGCGTGATGCAGAACTACATCGGCGACGGCAAGACCACGGACGAGGCCTTCGGCAGCTGGGTCCAGGGGATGATGTTCACCCCCACGAGCCCCTCGGTCGAGAACATGCGCGACGGCATGCTGATGGCGGCCGGCTCTGACGAGGACTGCCTCATCTGGGAGGCCTACGCGCACTTCGGTGTCGGCGTCGGCGCTTCCGGCGAGGTCGGTCCGCAGCAGGCCATCGTCGTCACGGAATCGTTCGACGTGCCGGCGGCCTGCGACTGATCGCACCGCTCACCCGTAGCAGCTCTTGCGCCCGGGCCAACGGCCCGGGCGCGTTTCCTTGCCCTCGCGAGATCGCCGCTACAGTCGCGGGATGCGCCTGCACCTGGTCGACGCGACCTACGAGCTATTCCGCGCGCACTACGCGCCGCGGCCTCCGACGCTCGGGGTCGACGGCATGAATCTCTCGGGCGTCTCGGGCGTGATCGACCAGATGCTGTTCCTCCTGCGCGAGGAGGGAGCGACCCACGTCGGCTGCGCCACGGACCACGTCATCGAGTCGTTCCGGAACGACCTCTTCCCCGGCTACAAGTCGTCGTTCGGCATGCCGCCGGAGCTCCTGGACCAGTTCCCGATCGTCGAGGATGCGCTCCGGGCGCTCGGCCTGGTCGTCTGGCCAATGGTCGAGTTCGAGGCCGACGACGCGATTGCCGCGGCGTGCCTGCGCTTCAAGGACGACGCCGACGTCGACCAGGTCCTGGTCTGCACCCCCGACAAGGACATGGCCCAGCTGGTCGACGGCGAACACGTCGTGCTGCTCGATCGACGGCGCCGGATCACCTACGACGAGCCCGCGGTCCACGTGAAATGGGGCGTGCCGCCATCCGCGATCCCGGACTGGCTGGCGCTCGTGGGCGATTCGTCGGACGGCTACCCCGGCCTGCCCGGCTGGGGCGCGAAATCAGCGGCCGCCGTGCTTGCGCGGTACGGGTCCATCGAGGCGATCCCGGTCAAGGCGTCCGCGTGGGACGTGAAGAGCCTCCGCGGCGGTCCGGTCCTCGCCGCGACCCTACGAGAGCGCTGGGACGAGGCGCAGCTGTACCGCTCGCTGGCCCGCCTCCGGACCACCGACGACGGCGTCGACATCCCGCAGCGCGAGGTCGACGAGCTCCGCTGGCGCGGCGTGCCGCGAGCCGGCTGGGACGCGTTCTGCGATCAGTGGGGTCTCGACGGGCAGCGGTCCCGTCCCCACGCCTGGGCAGACTGAGTCGAACGGTGGCCGGAACAGGTCCGGATCGCTTCGAGCCCGGCTAGCGCCCGTTTCGAGCTGCGTTCGCTCCCAGGAGCGTGAGGAGCTCGGCGTGCTGGGCCGACGGGGCCGCGACGATGCCGATCGAGCGGGGCTTGTGGGCGACCTCGAACCACGGGCCGCCCGCAAGGTCGGTGACGGTCGCGCCGCCGCGCTCGGCGATCAGGCCCGCGGCCGCGATGTCCCACAGCGAGAGCCCGCCCTGCTGGACGAACGCGTCGAACCGGCCGTTGCCGGCGTAGGCCAGGGCGAGCGCCGCGGAGCCCATCGAACGGGAGACGCGGATCGCCTTGCGCACGGCCCGGGCGCGGCTGATCAGCTGGCTGCCCGACAGGGAGATCGACACGACGAAATCGGTCAGCTTGTCCTTCGTCGACGTCTCGATCGGCAGGCCGTTGAGGGTCGCGGCGTCGTCGGCGGTGGCGGCGAACGTCTCGCCGCGCATCGGGTCGTGGATCACCCCGACGATGGGCCGGCCGGCCTCGACGAGCGCGATCGAGACGCAGAAGAACGGGATGCCGTTGGCGTAGTTGATCGTGCCATCGAGCGGATCGATGACCCACGCCCGCCCGACACCGGCGGTCGGCGCGTGACCCGCGCCGGAGACATGATCGCCGCTTTCCTCGGCGATGATCCCGTCGTCCGGGTAGGCCGCGCGGATCGCGTCGATGATCAGCTCCTCGGACAGATGGGCCGCCTCGGTGACGATGTCCTTCGCGGACTTGTAGTCGACGCGTTCGAGCCGCTCGATGCGGTCGAGCAGGAGCTCGCCGGCGCGCGCGGCGATCCCGGTCGCGAACGCGAGGTCGCCGGCGCGCGAGGCTCGCTCGATCGAGGTCGTCACCGGGTCGACGGCGTCACGGGGCGCCGCACGACGCGACGAGGGCGACCGGGGCGCTGCCGAAGCGGGTCACGAGGGTCGTGACGTTGATCCGCTCCCCGGCCGCAATTCGCGGCAACTGGACGGACTCCGCGCCCGCGCCGATGCCCGGCTTCGCCGCACGAATCGTGCACGTGGTCGCCGAGGCGTTCGAGCCTTCGTTCGCGACGCTGAGCGTGACGGACAGCCCGCCGGTCGCGGGTGCCACGCCGATGACCTCGCCCGCGAACGGGCCCGTCCCCGCGAGCACGACACGGGCCACGACGGCCAGCACCGCGATGAAACCCAGGATCCCCACGGCGGCGATGCCGTGCATCTGGGTCGCCGACGGCTGCGACAGCTCGAGCGGGTTGCAAAGCTCGCACAGCCCGGCGTCCGCGGGCACGCCCTCGCGTCCGCAGCGGATGCAGGGATGCGTTGGCTCGAGCTGGCGCCGGACGGCCGGGCCTGTGGTCGGGGCGCTGGTCGGGGTCATTCGACCCGATGATCCCACGACGGTCGACTACCAGCGATCGGCGGCCCGGACGAGTGCATCGATGTCGTTCGGGGTCCGCGCCGTGACGATCGCCTCGTCCACGCCCTCGGCGGCCCAGCGAGCCCATTCCTCCCGCGGTCGCTCCACCCACGGGCTCTCGCGGAGGGCGTCCTCGCCGCTCTTGCCACCGCCGAACCCAAGGGCGATCCAGGCCCCGTCGACGGTCCGACCTTCGGCCGCTAGCGCGTCGCGGTAGCGCGGCAGGAGCCGATCGAACTCGTCGATCTCCGCCGCCCAGCCGTCGCCGATGCGCGCGGCGATCCGGATCCCGGCCGGCGACCCGGCGCCAATCAGGAGCCGCGGGGCTGGCTCTGGCACGGGGAAGGCGTGGGCTTCCGCGAGCGGGTAGAAGGGGCTGGGCCTGGACACCGGGCCGCCGGTCCACAGCGCCCGGATCACTGCGACTGCCTCCTCGAGCCGCGCGGCGCGCTCGGGCGGGTGCGGAAAGTCGATGCCATAGGCGCGGTGCTCCGGCGCTCCGCCGCCGATCCCGATGCCGAGCGTGAGCCGGCCCACGCTTGCCGCCTGGAGCGTCGAGGCCATGCGGGCGAGGAGGGCCGGATGGCGATTCATCACGTTGGTCACGAACGTCCCGAGCCCGATGGTCTTCGTCGCTCCCGCGGCGACCGAGAGTATCGTCCACTGCTCGACCACCGGCACTCGCTTATCGCCCTTGCCGACGACGTGGTCCCACGACCAGACGGCCCGGTAGCCCGCGGCCTCGAGCCGAAGTGCGCTCTCGAGCCACCACTCGGGCGTCGCGCCGATCGACCCGATCGAAACCCCGATCGGAAGCCGCTCGCTCGTGGCTACAGCCCCGTCTCGAAGAGCCGGATGTCCTCGCGCGTGATGGTGTGGCCGTCGCCGCGGGTCGGGCCCATTGCATCGCGGGCGCCGAGCGCGTCGAGATCCGCGGGGAAGCGCCCGATGAGATCGAGGACGACCTTCTGGATCCGCTCCGCGTTCTTCGCGAACACCTCGAGGACGTTGGCCGCCGTCACGGCCTCCGTGCCCTCGTGAACGCCCGCGTCGTAGTCGGTGATGAGCGCGATGTTCACGACCGCCATCCCGAGCTCCCGGCACAGGTAGGCCTCCGGGTACTGGGTCATCGAGATGACTTCCCAGCCCGCGTCGCTGAACCATTTCGACTCGGACTTGGTGGAGAACCGGGGGCCGTTGATGATCACGATCGTGCCGCGCTCATGGACCTCGATGCCGTGGTCCCGGATCGTCTCGATCGTCAGCTGGCGGAGGACCGGGTCGTAGATGTCGGCCGAGGACAGGTGAGTGACGATCGGGCCGTCGTAGAAGGTGTCCGCGCGGCCGCGGGTCCGGTCGACGAACTGGTCGCAGACCACGAAGTCGCCGGGCTTGACGTGCAGCTGGAGCGAGCCCGCGGCACACGGCGAGATGACGGCCTTGACCCCGAGCGAGCGCATCGCCCAGACGTTGGCCCGGTAGTTGATCTGATGCGGCGGGATCGTGTGGCGCCGGCCATGCCGCGGCAGGAACGCCACCTCGCGCCCGGCAACGGTCGCCAGGAAGAACGAGTCGGACGGCGGCCCGTAGGGGGTGTCGACCTTGATCTCGCGGACGTCGTCGAGGAGTGAGTAGAACCCGGAGCCGCCGAAGACGCCGATCTCCGCGCGGTCGCCGTTAGGGTTGGTCATGCGCCGGATTCTAGGCGCGCATCGGACTACGATGGCCGCATGACCGACCAGGGCCGGCAGCCGCCGTCACCACCGCCGTCGGAGTCGCCTCGCCCGTTGACGCTCGAGGAGCGTTTCGAGCGCTTCGGCCAGGAGGCGGAGCGGGCCGGTGAGCGCCTCGGGCGCGAGGCGGAGGACGCCGGGAAACGCCTGGCCGCGAACCCAGTCGTCGCCCAGGCCACCGACACGGCAGCCCGCGTCTGGGGCCTGATCCTCATCGCGGTGGGCGCGTGGTTCTTCGCCGAGTTCACGCTCGGCTACGACCTGCCGGCGATTCCATGGCGCGACGTCTGGCCCGTCGGCCTCATCGTGATCGGGCTGGCGGTGATCCTCCGAGGGCTGTCGCGCCGAAGCGCCTGAGTCCCGACGCAGTCCGGCTCCTGCCGCAACCCGCCGCATGGCGAGTCAGGGGGTGTTGCGAACCAGCACCCTGCCGTCGGCGTGACAGCCGAATTCGGGCGTACGGCGTAGAGTGCAGCGAAACGGGCCGCGACAACCCGCAAGGGATTTCTCGGGGTCGAGTCCCGCCAGGATGAGTCCAGCTCATGAGGAGAGCCGAATGCGCACGCGCTTCCGCGTCCGGCGCATCGTCGCGACACTGCTCGCGACGGGCGTCATCACGGCCGCCGGCATCACGCCGGCGCTCGCTGTCGGCGTAGTCGGAGACGGATCCGACGACAAGGTGACAGGCGTCACGTGCGTTCGCCACGACGGGGGAACCGACCAGGCCATTGCGCAGTGCAATGACGGCTCGTCGAGCGACGTGGTCGTCCCGCCCGCCAACGGCGACACGGACCCGAACGACGGCGGCAACCGCCGCCAGAACAATGAGCCGTTCGCGGTCATCGACCCGACCGACCCCAACACAGTCGTGGCCGGCTGGAACGACTACACGCAATCCGACCTCGGTGCCGGCTGGCAGGGCTTTGGATACTCCCGCGACGGCGGCGAGACGTGGACCAACTCGTACGTCCCCGGCTACCCAGCCGACACCTCCGCCGAGGGCCGGGCCTCGCCGCTCTACGGGCGCCACACCGAGGCGGGCGACCCGATCGCCGCCTTCGACAGCGACGGCAACCTCTACGTAGGCGGGATCAGCTTCAACCGGGCCGGCGCGATCAATGGTGACGTGTTCGTGGCCAGGTACGACGCGGCCGACGTCGCCATCGACGGACCCGACTACCCGGCCGACTACCGCTTCACGCGCATCGTCGGGCGGGGCACGCCGTCCCGGAACTTCGTTGGCATCTTCCAGGACAAGCCGATGCTGGAGGTCGACCGCACGGGCGGATCCACCGATGGCAACGTCTACGTCTGCTGGAGCCGGTTCACCGGCGCCGGCCAGAACAAGATCTTCTTCAGCCGTTCTACCGATGGCGGCAATACCTACAGCCGACCGCAGCAGCTGACCGTGCACGGCGCCACCGGGTCCGTCCAGGGCTGCGACATCGCGATCGAAGGCGATGGCGACGTGTATGTCACGTTCCGCTCGTTCGATGACCGCTCGAGGCCAGGTCAAAACGCGCTGTGGTCGACGCGGTCCAGCAATGGCGGTGCCAGCTTCGCGCGGCCCGTGAAGGTGCTGAACTTCACCCCATACGCTCCCAACGACGGCGCCCGCGACTGCGGCGACGGCCCGTTCGAATGCCCCACCGGCTACGTCTTCGCCCGGATCCCGCTGGAGCCTCGCTCCACCGCGGACCAGTCGAGCGACGAGAACGGCGTCTGGCTGACGTACAACGCCATCGACCCCGAGACGATCGAGGACGCCGAGACGAGCTACAGCTCGGCGGGCGGCGGCCGAGTCGGCCGGTCGGTCGTGTACGTTGTGAGCTCCACGGACAACGGCCGGACCTGGGGCGACCCGGTCCCGGTGGACGACGCGGGCGGCATTGGGCATCAATTCTTCTCGGACGTCGACGCGCTGGGCGGCGCCCTCGCCGTCGTGTGGCAGGACAGCCGGACCGACGACTGCTACAGCCTCCAGCGTCCGATCGGCAACACCGCAGATGCCACCGCCTGTCCGGACGACAACGTCGTGAATACGTTCGTCGCGACGTCGTCAGATGGAGGCGGCACCTGGGATTCGATCAGGGTGTCCGATGTCGGACATCAGCCCAACTTCGAGATGTTCGGCTCCCGCGACATCCCGTTCCAGGGCGACTACAACTGGATCTCCATTGTCGACACCGGTGACGGCCTCGAGGCATACAGCGTCTGGACCGACAACCGGGACGTGGTGCCTGGTCAGGATCCGCGGGAATCCGAGCAGGACGGCTTCGACGTAGCCATGTGCCTCGTCGACCTCGGCGCGAATGCCTCGACTTCATCCGCCGACTACATGGGGCCCCGATTCCGCTTCGACGCCCCGTTCACGGGCAACAACTGCGGCAACAACGGCGGGCTCGACCAGAACATCTACGGCAACCGCGTCAGCGTTCCGTAGACCCATTCCCGGAGCAAAAGCGAGGGCGGCACCGCCGCCCTCGCTTTCGTTTCCCGTACGATTCTGTGGATGGACCTGCCACCGGCTGCCGCCCTGTCCGACCGCGTTCGCGAGTTCCTCCAGGGGCAGCTCTACCCGGTGCTCGCCACGAGCGTCGTCGACGGCGAGCCCCACCAGGCCGTGATCTGGTACCGCCTCGACGCCGATGACCGGATCCTTGTCAACTCCCGGAGCCCGCGCCGCTGGCCGGCGGAGCTCCGCGCGAGCGGCCGGGCGTCCCTGGCCTTCACCGACCTCGCCGACCCGATGCGCTGGGTCGGCGTCCAGGCCGTGGTCGAGGAGGTCATCGACGACGTGCCGCGAGCCCGCGAGGACATCGTCGCGCTCGCGGTCCGTTACGACGAGGACGACCCCGAGAGCGTCGCAAGGTTCCGGACCCAGGAACGTATCTCCTTCCGCCTGCGAATCACCGCCGTCCACGACCACCTTGAGGAGTAGCTGCGCGCATGGCATCCACCCGCCCCATCAAGTTCGGTCTCCAGCTCTGGCCCCAGCAGACGACGTGGCCCGAGTACCGCGAATCGGCCCTCGCCGCCGAGGCCGCCGGCTGGGATTCGATCTGGACGTGGGACCACCTCCACGCGATCCAGGGTCCATGGGAGCAGCCGATCTATGAAGGCTGGTCGCTGCTCACGGGCGTCGCGGCCATCACGGACCGCGTCCGGCTCGGGCTGATGGTCGGCGCGAACACGTTTCGCAACCCCGGCCTCACCACCAAGCTGGCCATCAACCTCGACCACATCTCGAACGGCCGCGCGGTCCTGGGCATCGGCGGGGCCTGGTTCGAGCGCGAGCACGACGCGTTCGGCATCGATTTCGGAGCGAGCGTCGGCGAGCGCCTCGACAAGCTCGATGAAGCGGTGCCGCTGATGCGCCGCTTGCTCGACGGCGAGCGCTTCAGCCACGAAGGCCGGTTCTACCGGTTCACCGATGCCCTGGCCAACCCGCGGCCGATCCAGGCGCACCTGCCGATCCTCGTCGGCGGCAGCGGCCCGAAGAAGACGTTGCGGACCGTGGCCCGCCACGCCGACGGCTGGAACGGCAGCGGGACGATCGAGGAGGTCAGACAGTCACTCGACAACCTTGCCGGGCACTGCGCGGACGCCGGTCGGGACATGTCGGAGATCGAGCTGACCGTCAGCTTCCCGATGATCATCCGCGACCGCTTCGAGGACGCGGAGGCGGCCCGGGCGGCGCAGCTGACCCACAACGGGCTGGAGAACCTGGGGACCGTGCCGACCCTGACCGGGGCCCCCGAAGCGATTGCCGAGACCTTCCGGCCGTACCTCGAGCTTGGGTTCACGACGGTGATCGCGCGGATGCCGGCCCCGTTCGATCGCGAGACCATCGATCGGCTGCCCGAGGTGCTAGCGCTCCTTCGCTGAGACAGGCTCCGGGAACCAGATGAAAAGAAGGCCCGCCGCGGGCGCGGCGGGGCGTGTGATTGCGGGGGGTTTTGG
>JBKKDM010000146.1:0-7758 GCA_046707905.1 Candidatus Limnocylindrales bacterium
CGACCGTCGGCTATTCCGCCCGCAGCGATCACGGGGGCGTCGAGACGTGGCCCCACACGTGACCCCCGGCCGCCCAGCCCTGGGCGACGATGAGGGCGACGCCGGCGGCGACCGCTTGCCGCGCCTCTTCGGCACCGCCGACGGTCAGGATCGCGAGCGCGCCGGCGGCGTGGACACGGGCGACGTACGGCGCCGGGTCTCCCCACGTGAACGAGACAACCGGCGCGCCGGCCTCGAGCGCCGCCTCGACCCGCTCGTCCTGGTGTGGGTCCTGCGGATCGATGATGACATTCACGCCGAAGGGGCGGTCTGTCGCGCCGCGCAGGGCGGCGATCGACTCCCGGATCTCCGCTGCCTCCAGCCACGTGATCGCCATCATCCCCAAGCCGCCGGCGTTCGAGACCGAGGCGGCGAGCGCCGGCACGGACAGTCCACCGATGGGCGCCTGGATGATGGGCTGATCGATCCCCAGGCGATCCGTGACCGCGGTTCGCATCGTCGCCTCCCTCGGCCGCCGGTCGGTCAGCCGCTCGCCGTGAGCGCTGCTCGGTCGATGAAGATCTGCTCACCGTCGAACAGGCCCGCGGCGGGGTTCCACGGGAACAGGATCGCGAGCTCCAGGCGCACGGGCCGCTGGGTCGGCGCGAGGCCCGCGAACGGGCCCAGGTGGCTGGCCTCGAGGACGACCGCCTCGAACACGCCCTGCGGCCCGATGACGATGTCGGTCAGCGAGAACCGGTTGTCCGGGAAAGCCGCGAACAGCTCCGTGTAGAAGGCCCGCGCGCCCGCGTGGCCCTCCCACCGCAGCCCGGTGGCGACGAACTCATAGACGCACTCGGGAGCGAGGGTCGAGATGAGCCCGTCGATGTCCCGGCGGTCCTCCGCGATCGAGTGGCGCTGCCAGAGCCGCCGGATCCGCCGCTGGGTCGCCGCATCCGCCGCCCACCCCAGCCGCTCCCGGACCCGCTCTCGAATTGCACCCGATGCCACGGTCCGGATCCTAGCGACTACAACACCACGATCCCGCTCGCTTCTGGCGTCTGACCGGCGCGGATTGCCCGCAGGACCGCTCGAGTGTCAAGCGGGAACGTCGCCCGGAGGTCTTCACGGTGCGCCTGGAGCATCGCCCGGTTGTGGGCGGTGTCGTTCACTAGGAGCACGACGCGATCGAATTCGCTGTCGCGCAGCTTGAGCGCGGTCCGGCGGTCGAGCGCCTGGATGTCCCGTATCCGCGTCTCTGCCTCGACGGGAGAAGGTCGGGGCTCGAGATACAAGACGCTGTCCCAGGCCCGTCGATCCCCCGGGATAGGAAGCGGCACCTCGGTCCTGGTGCGAACTGTTGCGGGCAGGAGCGCACGCAGGCGGCCGAGGAGCGCAAGCTGCGCGGAGTCGAGCGCCATGCCTGCGCGAGGGTGGCCACGTACGGCGAGGGCCAGGCCGACAGCTGCACACGCACGGCTCAGCTGGTCGATGGTGTGACCGCGCACCTGACCACGTTCGATGCGTCCGAATTGGGAGTGCGACATCGCAACGCGCGCTGCCGCGCTTCGGAGGCTCGCGCCGCCATCCAGCCTCGCATTCCTGATCTCGCGACCCAGCTCGAATCGAATCCGTCGCGCAAGCGCGTCCGCTTCCTGATGTGCGACCGAGGTCCGAGCCATCCACGGAGTCTCGCGAGTGGCCCTCACAGCCGCTTACGTCGAGTTGGGTCATCGCGCGATCCATGGGTCGGAGGACCGGTCCCGGGTCCTGTCCCTGGCGCCCATTTGGATCTCCGGGTGATCCAACCCGGTTCCCACCTCGTTGAATTGGCGCCGTTGAGGCCATTCGTCCGATGGATGGAACGCCCGGCGAACAAAGCCCTGGTCTTGCCGTTCGTTGGCGCTCCATGGGCGAGGCCGCTATGTGGGACGCGTGAGTGGGCTAGTGCTCGGTGACGCCCGTGAAGGACCAGGCGTCGATCCGCAGGGCGGGCACCACGGCCGCGCCAAGGAAGCCGCGAAGGGTCTTGCGGGTGGAGCTCACGGCAGATACGCCGGCGAGTGCATCCAGGTAGGACTGGGTGTACCGCAGGTTCCGCACCGGCCCCACGATCTTGCCGCCCTCGACGAGGAACGTGCCGTCTCGGGTCATGCCCGTGATGATCGCCAGCTTCGGGTGGACGACGTTGGTGTAGTGGAACCGGGTGATGAGCAGCCCGCGGTCGAGCCCGCCGATCAGCTCATCGCGCGGCGTCGTCCCCGCTGCCATGACGGCGTGGAGCGGGAACGGACCATACGGGTTCGGTGCGGGCAGCCCGTGGCCCGTCGAGGTTCGGCCGGCACGGGCGGCGGTCTGCGAGTCGTACACGACCTCGCGACAGACACCCGCCTCGACCAGCGGCACGCGCTGCTTCGCGACGCCCTCGAAGTCGAACGTCGCCGGCAGGCCCGCCGGGTCCGACCCATCGTCGACGATCGAGACAAGCTCGGAGCCGATCCGCCGTCCCGGCTCGAAGAACGACCGCTCCTCCTGGACCGCCAGCGCCGAGAAGCCCGTGTAGCCGAGCATGTCGGTGATGTCGACGACGGCGTACTCCTCGAGCACGACCGGGTAGTCGCCCGCCTCGACGGCGACCGGGTTGTCGCTGGCCCGGGCCTTCGTGGCCGCCTCTCGCCCGATCGCCGCGGCGTCAATCGTCGTCGCGTCCATGCCGACGCCCTCGGCGTAGCCCGTGCCGCCATCCGGCGACATCTGGACCGTGAGCAGCTGCGAGCCGGTCCGGCGCTCGGCGGCGCGGACGCCCGAGGAGCTCGCGACGGCGACGGCCTCGGCATCGGTCGAGAACGAGCCGTAGGCCATGACGCCCGCCGACTCCGCGGCCCCGATGATGGCCCGCACGCCCTCGCCCCGGAACTCCGGCGTCGCCTCGGCCGTCGCGGAGGACCACGCCTCGATCGTGCCCCCGACCACACTCCCGGCACCGCTCGCCGGCGCGGGCAGGCCGCTCCAGTCCTCGAGCTCTTCGCAGCTCCGGGCGATCGACGCCCCGCGGTGGACGAGGGTCCGAAGCCCATCGGCATCAACCTTCCCGGTCGAGACCACGGCGATCCGCCGCCCGACCACGTAGCGAAGGTTCACCGTCAGGCTGCGCTCGGCGACGTTCTGGTGGATCTCGTTGTTTGCGAAGCGGGTCAGGGCGGAGTCGCCGGCGATGACGAGCACCTCGGCCTCCGACGCGCCGACCCGCAGCGCACGCTCGAGGACCTCTTCGGCGAGCTGCAGGGCGGACTCGGGCTCCGACGCGCTGACGCGGCGCGAGCCGGACGGCGTGGTCGCGTCGGTTACCACTTGCCCACCCCAACCCGGACGTTGCGGAACCGGGCTCCGGGCACGGCATGTCCGACCCGCGCCGTCTGTGACGGCTCGCCCTTGCCGCAGTTGGGCGTGCCGAGCATCACGAACGACCGGTCGTCGCCGACCGCATCGCACGACCGCCAGAACTCATAGGTGATGCCCGTGTACGTCGGGTTCTTGAAGAGCCGCCCCTTCTTGCCGCCCTTGATCTCGTAGGCGACCTCCGTCGCGAACTGGAAGTTCAGGCGCCGGTCGTCGATCGACCACGACCGGTTGGTCTCGAGGTACAGCCCGTCGTCGGTGTCGGCGACGATCTCGTCGAGGCTCATCCCGGGGACCGGGAGCATGTTGACGTTGGTCATCCGGATCAGGGGGATGCGGTTCCAGCCGTCTGCGCGCATCGCGCCGCCAGACGACGCGCCGATCCGCGGCGCCGTCTCCCTGGAGCTCAGGTAGCCCACGAACCGACCGTTCTTGACGAGCGGCACGGCCTGCGCCGTCACGCCCTCGTCGTCCCAGCCGAACGTCCCGAGCCCGCCCGCGGCCGTCGCGTCCGCGACGATGGTCACGAGCTCCGAGCCGTACATGAACCCGTCGTCGACCTTGTCGGTGGTCAGGAAGCTCGTGCCGGCATACGACGCCTCCGTCTTGAAGACCCGGTCCAGCTCCGAGGGATGGCCGCACGACTCGTGGACCTGCATGTACAGCTGGGTCGGATCGAGCACGACGGTCATGAGCCCCGACGGACACTGGGGCGCTGACAGGAGCTCGACGGCCTCCTCGGCGTAGCGGCCGGCCTTCTCCACGAGGTCCAGCCCGCGGATGTACTCGTAGCCCGCCGCCTGGAAGCCACCACCGCCGTCGGGGTAGCTCCGGCGCTGGTGCTCGTCGCCGTCGATGGCATTCGCCTCCACGCCGCTGCCCACCGACGTGAGGACCTGCTCGGTGAAGCTGCCGTCGGTCGCGGCGAAGGTCTTCCATTCGCGGCCCGCGGTGTAGATCGATTCGGTGAAGGTCACGCCCTTGACGCGGCCCGCGGCGCGATCCGCAGCCATCAAGTCGCTGATCTTGGCCTCGAGCGGGAGCTTGAACGGGTCCTCGGCGAACGGGGTCTCGTAGGTCCCGGTGGCGGGCGGTCGACCGTCCAGCTCCACCGGCTGCTTGAGCGCCGTGGCGGATGCTTTCGCGATCCGGACGGCCAGCGCGCCGACACGATCGGCCTCCTCGAGCTCGAGCGTGTCCGAGGCGGCGAAGCCCCAGGCGCCGTCGACCAGGACGCGAACGCCGAAGCCGTCGGTCTCGCCCATCGCGACCCCCTCGACCTTGCCCGACTTGATCGAGATCGACTCGTCGCGGCGGCGGACGACGCGGACGTCGGCATAGCTCGCGCCGAGCTTCGAGGCGGTATCGAGCGCGCGGTCAGTCAGGTCTCTCATCGGGGGTCCGGGAGCGTACCAAAGCCCGGGTTGCCGCTCATACACTCCCCGAGACGTGGCTGGACTGTTCGTGACACTCGAGGGGCCCGAGGGCTCCGGGAAGACCGTCGTGGCCAAGCGGCTCGCGGCGGAGCTCGGCTCGCGCGGACTGCGCGTGGTGCTCATGAGGGAGCCGGGCGGGACGCGGCTGGGGGAGCGTGTGCGGGAGATCCTGCTGGGCCGGGCGGACCTCGGGATCGACCCGCGCGCCGACGCGCTCCTGTTCAACGCGGCCAGGGCCCAGCTGGTCGCGGAGGTCATCCGGCCCGCGCTCGGTGCCGGCGCGACCGTGGTGTGCGCACGCTTCGCCGATTCGACGCTCGCCTACCAGGGCTACGGGGCCGGCATGCCGATCGACGAGCTCCGCGGCCTCGCGCATGTCGCGACAGGAGGGCTCGACCCGGACCTGACGATCCTCCTCGACGTCGATCCCGAGCTGGGCATCCAACGCAAGGCGGCAGGGGCGCGCAACCGGTTCGAGTCGATCGACCTGGATTTCCACCGCCGGGTCAGATCGGGCTTCCTGGAGCTGGCGGCGGCGGAGCCGCAGCGCTGGCGGGTGGTCGACTCATCCCGGCACATCGACCGGGTCTTCGACGACGTCCGGGCGCTGGTGCTCGCCGAGATCGGGGCACGCGAGGTCGTCCGGGACGGAGGCTAGTTGCCCCGAGCTAAAGGATCTGTGTCAGGGCCTGGCCCGTCAGGACGATCCCGAGGACGACGACGAGCGACGCGGTTGCGAGCTGGACCGGCCCTGCGAAGCGCTGGAGCGCCGCTGTCGAGGGCCTGCGTTCGACGAGGCGCCGCGCGTGGACGAGGAGCAGGCCGATGCCCATGAGGACAATGGCCATCCCCACGCCGAATCCGAGCACGAGCACGAGCCCATACGCCACACGCCCCGCCGCGATCGAACCGAGCAGCAGGATCAGTGCTGAGGCCGAGGGCACGAGCCCACCGGACAGCCCGAGCGCCAGCATCCCGCGCCATGAGACAGATCCCTGTGGCTCATGCGAGTGGCCGTGGTCGTGATCGTGGCCATGCCCATGGCCATGCTCGTGCGCAGAATCCTGGCCCTCCTCGAGGCGGCTGGCCGCATGGGCCGGGTCGTGCGGGTGGTCGTGACCCGCACGATGTGCGCGAGCGTGCGCCCGATCCTGTCGGATCGTCTTGAGCCGTGACCACAAGAGCGACGCGCCGAGCGCGATGACGATCGAACCGGATACCACGCCGAGAATCGGGTAGAGGCGCTCCGGCGGGATGAAGCTCGTTGCGCCCAGGGCGATCGCCGCCAGGGCCAGGACACCGAGCGTGTGCGACACGGCGACCGCCATCCCCAGCCCGATTGCCTGTCGGCTCGATCCGCCGCTGCCGACGAGGTAGGCGGCCATGATCGTCTTGCCGTGGCCCGGCGACAGGGCATGGACGATCCCGAGCCCGATCGCGACCGAGAGGGAGATGAGGATCGCGAGCGGTGTCAGGTCATTGACGTCGACGAGCGCAGCGAGATCCTCCGTGATGCCGCCGGGCACGACGCCGGGCAGGGCCGGCCGCCCACTGGGCTCCACACCCCCGCTGGTCCCGGCGCCGGGCAACCCCAACGTCTGCGCGTCCGGTGCCGTCCACGGCGCGAGGACCACGCCGCCGGGAGCCAGCGATGCGGTCACGCTCCGGACGTCAAGGGGCTGGGCAAGGAGGTCCTCCGGGTAGGCGGTCAGTCGGGCCGAGGCGCCGGCTGCCGTGCCGTCGGTGGACGCCCGACCATCCACCAGCAGCCCATCACCCACGATGACGATCTCGCGCCAGCCGAGACGCTCGGCGAACGATCGATCCTCGAACGTGACGGTCGTTTCCGAGCCGATGGCGGCCGGCAGGCCGGCCGCGTATTCGCATACCAAGCGCATCGTCGGGAGGCCGCCGGCACCCGCCGGCAGCGACAGACCCGCCGCTCCGAGCGTGGGGACAACGGAAGCGCCACCGATCGAGAGCCGGAGATCCGAGGCCAGCGATCTGCAGGCAGCCTCCGCCTGGCCGGCGAGCTCCGAGTCCGAGAGGGCCCCGTCGGCATCGCGATCGAGGCGTTGCTGCTCCTGGAACGCCGGGATCTCCGCGCGGTCGATGACGACATCCAGCGAGATCCGGTCCGGCGAGACCCGAACGGCCGCGAAGTGGTTGATGGTGAAGTTGCCGAGCGGATGTGCAAGGGCCATCGCCGGGATGAGGACGACGAGCGCCACGGCACCGATCGCGGCGAGCGCCCGCCGTCCTGGGCTCACGGCAGCTCGGCGAGGATTCGGACTGCCTCCGCGGCTCCGACGGCCGAGAATCCGGGATCCAGTGCCAGAGCGAGCTCCAGGTCGCGGCGGGCGCTTCTCTCGTCCCCGATGGCAGCAGCGATTGCGCCGGCGTGGTAGCGGATGATGGGATCGATCGATCCGAGTCGAAGGGCCTCTGCAGCGAAGGTTGCGGCCTCGGCGTCGCGGCCCAGGCGATGGAGGGCCCATGCCACCGCATCGGCAGCGCGGACGGTTGGCGCGGCGTCGTATGCGGCTGTCGCATAACGGAGCGCGGCCTCGGGGTCGCCGTGGTCGGCTTCGAAGACGGCGAGGTCCACATCGACGACCACGCCCGCAGCCTCAAACAGCTGGATCTGCGCTCTGGCCAGCTCGTAGCTCTGTTTCGCGGCAGCCGGGTTGCCGGCGGCCGCCTGGGCCTCGCCCAGGGCGATGACGTACTCCGGCAGCGGGACGATCGCGGCGGCTCGCTCGAACAGGGCGATGGCCTCGTCAAGGCGGCCTGCGCCGACGGCGAGTCTGCCGAGGCCGGCGATCGACGGAGCATGGTTCGGAACGAGCGCGAGCGCGGCGTCGTAGCTCGCCTTGGCGGCGGCGGGATCGCCGCTGTAGACGAGAAGGTTTCCGAGCAGCGTCTGTACGTAGGCTGTGTTCTC
>JBKKDM010000147.1:0-2555 GCA_046707905.1 Candidatus Limnocylindrales bacterium
GTCCCGTTCACCCCCGTGGTTCCCGCGTCGGTGCTTCACCCTCGCTGCATCGCGAGTATCCCAATCACCGGTCTGGGCCACATTTGAACCGTCCCGGGTTTCGTGCGCACTTCCCAAGTTGGGAAGGACGATGAGGTCATGTCGAGCAGGTATGACAAGGAGTTGAAGGCGAGGGCGGTCCGGCTGGTTCGAGATCACGTCGGTGACTATGACTCGGAGTGGGCGGCGATGTCGGCGGTGTCGGCCCGGTTGGGGATGAGCACGGAGACACTGCGCAAGTGGGTCCGGCAGGCCGAGATCGATGACGGGCAGCGGCCCGGGTCGACCAGCGAGGAGACTGCGGAGGTTCGTGCGCTCAAGCGCAAGTGTCGTGAGCTGGAGCAGACCGTGGAGATCCTCAAGGCGGCCACGGGTTTCTTCGTGCGGGAGAGCGACCCGCTACGTCGATGATCTGCGCGTTCATCACCGAGCAGAGGGCCCGGTTCGGGGTCGCTCCGATCTGCCGTGCGCTGAGTAGTCACGGCCTGCCGATCGCCCCGCGGACCTATTACGCGGCGCTGTCGCGGCCGCCGAGTGCGCGAGCGCTGTGGGACACCGTGGTGACCGAGTTGCTCGCCGACATCTACGAGCCGGACGAACACGGCCGCCGCAAGCCCGAGTCACTGTACGGATCGTGCAAGAGCTGGGCCTTCCTGCGCCGGCAGGGCGTGCCGGTGGCTCGGTGCACGGTGGAGCGGCTGATGCGCTCTCACGGCTGGCGCGGCGTCATCCGCGCCCGCACCGTGCGCACCACGGTGCCGGACCCGGCCGCAGCCCGCGCCCCGGACCTGGTGCGGCGGCACTTCAAGGCCGACCGGCCAGACCACCTGCACGTCGCAGACTTCACCTACGTGCCGATGATCTGCGGGTTCGGCTACACCGCGTTTGTCATCGACGCCTTCGCCGGCGTGATCGCCGGCTGGGAATGCTCGCTGACCAAGAACGTGGCGTTCGTCGAGCGCGCGGTGCGCCAAGCCGCGTCCCGCCGCCGCCGGGAGGGGCACCCACTGGCCGGGGACACCATCCATCACTCGGATGCCGGTTCGCAGTACACCGCGCTGCGCTTCGGTGAGACGCTGATGCTCGAAGGGCTGACTCCCTCGGTCGGCAGCGTCGGAGACGCCTTGGACAACGCGCTGGCGGAGACGACGATCGGGTTGTACAAGACCGAGTGCGTGCGCGACGGATCCCCGTTCCGCACCGGGCCGATCACCACCCTCGCCGACCTCGAGGCGATCACCTCGGCGTGGGTGCACTGGTACAACACCGCCCGGCTCATGCACCGAATCGGACGGCGGCCACCGATCGAGGCCGAAGCCGAGTACTGGGCCACAGCAGCGCACCCAGCTCAGGCGGCGACACGATGACCGCTCCTGCGCTGTCGATCATCGTCCGGTGCTCACCGGTGTCAAGATCGTTCCTGTCCGCGTCCGCTGCGCGGACCCGGACGGGGCTCCATCTTGACACCGGCTCCGCTCCGGCACGAACGGGCAGCTATCAGGAGCGAGGGAGGAGAATCAGCACCACCACAACACCCAAGGCAAGCGATCACTCACACGGAACGAGGTGTGCACCAAACCCGGGATGCTCCAGGATGTTGGCGCTGTGCATTGGTTGCAACCCATGCTCAGCGCGGGTTCCCCACGCGGCGTGGGAAACCGACGGGGGAGTGACACCCTCAGTCGCGGAAGACCTCGATGTTGGCGCCCAGGGCGTTGAGCCGGTTGGCCAGGTCCTCATAGCCCCGGTTGATCACATAGACGTCCCGCAGCTGCGACTGCCCCCGCGCGGCGAGCATGCCGAGCAGGATGCAGACCGCCGGCCGCAGCGCGGGCGGGCAGACAACCTGCTGGCCGCGCCAGCGGGTGGGCCCCTCGACGATCACCCGATGTGGATCGAGCAGTTGGACCCGGGCGCCGAGCCGGTTGAGCTCGGTCAGGTAAATCGCCCGGTTCTCATAGACCCAGTCGTGGATGATCGTCTTGCCCTCGGCGGTGGCCGCGATCACGGCGAAGAACGGCAGGTTGTCGATGTTCAGCCCGGGGAAGGGCATCGGGTGGATCTTGTCGATCGGTGAGCGCAGCTGCGAGGGCAGCACGGTAAGGTCCACCAGCCGGGTGTGGCCGTTCGCCGCCTTGTACTCCTCGCTCAAACTGAACTGCAGCCCCATCTCGGCCAGGACCGCGAGCTCGATCTCCAAGAACTCGATCGGCGCCCGGCGGATCGTCATCGTGGACTGCGTGACGATCGCGGCGGTGAGCAGGCTCATAGCTTCGATCGGGTCCTCCGAGGGCGCGAACTCGACGTCGGCGTTGATGTTCTCCAACCCGATGATTTGCAGGGTGGTCGTGCCGATGCCTTCGATCTTCACCCCGAGCTGGGTGAGGAACACACACAGGTCCTGGACCATGTAGTTGGGGCTGGCGTTGCGCAGGGTGGTCAACCCGGGGGAGAGGGCAGCGGCCAGCAGCGCGTTCTCGGTCACCGTGTCGCCGCGTTCGGTGAGGGTGATCGGG
>JBKKDM010000148.1:0-9493 GCA_046707905.1 Candidatus Limnocylindrales bacterium
CCCGCGGACGTCATCCGCGAGCTCATCAAGAGCGGCATCTTCGCGACCATCAACCAGCTGATCGACCGCGATACTGCGGCGCTCGTCGCCGGCGAGCTCGGCTACGAGGTCGCGGAGCCGCAGGCGCCCGCGGCCGGCGACGGCGCCGAGGAAGGCGCCGACGGCGCGACCTCCGAGGCCACGAAGGAAGAGCTCTTCACCGAGGACGATGAGGCCGACCTCGTCACGCGCGCGCCCATCGTCACCGTCATGGGCCACGTCGACCACGGCAAGACCAGCCTCCTCGACGCCATCCGGTCCACCACCGTGGCGGCGGGCGAGCGAGGCGGCATTACCCAGCACATCGGTGCCAGCGAGGTCACGAAGGAGGGCCGGCGAGTCGTCTTCCTCGACACCCCGGGCCACGAGGCCTTCACGGCCATGCGCGCCCGCGGGGCGAAGGTCACGGACATCGCGATCGTGGTCGTGGCGGCCGACGACGGCGTCATGCCCCAGACGCTCGAGGCGATCGGCCACGCCAAGGCGGCCAAGGTCCCGATCATCATCGCCCTCAACAAGATCGACAAGCCGGACGCCAATCCGGACCGCGTCAAGACCGAGCTGACCGAGGCCGGCATCGTCATCGAGGAATACGGCGGCGAGACGCCGATGGTCCCCGTCTCGGCCAAGACCGGGGTCGGGCTCGACGACCTCGTCGACATGGTCCTGCTGGTCGCGGACCTCCAGGAGCTCAAGGCCAACCCGGCTCGCTCCGCGATCGGCACGATCGTCGAGGCCCGGATGGACAAGGCCCGCGGCCCGGTGGGGACGGTTTTGGTCCAGACCGGCACGCTCAACGTCGGCGACATCATCGTGGTGGGCGAGACGTTCGGTCGCGTGCGTGCCCTCGAGGACGAGCACGGCAAGCGGATGAAGAAGGCCGGTCCCGCCACGCCGGCGGTCATCCTCGGCCTGTCGGACGTGCCCCAGGCGGGCGACATCCTGCGCGTCACCGCGGACGAGAAGGCCGCGCGAGGCGCCGTGGAGGCTCGCAAGGCCGAGCTGGCCGCGCGTGGCGGCGACGGCGGCGGCCGCGCGACGCTCGAGGACCTCTACCGCCAGATCCAGGCCGGCCAGGCCAAGGAGCTGCGGATCGTCCTCAAGGCCGACGTGTCCGGCTCGCTCGGTGCGATCACCCACGCCCTCGGCCAGCTCCCGACCGAGGAGGTCAAGCTCAACGTCCTCTACGAGGGCGCCGGCGAGATCACCGACAACGACATCCTCCTGGCCTCGGCATCGAATGCGATCGTGGTCGGGTTCAACACCTCGATCAACGACACGGCCCGGCGGGCGGCCGAGAGCGAGAAGGTCGACGTTCGCCTTTACGACATCATCTACCAGCTGACCGACGACATCGAGAAGGCCCTCCACGGCATGCTCGAGCCGGAGCTCGTGGAGGTCGTCGAGGGCCGGGCAGAGGTCCGCAAGCTCATCAAGGTCGGCCGTTCGGTCATCGCGGGCTCGTATGTCACCGACGGGCGCATCGTCCGCAACGGCAGCGCCCGGCTGTGGCGCGGCGGCAAGGTCCTGTTGACCGACAAGATCGACTCGCTGCGGCGGTTCAAGGACGACGTCCGCGAGGTCCAGACCGGCTTCGAGTGCGGCATCGGCCTCGCCGACACGACCGACATCATCGAAGGCGACGTCATCGAATGCTTCACGACCCAGTCGGTCAGTCGCTCCCTCACCGCCAGGGTTGCGAGCTAGTGAGCGGGCATCTCTGGGGTCGCCGCCCCGACTGACGATGCGAGCGTTGCAGCCTGTGGGCTTCGCTCACGCACCTTCGAGTGCGTTCGCTCCAGTCCTCGGCTGCGCCTTCGCCTCCTCAGTCGGCATCGGCGAGACAGGTAATCAGTTGTGACGGCGAGAACCGACCGCATCGACCAGCTGCTGCGCGAGGAGATCGGGTCGATCCTGGCCAAGGACCTGCAGGACCCGCGGATCGGGTTCGTCACGGTCACGGACGTCGAGACCGCGCCCGACCTCAGCACCGCGCGCGTCTGGGTGAGCGTGATCGGCCAGCCCGAGGAGCGGACCAGGGCGATGCGGGCGCTCGAGCATGCAATGCCGTTCGTGCGCCACGAGCTGGGCAGCCGGATCCGGATCCGCCGGATCCCGGAGCTCCTCGTTCGCGAGGACGACACGGCCCAGCGCGGGACGCGGGTGCTCCAGCTGCTCGCCGACCTCGAGGCCGGTGGTTCTACCGTGGAGGCTCCGGCCGCCGAGGAATCGCTGCCGACGCCGACGCCGCGATCGACGCTCGAGGAGCCGGTCCAACCTCGCCCCCGTGGCAAGCCGCGTCGCGGCGGGCGCGACACCCGCCGGAACGATCGAGGGCGGCGATGAGTATCGACCTTCGAGCCTGGACCGCTGCCGTGCCGGCGGCCGCCGCGGAGGCGATCGCGGGCGCGCGGAACGCGCTCATCGCGACCCACGAGAACCCCGACGCGGACACCCTCGGGGCCGCGCTGGGTGTCGCCGCGATCGTGGAGCGTCACGGCGGCCGCGTCACGCTGCTATCCACGGACCCGGTCCCGCCCCTGTACGGCTTCCTGCCCGGGATGGACCGCTTCGTCCACGATCCGGACGAATCTGCGGGCTACGATCTCCTGGTCGTCTGTGACTGCGGCTCGCTGGACCGGCTCGGCGCGGTCCGCGGCCGCTACCCCGAGCTGTTCGAACGGCTGCCGCGAGTCCTCGTCGACCACCACGCCTCGAACACGGACGGCGGGCCTGGAGACTGGGTCGACCCGGGAGCCGCGGCAACGTGCGAGATGGTGGCTCTGCTGGCCGCCAGGCTGGACGTGCCGCTGAACGCCGCCGACGGGGCGATGGCCGCGGCGCTGATGGCCGGGATCGTGATGGACACCTCGACGTTCGCCCATCCCAATGCGACGCCCCGGACGCTCGCGATCTCCGCGGCCCTCGTCGAGGCGGGCGCGCCACTCTCGGAGATCTCGCGTCGCCTGTACCGCTCCAAGCCGGACGCGCAGCTCCGGCTCTTCGGCCGCATCCTGAACCGGATGGAGGTGACCCGGGGCGGCCTCGTCATCCACAGCTCCCTTGCCGACGACGATCTCGAGGCCACCGGAACGCTGTCCTCGCACTCGGAGGGGCTGATCGACCTGCTGGCCCAGTCCGAGACCGCCGAGGTGGCGATCCTGTTCAAGGAGGCCGGCCCGAAGACGACCCGGATCTCCGTCCGCACGAAGCCCGGAGGCGTGGACGCGACGGTCCTCACCGGGACGTTCGCCGGCGGCGGCCACGCGCGGGCCGCGGGAGCGAGCGTCGATGCTCCCCTCGACGACGCCCGGAAGCGGGTCCTCGCCGAGGCGGACCGGCTCGCCGCTGCCGTCGCGCGCCCGACCGCGGCCTGAGCCGAGGTGCCCCGACAACCGGACGCGCCCGGGATGCATGGCGTCCTCGTGATCGCGAAGCCCGCGGGCCCGACCTCCCACGACGTCGTCGCGCTCGTCCGGCGGCTGGCGGCGACGCGCCGCATCGGCCATGGCGGGACGCTCGACCCGTTCGCCTCGGGCGTGCTGCCGCTGTTCCTCGGCGGCGCGACGCGGGTCGTCGAGTATCACCTTGGCGACGACAAGGCCTACCGCGCGACGATCTGCTTCGGCGAGACCTCCACGACGGACGACCTCGACGGCGAGCGCACCCCAGTTGACGGGCCGCCGATCGAGCGGCCAGCCGTCGAGGACGGCCTCGCCGCGATGCTCGGCGTCCAGCTGCAGCGGCCCCCGGCGTACTCCGCGGTCCAGGTGGGCGGCCGGCGCGCCTACGCGATGGCTCGCGCCGGCGAGTCCGTCGAGCTGCCGCCGCGCGAGGTCCAGTTCCACGCGCTGGACCTCGTGGAATGGGATGAGACGGACCCGTCGCGGCCGATCGCGATCGTCGACGTCCAGTGCTCCGCAGGAACGTACGTCCGGGCACTGGCCCGGGATCTCGGCGAGCGTCTCGGCAGCGGGGCCTACCTCGGCGCGCTCGTTCGCGCCGCGAGCGGTCCGTTCCGGCTCGAGGACGCCCATCCGCTCGACGGGATCCGCGACGCCGCGGCGGCCGACGGCCCCGAGGGCATCCGGCGCCTCCTGCTGCGGATCGACACCGGGCTTGACGCGATGCCGGCGGTCCCGCTCACCGAGCCCGAGATCGCCGACGCCGCGCTGGGCCGGTTCGTCCGCCCGGCAGCGGGGGTCACGAACGCCGAGGAGGGCGTGGCCGTGCGGCTGCTGGATGCGGCCGGCGTGCTCGTGGGGCTCGGGCGTCGCGAGGGAGCGCGGATCGCGCCGACCAAGATCCTCCCGCGATGACCGCGGGCGGCGGAGCCATGCGCGTCGTCCAGGGCCTCGAGGGACTGGATCCGTCGCTGGGACGCCTGTATGTCGTGATCGGCGTGTTCGACGGTCTGCACCTCGGTCACCAGTACCTGCTGGAGCACCTCGTCCGCGAGGCGGGCCGCCTCGAAGCGACGCCGACGGTCCTGACCTTCGACCACCACCCGGACGAGGTCCTGACGGGCAACGCGCCGCCGCTCCTGTGCGATCCCGACGAGCGGCTCCAGCGCCTCGAGGACGCGGGTGTGGGGGTCACGATCGTCCAGACCTTTGACGTCGCACTCCGCGAGACGCCGTATGACGTGTTCGTTCGCCGGATCGCGGGCGCCGTCGACCTCGCGGGCTTCCTGATGACCCCGGATTCGGCCTTCGGCTTCGAGCGCCGCGGGACGACCCGGACGGTCGCCACGCTCGGCGAGGAGCTCGGCTACGAGGTCGTCGTGGTCCCGCCGTTCACGCTGGCCGGAAGCTCGGTCAGCAGCAGCGAGATTCGGCGAGCCATCGTGGAGGGGGATCTGGACCGCGCCGGCCGTCTCCTGGGCCGACCGGTATCCGTGACGGGCCGCCTCGAGTCGCGTGGCGCCGACGGCCCCCGCATCGCCTTCGACCTGCCCGTGGTCCTGCCGCCGTCGGGCCGCTATCCGGTGCGGCTCGCGCCGGCGGTCGGCATCGCGGACGCCACCGGCGCCTCCCCGGACACCCCCGAACAGGCGCTCGTCACGATCGAGGGGCGGGACGTCAGGCTGCTCGGCGACGTCGAGCACGGAAGGCGGATCCGCCTGATCTTCGCCTGATGCTCCGGATCCTCAGGCAGCGCAACTTCGGCCTGCTCTGGGCCGCGGGCCTCATCTCCCTGATCGGCGACTGGGTGCTCGTCGTGGGGCTGCCGGTCGTGGTCTACACCAAGACCGGCTCCACGCTCGCCACGATGGGCATGGTCCTCGCCTCCCTGATCCCGGCCATCGCGCTGGGCTCGATTGCCGGCGTGTTCGTGGATCGCTGGGATCGCCGACGGCTGATGATCGTCGTGAACGTCCTCCTGGCGGTGACGCTCCTGCCCCTGCTCGCCGTCGATGCGCTCGGGATCTGGGTGGCGTACGCGGTGCTGGTCGCCGCCAGCTGCCTGGCGCAGCTCTTCGAACCGGCGGAGGCCGCCCTCCTGCCGAGCCTCCTCGAGGGCGGCGACGAGCGGGACCTCGTGACCGCCAACGCCCTCAACGGCCTCAACAACCAGCTCGCGCGGATTGTCGGGCCGGCGATCGGGGGCGTCGCCGTCGCCGCTGGTGGGCTGGTCGCGGTGGCGCTGGTGGACGCGGTCTAGTTCATCGTCGCGGCGCTGCTGCTGCTCGCGATCCGAACGACGCGCGGCCGCGCCGAGGCCGCCCGGGCGCCGGCCTCGCCCGCCGACGCCGCGCCCATCGAGCAGGAGGCGGCGACTGCCTGGGCGCGCCTCAGGCAGGAGTGGCGCGAGGGCCTCAGCCTCGTGCTCCGCCACCCGATCCTCCGCCCGCTCCTGGTGTTCACGGCCATCACCCGGGTCGGGGAGGGCCTGGTCGGGACCTTGTTCGTGCCATGGGCCACGGACGTGCTCGGCACCGATGCCGCCGGGTATGGCTGGATCCTGTCGGCGCAGGCCATCGGTGGGCTCGCCGGGGCGCTGGTCATTGGCCGCCTTGGCGCCCGGATCGCGCCGCTTCGGCTCCTGGCCGCCGCCGCGGTGACCTTCGGCATCATCGACCTCGTCCTGTTCACGTATCCGGCGTTCTATCCGGTGCTGGCGCCCGCGCTGATCGGGATGGTCATCGTGGGCGTGCCCGGCGCCGCGATGGGCGCGGCGTTCGCGACGCTCCAGCAGACGCAATCCGCGGACAGCCACCGCGGCCGCGTCGTGGGGGCGATGCTCGCGGTCGGCGCCGTCGGCTCGCTCGTCGGAGCGATCGGTGCCGGCTTCCTCGGACAGGTGGTGCCGATCGTCCCGCTGCTCATCGTCCAGGGCAGCGGCTATGTCATCGCCGGCCTCGCGGTCGCCTGGCTGACACGCGGGCACCGGACGTGAACGTGCGGGAACCGCGGTCGACTGCTATCCTCCGCCGGTCATAGAAGTGGAAGAAACACCCAATAGTTTGTTCGTGTTTGGAGGACCGAGTGCCGCTCGCGCCCGAGGGGAAGCAGGAAACAATCACCGAGTACGCTGTCACCGACAGCGATACCGGCTCGCCTGAGGTCCAGATCGCGCTCCTGACGGAGCGGATCAAGGCCCTCACGGACCACCTGCGCAGCTTCCCGAAGGACAATCATTCGCGACGTGGCCTCCTCAAGCTCGTCGGCCAGCGCCGTCGCCTTCTGGCATACCTGCTGAAGAAGGACAACGCGCGCTACCGCGCCGTCATCGGACGGCTCGGACTCCGCCGCTAACCCTCGTTCGTCGCCCCGCCCAGACAGGGTGGGGGAGCGGGAGCAGCGCGCCGGGTCGGCTCGCAACAGGCCGGAAATCCTCTGCACGGCAGAGAGGAATCAACACCCAGTGCCTCAGGTCTTTGAGACCCAGCTCGGTGGTCGTACGTTGACCATCGAAACCGGCCGCCTCGCGAGGCTCGCCGGCGGTTCCGTCACCGTCCGCTACGGCGACACGATGGTGCTCGGCACCGCGAACCGGTCGGAGCCCCGTCCGGGCCTCGACTTCTTCCCGCTCACCGTCGATTTCGAGGAGCGGATGTACGCCGCGGGCAAGATCCCGGGCGGCTTCATCAAGCGCGAGTCACGCCCGTCGGAGACGGCGATCCTGGCTGCGCGCCAGACCGACCGCCCCATCCGGCCCCTCTTCCCCGAGGGCTACAAGGACGACATCCAGCTGGTGATCACGGTCCTCTCGACCGACCAGGAGAACAACCCCGACGTGATCGGGACGGTGGCTGCCTCCGCGGCCCTGACCATGAGCGAGATCCCGTTCAACGGTCCCGTCGGCGCCGTGCGCGTCGGCCGGATCAACGGCGAGTTCGTGGTCAACCCGACGCACAGCCAGCTCGAGGAGTCGGATCTCGACCTGATCGTCGCTGGCACCCGCGACGCGATCATGATGGTCGAGGCCGGCGCGAATCTCCTGCCGGAAGACGTGATGGCCGAGGCCATCCTGTTCGGGCACCGCTCGCTCCAGCCGCTCGTCGACCTTCAGGAGCAGATCCGGGAGGCCGTCGGCAAGCCCAAGCGCGTCCCCTACATCGAGCCCTCGACGGGCTCCGTGCTCGAGTTCGCCTCGGCGACCGACGCGAAGCGCGAGCTCGTGGTCATCGACGTCGAGACCACCGGGACCGATCCCAAGATGGCGGATCTCCTGGAGATCGCCGCGGTCAAGGTCAAGGGGACGAAGGTCGTCGACCGCTGGTCGACCCTGGTCAACCCGGGCCGCCCGATCGTCGGCAACCAGGTCCACGGCATCACCGACAAGGACGTGGCCGGCGCCCCGACGGCGAAGGAGGCTGCCGAGCAGCTCCTGCAGTTCGTCGGCGACGCGACCGTGGTGGGGCACAACATCGGGTTCGACCTCGGGTTCATCGAGGAGGCCAAGGGCGACGGGTTCCGGTTCGCGCCGGGCTCGTACCTCGACACCCTGGTGATCGCCCGCGAGGGCTACCCGGGCGAGGGTTCCTACAAGCTCCCCGACCTGGCGAAGTTCTTCGGCATCGAGCTGGGCCAGAGCCATCGGGCCCTCCCGGACGCCGAGGCGACCGCCAGCCTTCTCCTGTGGTTCGCGAACGACCTTCCCGGTCGCGTCTCGAAGCTCAAGGAGGCCATCGGCAACGCGGTTCGATCCCAGCGGACCGGCGGCGACACCAGCGCCCTGCTGGAGGCCGCGCGGCGCGACGCTCGCCTCAGCAAGAGCCTCTTCAACCTCGTCCAGAAGAAGACGGTTCGCCGCATCGTCGTCGACGAGGGCATCCGGATCGACGGCCGCGGCCTCACGGACATCCGACCGATCACGGTCGAGGTGGGCCTGGTCCCGCGGGCCCACGGCTCGGGCCTCTTCACCCGCGGTGAGACCCAGGCGCTGACGGTCGCCACGCTCGGTGCGTCCTCGGACGTCCAGCGGATCGACACGATCAGCCCGGAGACCGAGAAGCGCTACATCCACCACTACAACTTCCCGCCGTACAGCACCGGCGAGAACAAGCCGATGCGAGGCCCCAGTCGGCGTGACATCGGCCACGGCCATCTGGCGGAGCGGGCCCTCGTGCCCGTCCTCCCGAGCCAGGAAGAGTTCCCGTACGTGATCCGCCTCGTCAGCGAGTGCGTCACGTCGAACGGCTCGACCTCGATGGCCTCGACCTGTGGCTCCACCCTGGCGCTCATGGACGCCGGCGTGCCGATCAAGGCACCCGTCGCGGGCGCCGCGATGGGCCTCATCTCGGAGCCCGATGGCACGTTCGTGGTCCTGACCGACATCCTCGGCAAAGAGGATGCGATCGGGGACATGGACTTCAAGGTCACCGGCACCCGGGATGGCGTCACCGCCCTCCAGATGGACATCAAGGTCCAGGGGATCAGCGAGGCGATCATCCGCGACGGCCTCAAGCAGGCCCGAACGGCCCGCCTGACGATCCTCGACAAGATGGCCGAGATCATGCCCGAGACGCGCGAGGTCATGAGCGACTTCGCACCCCGGATCACCACGATCAAGATCAACCCCGAGAAGATCCGCGAGATCATCGGCAAGGGTGGATCGATGATCCGCAAGATCCAGGAGGAGACCCAGACCGAGATCAACGTCGAGGACGACGGCTCCGTCGAGATCGCCGCGGTGAGCGGCGAGAACGCACGCAAGGCCATCGCCTGGATCGAGAGCCTGACCAAGGAAGTCGAGGTCGGAGCGCTGTACCTCGGCAAGGTCACCCGACTGATGGGCTTCGGCGCGTTCGTCGAGATCCTGCCGGGCAAGGAAGGGCTCGTCCACATCTCCGAGCTGGCAGACTATCGAGTCCCACGCGTCGAGGATGTCGTGAACATTGGAGATGAGGTCAAGGTCCTGGTCACCGAGATCGATCGCCAGGGACGAATCAACCTCTCGCGACGAGCTCTGCTCGAGCCACGAAGCGAAGAGGAAATTGCCTCCGACG
>JBKKDM010000149.1:0-9562 GCA_046707905.1 Candidatus Limnocylindrales bacterium
CCCTCGCTACCGGGGGCCGCGTGGGGGTGGCGGGCGGCATGGGCGGGGCCAGCAGCGGGCGGGAGCCACTGGTGCCGAACGAGCCGACCGCGCCCGGCGCGGGGTGATCGCGCTCCGGAACCTCTACGACCGGGCCGTGGCGGGCCCCGACTACCCGCCGGACGAGCGCGATCTGGCCGACCTCCACCTGTTCGGGCTGGCGCTGCCGAGACGGGCCACGATCGCGCTCCTGGTCACGACCGGGCTCATCGTCGCGGATCAGCTGCGGTTCGCCATCCCGGCCGATGCAACCGATGGGCTGGCCGGTCTCCGCCCGCTCGACGTCGCGCGGTTCCTGCTCTTCCTGGTCGTCCCCTTGCTCGTCGTCGTCCTCGGCTTTCGCGACGACCTCCGGCGCTATGCCCTGCGCCTGGGGGACTGGCGCTGGGGCGCTGGGCTCCTCGTTGCCGGCATCGTCGTCATGACGCCGATCATCCTGAGCCTCGCCGCGCTCCCCGAGTTCCGCGGCTACTACGGCAGCGGGACGACGACGGTCGGCGTCGCGCTCCTGAACAACCTCGTCTCGCTCCTCCCGGCGGAGTTCCTGCTGCGCGGATTCCTGATGTTCGCCCTGTGGCGGCGCATCGGCCCGCTGGCGCTCGTGGTCGTGCAGGTGCCGTTCGTCCTGACCCACATCGGCAAGCCCGAGCTCGAGCTCTGGTCGACGTTCATCGGTGGCGCCGTCTACGCCTGGCTCGACTGGCGAACCGGGTCGATCGTGTGGAGCGCCCTCGGGCACGTGTACGTGCTGACCCTGATGCTGGTAGCGGTCGGCGGGGCGACGATCAGCTGATGGACGGCGCCGGGGCAGCGACCGGGGCGCGGCAGCGGCGGATCGTGCGACGGCTCGCCGTGGCCTTGTGGGCGATCGTCATCGGAGCCGGAGCCTTGTTGGCGATTCTTGCCATCAGCGAGTTCATCCCGACCCATCGAACGACCGAGCGGTTCGATCCGCCGGTCTGGGCCGGCCAGAACGTTCCCGGTGCGTGTTCCGGCGGCTTCTATGCGCGACGCGACCAGACCATCGTGCTCACGATCGTGGCCCACTGCGCCGTCCCCGGCACCGAGCTCCGGGACGGTGACGCCCGGCTGATCGGCACCTTCGGGCCGATGGCGGCGCACTCAGCCTGCCCAACCGGGCGGTTCTGCGCACCGTCGGACTTTCTGACCCTCGCCCTCGCGCCGGACCGGATCCCGTGGGGCCACCTCAACGTCGTCGACATGGGCGCGGGGGGCTATCGAACGATCGCGCCTGGGACGGAGCCGCTCGCCTGCGCGGACATCGCGGTCGGCGACCGGGTCGAGATCGATGGGCGCGAGCGCTACCGATCCGGGGTTGTCATCGCGATCAGCCCGTATGCATTCGAGACCGACACGATCTTTCCGTGCATGGTCGTTGGCGACATCGAGGTTGGGCTCGGGGACTCGGGCGGCGCCGTGCTGGTCGAGGGCCTGCCGGCAGGCGTCATCTCTCGCCAGCTCGACAGGCGACTGGGCTTTACGCCGCTCGCAGAAGGCCTCGAGAACTTGGGGCTGACGCTTTGCACGACGCCCGATTGCGACCTCTCGCCCGAGACCGCAGACCAGCCGACTGACTGACCCGCCGGCGTCGCGACGCCACGCGAGCACGCCCGCCGCGCGACGCTGCCACGGTCGGAGCTAGTTCGGAGCCCCGGCGGCCGCGCCCCAGCGGCGGACCTCGGCATCGAGGTCGAGCGGCATGACCGTGCCCCGCTGCTCGTATTCGCCCCAGGCCTCGCGTGGGACGCGCCACATGATCTCGAACTCGTTGCCGTCGGGATCCGCGCCATACAGCGACTTCGAGACACCATGGTCGCTCGCGCCGCCGAGCGCGCCGGCGCCGGAGAGCTCTTGAGCCGCCGCGGCGAGATCCTCGATCGTCGGGACCTCCCACGCTAGGTGATAGAGCCCCGTGGAGCCGCGCGGCGCCCGGGGCGCATCCGGGCCTACGGAGAAGAGGCCGAGGTCGTGGTGGTTGTCCGTCCCGGCGGCGCGCATGAAGACGGCGCGGCCGTTGAGCTCGTTGGAGACGACCTCGAACCCGAAGATCCGGGCGTAGAAATCGGAGGACGCCGCGGCATCGCGGACGTACAGGACCGCGTGGTTGAGCTTGGCGACGGGGATCATGTGGTGGGGCCTCCGGGGCAGGTGGGCAATTTGCTTGCTTGCGCAACTATATCGCACCGTCGGTCGCAGCGCCTGCGGCCGCTCAGCGCCACTCGCGAATCGATGACGGCCCGCTAGACTTCGGCGCGCGCGCCAGCAATCCGGTCGCGCGGGAGGGCAGCAGCAGCATCGTGATCGTCCTGTGAAGGTTGGCGTCGTTCGCGAGACGGCACCCGGCGAGCGCCGCGTCGCGCTCGTCCCCGACGCGCTGGCCAAGCTGACGGCCGCGGGCCTCGAGATCCTGGTCGAGAAGGGCGCCGGAACCGGCGCGCTGATCCCAGATTCGGCCTTCGAGGCCGCCGGCGCGAAGGTCGTCGGGACCGGCGACCTGTACGCGCAGGCGGACGTCGTCCTCCGCGTCCAGAAGCCGTCCGGCGAGGAGGCGACGAAGCTTCGAAAGGGCCAGGCGGTCATCGGGCTCCTGCAGCCGCTCCTCGATCCCCAGCTCATGGCGCGGCTCGCCAAGGATGGCGTGACGGCCATCAGCCTCGACGCGATCCCGCGGACCCTGTCCCGAGCCCAGACGATGGACGCGCTGTCCTCGCAGGCCAACGTCGGGGGCTACAAGGCGGTCCTGATCGCCGCGACCGAGTTCGGGCGCTACTACCCACTCCTCACGACCGCCGCCGGGACGGCCAAGCCGGCCAACGTCCTCATCCTCGGGATCGGGGTGGCCGGGCTCCAGGCGATCGGCACCGCCCGCCGGCTCGGCGCCGTGGTCAAGGCGTACGACGTCCGGCCCGAGACCCGCGAGCAGGCCGAGTCCCTTGGTGCCCAGTTCGTCACCCTCAAGACCCAGATCGACGCCACCGGCGCGGGTGGCTACGCCCGCGAGCTCACGGCCGAGGAGCGGGCCGCCCAGCAGGCCGAGCTGAACGAGGTCATCGCCGGCATGGACGTCGTGATCACGACGGCCCAGGTCCCGGGTCGGAAGCCGCCGGTCCTCGTGACCGCGGAAGCGGTCGGCCAGATGAAGCCCGGCTCCGTGCTCCTGGACATGGCCGCCTCGGCCCTCGGCGGGAATGTCGAGCTCTCGAAGGCCGGCGAGACCGTCGTCACCGACAACCTCGTGACGATCCTCGCCCCCGAGAACCTGCCCGCGACCATGCCCATCGGCGCCTCGCAGTTCTACGCCCGCAACATCAGCGCGCTGCTGCTCCAGCTCGTCAAGGACGGGGCGCTCGACCTCAGCCCCGAGGACGAGATCGCCGGTCCCGTCACGATCACCCACGGGGGCGAGATCCGCAGCGAGGCCGTCAGGAAGCTGCTCCAGCCCGCGGAGGCGAAGGCGTGACCCCCGAAGAGATCGGCTCGTTCCTGACCAACTTCACGGTCTTCACGCTCGCAATCCTGTGCGGGTTCGCGGTCATCTCGAAGGTGCCGGCGACGCTCCACACGCCCCTGATGTCGGGTGCGAACTCGATCCACGGGATCGTGCTCGTCGGCGCGATGTTCATCGCGATCGAGGCCAACACGGTGCTGAGCTATGCGCTCGCGTTCATCGCGGTCGCCTTCGCGACCATGAACGTCGTCGGCGGCTACGTCGTCACCGACCGGATGCTCCAGATGTTCAAGCGCAAGGCGGTCGTCGCGCCGAAGGGCGACGCGGGCGCCGCGGCCAAGGGCGAGGGCTGACGGTGGATCTCGCGATCATCGAACCGCTCGTTCGCCTCGCCTGGCTGGCGGGCGCCGTCGCCTTCGTGCTCGGCCTCATCCAGATGAACTCGCCGGCCACCGCCCGCAACGGCAACCTGCTCTCCGCCGGCGGCATGGCGGTGGCCATCGTCGCCACGGCGATCTACCTCTTCGTCATCCCCCATGACGGGGGGCTCAACGTCACCGGCTGGCTGGTGATCATCGCCGGCATCGCGCTCGGCGGCGGGCTCGGGCTGTACACCGCGCGGACCGTGAAGATGACCGCGATGCCGCAGCTGGTGTCGCTGTTCAACGCGGTCGGCGGCGGCGCGGCGGCCCTCATCGCGATCGACGAGTACCTGCGACTCACGGCAGCGCCCGGCTTGCAGGAGAACGTCGCGATCGTCCTCGACGTCATCATCGGCGCGATCACCTTCACCGGCTCGCTGATCGCGTCCGGCAAGCTCATGGGGCTCAAGATCACGCCGTCGCGGCCGGTCAGGGTGCCAGGCGGGCAGCTGACGACCGCTGCCCTCGCCCTGGTGATGGTCGTCGCGGCGGTCTTCCTGTGGCTCGGGAACCACAACCTCGCGGCGATGTTCCTGATCCTCGCGGCGGGCCTGGTCTTCGGCGTCACGATGACCCTGCCGATCGGCGGGGCCGACATGCCGGTCGTCATCTCGCTCCTGAACTCCTTCACCGGGACGGCCGTTGCCATGGCCGGCTTCGTCCTGGAGAACCCCGTCCTGATCATCGCCGGCGCCCTCGTCGGCGCCTCGGGCGCGATCCTCACGAAGCTCATGGCCGACGCGATGAACCGGTCCGTGCTGAACATCATGGTCGGCGGCTTCGGGGGCGGTGAAGGGACCGTGGCCGAGAGTGGGCCAGAGGGCGGCAGCGTCCGGTCGCTCGGCATGGACGACGCCGCGATCCAGCTGGCGTACGCCTCGAACGTGATCATCGTCCCCGGCTACGGCCTCGCCGTCGCCCAGGCCCAGCATGCGGTCCGCGAGCTGGCCGAGCTCCTGGAGGACCGTGGGGTCAACGTCAGCTACGCGATCCACCCGGTCGCGGGTCGGATGCCCGGCCACAAGAACGTCCTGCTCGCCGAGGCCAACGTGCCCTACCCGCAGCTCCGCGAGATGGACGACATCAACCCCGAGTTCTCCCGCGCGGACGTCGCCCTCGTCGTGGGCGCGAACGACGTCACGAACCCCGCGGCTCGCCGCGCCGGCACGCCGGTGAGCGGCATGCCGATCCTCGACGTCGACAACGCCAAGGCGATCATCGTCATCAAGCGCTCGATGGGGCGCGGCTACGCGGGCATCGACAACGAGCTGTACGTGAACCCCAAGACCGGCATGCTCTTCGCCGACGCGAAGCAGGGCCTTGCCGACCTCGTGTCGGCGGTCAAGGCCCTCTAGGACAGCGCCGGGATGGCCGGGACCGACGCCGGATCGGGGCAGCGCGAGCCGCTGCTCTGGGTCACCGGGGCGCTGATCGGGATCGCGCTGGCCATCGGTCTCGTGGTCTTCATGAACTTCGGCAGCACGGGCCAGGCCGGTGCAAGCGCCTCCGCGAGCCTGCTGCCCGGGCAATCGGTCGCGCCATCGCTCGTTGCGGGCGCCAGCGCCCTCCCCTCGGGCGGCGCGGTCCAACCGTCCACGGAGCCGACTGCAGCCCCGACCCCCAAGCCGACCAGGACCCCGAAGCCCACGCCGACCCCGAACACCAATCCGGCGATCGTCGTCTGGGACGTCCCCAAGCTGGAGGACTGCACCGGGACGACCGGCGGCTCGATCAACGTGCGCTGGAGGGTCGAGCGGGCAGACGGGGTTTCGATCTCCATCGACGGGCCGGGGATCTATGACTCGTATGCCGGCCTCACGGGCGAGATCGACCTGCCCTACGGCTGCAGCAACGCGGACCTCGACCACACCTACACGTTGCGGACGATCGGCGGCACGGGGCCGGTCGCGACGCGAACCAGGACGGTCGCGACCCGTGCCCCGAGCGTCGTGTCCTTCTCGATGGGTACCCCCGACTGCGGCCCGGGCGACACGTTCGTGGGAATCAGCATGACCTACGAGGTCCGGGCGGCGACGGGCGCCGAGCTGCGGCGGGACGGATCGCTCTACTCCACCTATGGCTCGAAAGCGACCGACGACATCGTCCTGTACGACTGCTCCAAGGAATCGCAGGTCTGGAAGCTCACCACGACCGGGGGCTACGGCGATTCGGCGAGCAGGTCCGTGACGGTCGAGCGCTAGGCCCCTCGGACGCTGCCCTCGCGCGACGCCCACGCAAGGCCCGGATTCCCCGGGGCGTGGCACGCTTCGCGCGCGATGCACCGATCGACGCGGGGGCGGGGTATCGCACGCGCCCCCTTCGCGCTCCTCATCGGGATCTTGGTCGCGGCGGGCTGCGGCGGCGGCCGCCAGTCGCCCGCGCCCGGGTCGCCCGACCCGTCGCTCGCGTCCCCGGCGAGCTCGCAGCGCCTGCCAACGCCGGTGTCGACAGCTGCCGGCCCCACGGCTGCGCCTTCGCCGGATGCGAGCCCGGATGTCCCGACTGGGCGGCTGCTCCTCCGCTTCACCACCTGCAGCCACGCCTGCAGCTCCACCCCAGGAACGACCTTCCTCGATGACGGGCGGCTGCTGTGGGAGGCGATCGACGGCACCGGCCAGGTCCTGGAGGCGCAGCTCTCGGCGACCGGGATCGCGACCGTCCGGGCCGCGATCGAGGCGGCGCCGGCGCTCGCCGCCGACGGCAACTACCGGGCCACGCTGAAGCCGGGCGCCGAGCCCATCCCGCGCGGCCTCAACTCGTTCCGATTCGACGTCCAGTGGGCGGCCGGGCCGGTGCTGGTGACGGCGTGGGACCCGGCGAGCCTGGCCGACCAGGCCGAGCTGTGGACCTTCCCGCCCGAGATGGCCGAGCTCGCGGACCTCGCGGCCCGTCTCTCGGATCCGGTCGGCTGGCTGGGCGAGGGCGCCTTCGCGGGACAGCCGAAGCCGTACGTGCCGGCCGGCGTCGTGCTTCGGATCGACCTGTACCCGGACATCGGGGAGGTGGGTGGCGTCGCGGCCGACGCCGACGACGTGGAATGGCCGTTTGACCAGCCGATCGAGGCCGCCGGCGTGCCCCTGGACGGCGAGGACGTGCCGGCGCCGCGCTGCGTGATCCTCGACGCCACGGGGGCAGCGGAGCTCCGCGCGGCGGAGGCCGAGGCCGGCGTGTCGCGGGACACGCGGATCTGGGAGACCGTCATCGAGTACGGCTGGAAGCGCGCCGACGGGTTCGTCCAGGTCACCGTCCGCCAGCTCCTCCCATACGAGCCCGGCGACTGTGCCGCCCTCGCGGGCGGCGCCTCCTGATCTGCGCAGCCGTGCTTCGCCCGGGGAACCCGGGGTCCCGGCGCCGCGTCCAGCGCGCGACCTGCCCGACCTCCCACTGAGGAGTCAGATGCGCGCTCCGGCCCTCGCCCTCGTCGCCGTCCTGCTCGCCGCCTGTGGCGGCGCGGCCGCCCCCTCGCCCTCGCCGCAGCCCGAGCCTCCGGCGGAGGCCGAGGTCCGCCTCCGCATGACCGCGGTCCAGGCCCTCCCGCCGGGCGCCACGTTCAATTGGATGCCGCAGGTGCTGATCACCCTTGATGGCCGAGTCCTCGCGGGGGGCGCGATTCCAGCGATCTTCCCGGGGCCGCTCGTCAACCCGATCACCGAGCGCCAGCTGACCGCCGACGGCTGGGCCCGGATCATCGACGCGGCGCGCGCGGCGGGCCTTCTCGGCTGGAACGGCGACTTCACCGGCGGCCAGATGCCGCCGGGCTCCCAGGTCACGCGGATCGAGCTGGTGGCCGACGGCCGCCTGTACGACCTCCGGGGCGACGCCAGCCGTCAGATCGTCTGCGTCCAGGCCCCATGCAACGCCCCACCCGGCACGCCCGAGGCGTTCGCCGGCTTCGCGAATGAGCTCACCGACCTCACGACGCTGGTCGGCGCCGGAAACCTGGGGCCGGAGCAGCTCCACAACCCGGCCGGCTACGCCGTCCTCGTCGGCGGACCGCCGGATGACCAGGGGCTGGGCCAGCCGGTGATCGACTGGCCGTTCGCGGCCGGGTTCGCGGCTTTCGGCAAGCCGCTCCAGGATGGCAGCGGTGGCAGGTGCGGCACGGTCACCGGGTCCGACGTCGGGCTCCTCCGGCCGGCCTTCACCGCCGCGACGCAGATCACGACATGGCGCGATCCGGCCGCGAAGACGGAGCACGGCCTCGTGGTCCGACCCCTCCTCCCCGGCGACGGCGACCCTTGTGAGGGCCTCGTCTGACCGGCTAGCCCGCCTCGGGGATGGAGACGTCCACCACGGTCGCCTGCAGGGCTTCGACGAGGTTGGCCGGGGTGAGGTGGATGTTCACGCCCCGCACGCCGCCGCCGATCGAGACGACCGGTTCGTCGAGGATCGCGGCGTCCGCGAGAACGGGCCAGGCCGTCGTGGAGCCGAACGGCGTGATCGTGTAGCGAACATACCCGGTCGCCCGCTGCGCCTCGTCGGCATCCGGGAGGGAGAGCCGCGTGACGCCGAGGTGGGCGCGGAGCTTCGGCCAATCGAACCGCCGACCCGCCGGGACCAGCACGAACACGTAATCGGCCTCGCCCCGTCGGACGACGATCGTCCGCAGGAGGGCGCCGAGCGGGATCCCCTGGAGATCGGCGGCCTCCTCGGCGCTGTTCGCCTGCCCGGTTCGAACGACGCGGTGCTCGACGCCGAGCGTCGCGATCGCCTCGAGTGCGGCCGTCGTCTCCGCGTTGGGCATCAGCGGCTGGTCAGCTCGATCCGGATTCGCTTGTTGATCCGGCCCTTGGATTCGTAGCCGACGACGCGGATCGGTCCGACCTCGCGGGTGTTCGCGACGTGGGTCCCGCCGTCGGCCTGGAGGTCGAGCCCGACGATCTCGATCGTCCGGACCTCGGTGATGCCCGGCGGGAGGAGATTGATCTTCGTCCGGATCAGGTCGGGAATCGCGAAGGCCTCCTCGCGCGGCAGGTTGGCGACCTTGATGTCGCGGGCCGCTTCGACCTCGTGATTGACCCGTGCCTCGATCTCACCGACGAGGTCGCCCGACAGCCGCACGAACTCGAAGTCCATCCGGCCCACGCCGGGCTCCATGTTGCCGCCGGTGACCTGGGCGCCCCAGTCGCGCCACACGACGCCGCACAGGACGTGGAGGGCGGTGTGCGTCCGCATGAGCAGGTGGCGACGCTCCCAGTCGATCTCGGCGGTCAGCAGGTCGTCCACGCGGGGCAGGACATCGGGCGTCGCCGCGCCGGCGATCGCCAGCTCGTGGCCGATCTCGCCATCGACCTTGCGCGCGGCGCGGACGACCCAGGTCGTGCCGTCGGAGGGTCGGTGGAGCGTGCCGGTGTCGGACGGCTGGCCACCACCGCCCGGGTAGAAGACCGTCGCATCGAGGACGACGACCGGGCCCCCATCGGGATCGACGGTGACGACGCGGCCGTGGACCCGGGGCGCATACGCATCGTCGTAGCAGATCTGCAATCCCCTCGGCACCTGTGGAGGGTACCGAAAGTCCGGTGCAGCACCGCACCGGGATAAGCGGCAGATAAGCGTCGACCCGTACGGTCCTCCCCCGGGTCCGGGTCGGCACGGTGGGACTGGGTCGGGAGAGGTGTGGTCGGCGCCG
>JBKKDM010000150.1:0-2722 GCA_046707905.1 Candidatus Limnocylindrales bacterium
CACCGCGGGCCTCGATCTGCAGATCCGGCACGAAGCTCTCTTGGAGCGACTTGTAGAAGACCGTCTGCTCCTCCGATGGCGCCGCGGTCACGACCAGGTCGAGGGTGACCAGGCTGTCAGTCGGGGAGATCTTCATCGAGCGGTCGTTCGGCGCCCACTGGCCCGGGTATTCCCGGTTCAGGAAGGGCTCGAACATCAGCACGACCTCCTCCGGCGAGACGACATCGTGAGGAAGGTTGGTGACCAGCACCAGATCCACATCGACGTGTGTGTCCTGGCCGGTCGGCTTGGTTCCGGTATGCCGGGCGTAGCTGCCCTGCAGGAACATCGAGACGAAGATGTACTGCAGCAAGGGGTCCTCGAGGAGCCTCTTCTGCAGGTCGAGATGAGCGTCGCGGCAGGCGTCGCGGAGCGCCTGGGGCAGACGAATGTTCTCGAGGAAGGTGTCGAATGACGAAGGGGCGGCGGTCATGACGGCTCCTCGGGCGTATCCGGCGGCAGATGAAAGGCAGGGGCGTACGCGCCCGGCGAACGCCGATCGAATTCATACTCGTAGGTGACGGTCGGTCCCCACGGGGCCGAGCATCGTCCGATCAGGAACATCAAGGCGCCGGGCAGGGCGCCGAAGATGTGGAGCGGATGGGCCCGCGTCGCTGCCGACCGGCCCCCGTGGACGATTGCTCCCAGCGAGGCCGCCAGCGCATGAGCGTGGGCGCCGTCGCGCACGGACGTGCGGCTGGGACCGCCGGAGATGGTCATGACGAGGAGCTTCCCGACGGCTGGGACCTCGCGCTTTGCATAGATCGCGACATCGTCGGCGACCGGCTGAGTGACCTCAATCCCCAGCGCAACTTCCGGTCCGCTCCCGATCTCGATCATTCGAGGCGCCTCCCAGAGCGGACCTGCGACGGTCGCGCCAGTGGCGGGCCAGGCGACGCGACCGCCATTGGGAAACCGCTGGATGGGCGTGACCGGCGCGTCGGCCTTGTCCAGCGTGTAGCCGGCGCAGAAGGCGACGGATAGATGGGTGTCGAGGTGGAGGTCGTATCGGCCGCCGGATCGCACCTGCTCGGCGAGGAACGCGCGAACCCGCGGGTAAAGATCGCGATCCCAGCCGACATCTGCGATCTTCTCGCGACCGTGGAAGTGCGGAAGGAGATTCAAGACGGTCGCCTCGTCCTCGAGCTCGTACGAGTACGGCGAGAAGCTCTTGATCCCGATTGGCTTGGGTTGGTCGGGATTCGCCACGGGCCTGCCGATCCAGAGCTTTTCCTGGCGCAGGATCTTCTCGAGGCCCTCGCGATCGTGCTCGAGGGTGCGGCCGGTGATGAACGACTTGGCGAGTGCCTCGTACCGATGAACGAGCGACGTAAGATCAACCAGCTCCAGGCCGGCCATCTCCAATCGCCACTCCAACTTGCTATCGAGATCCAGCTGACTGACGTTGGCTTGGATTCGCAGGTGTCGGAGGATGAGGCGGAGTCGATCGTCGCTGATCCCGCCGAGGGAGGACCTCCAGCTCTCGCGCATCGTCCTCATGGCGACGCTAGCGTCGTCGGCGAAGAGCGGACCCAGATTGAACTCTCCGGACCTGGGGCTGACCAACATCCGGAGCGGGTCGCTGTTGTTGATCGTGTGAGGGCTGATCAGGGTCAGCCGGCGCGGGATTTCGCCTGTGCGCGTGGCGTCCGCGACCCGATCGAGCAACGACTTCGATCGCGCGTTGATGAACCTCGGCTCCGCCAGATCCGCGCCACGGATCTCACGGTCATAGCTGACGTGGAACTTCGCCTGCAGGTGATCCGCGTCGATGGAGCGGTTGTGGGCGTCATAGATCGAACGTCCGTACGATGCGACTACGTCGTCGAAGGCTCTGATCTCGGCCTTCTCGAGGGCCACGCGCCGAACCAGCTGGCTCTCCGTGAAGAGCCTGCATGCCTCGATCCAGAAGGAGCGGTGCTGGTAGTCCAAGCCGAGAACTCCCGCCCGCACGGCACCTGCCATGGGCGATAGCGTATCAGCGATTCGCCCTTAGGGTGAATATGGTCATTCATCCAATGGGAGTCTGAACGCAGGAGGGCCTGGCAAGCCACAAGGTCAGCACCGTCCTCGAGCGCATAGGTCGCTCCCGTAGCCGGGGAGGGCGAGGCCCTATTACGCGCATCAGGTCGTGCCGAAACACGCAACGGTCAAGGCCCGTGCGGTCATGACCGCTCAACGAGGTCAGCGTGTCCAGGACTGTGGAATCGTGCGGTTGCGGCTACGCAGACCTCCGTCCACGCGATGGCCGGATGCGCCGAATCGGCGTGACCTTTGCGCGGCGCGCCGTGCTGCTTCCCTCGCGGCCCCCGACAGGTACTCCGGAGGCGCCGGTCCGCCGGCCTTGACGTCGAGCTGAGTGAACTGGTGCGCGGCGAATACGAACGTCTCCGGATCGACCACCTCGACGGCCGATTGCAATGAGGTCGTCCGGCGAAGCGCCGAGTGTTGGAGCTGGTAGGGCAACTGCCTCCCGGAGCTTGCGCGCGGGAATGAGTGGCCAGCAGAAGTGGTACTCGTAAAGCGGAATGGTCGGGTCGAACACGGCTGCCTTGAAGCTGGTGGCCCGGCCTTGTCGTCCCAGACAAGCGAGTCCCAGCCGGTCGCCAGGACTCCGGCCATGAGCGAGCAGCCGGAAACGGTCGAGATGCGATCGATGCGCGGGAGCCAACCGAGTTCGTTC
>JBKKDM010000151.1:0-6153 GCA_046707905.1 Candidatus Limnocylindrales bacterium
GGCTTAGGCGCACCAACATTCACCACCCGTAGTGCCGGAGTAAAGCTGTTGATTTATCCGGCAATCGCTGGTGCGGTTGCTGACTACGCCATCGGGATCGAGACCGGGGCCATGTGGTTCGGCGCCACCACCTCGGCCAGTTCCTTCAAGTGGTATGGCGGGACAACTCTTGCTGCCACTCTGACCGGCGCGGGCGCCCTCACCTTGGTAGGCGGTCTCACTGCGGCCTCACTGGCATTGACCACTCAACTACCCGTCTCTGAGGGTGGCACTGGCATCACTGCCGCCACCTCCAAGGGGGTCGTCTACGCGACCAGCACGAGCGCGTATGCCACCACGGCAGCAGGCACCACCGGACAGGTTTTCATGGGTGTCACCGGAGGTAACCCTGGCTGGGCCACCATGGCCGCAACCGACATCGGTTCGGGCACGCTGCCCACCCTTCGGGGCGGTACCGGCCTTTCCACCTCGACCCCGGCTGACGGTGGGATCGTTCACGGAACCGGCAGTGCGCTCGCGGTAACTCCTGCTGGCACTACCGGGCAGAAACTCACCTCCGCTGGCACTGGGGTGCCGACGTGGGAAGACGAAGACCAGTTCGTCAACTACACCCCCACGTGGACGAACCTCACCGTGGGTAACGGCGTTGTCAAGACGCGCTGGTCGCGTAGCGGCAACAGCGTGAAGTACCACGGGCGGCTGACCTTCGGCTCGACCACTTCAGTTGCCGGCATCTTCTACCCGTCCTTGCCGGTGCCGATGATGACCGGAACCGATGCCGTGACCCCGTTGGGTGTCGCGTGGGCGTTCGACAACTCGCCTTTCACGTGGCAGGCCGGTGGTTTTGTGCCTGGTCAGTACTTTGTTTTTGGGGCAGCCAGAGCTACGACTGCCTCACCGTGGACCTGGGCAACCACCGACGCGGTTGGCTGGGCTATTGAGTACGAATGTGACCCATAGGAGGAATCTTTGGCTGTCGTAAGCATCACCATCCCGGATGCACTTGTGCCACGTTTGACCGCTGCCATGCGGGCGCAATACCCGCAACACGCTGCCCTCACCGATGCGGCTGCGTTCAAGATCATTACCGCGGCACTATGGAAGAACATCCTGACGACCTACGAGAAGGACATCGCAGCGCAGACTGCATCGAATCAGGCAACCAATGACTCCACCGGGATTGGCTAAATGATGACCGAACCGCCGCAGCCGAACGCCCAGACGATCATCGCCATCCAGAAGCAGGAGATCGACCGGCTCAACGACAACCGGGTCTACCTGATGGCGATTGTCGAAGACATCAAGAACGAGGCTGGGACCGAGATCAGGCGACTGACCGAGGAGAACAGCGCACTGAAGGCCGGCGACGAAATGGAGAAAGCCGAGAAGGCCAGCAGCGGCGGCTAGGGCCCAGGAGCAGCTCGGCCTTGTCGGCGGTTCAGACCACCCCCGAACCAAGCCCGGCCTAACCTGATCATGTGGCGTGTGCCACACCACACGCTCCACGATCGGGTGATCAGTGGCCGGGAGGACCGTTGCTCTACAGGGAACGACGCCGCGGCCGCGCCTTCATGTACGGGATGCTCTCGCTCGCCGGCGTGACCTCCTTCTTCATCCACGTGTCTTTCACTGCGGGCATTGCCCTGAAGGTCTGCGGGGTGTTCCTGTTCGTCGGTGGCGCTGTCTCCCTGACCGGCCACCTCAAGACGGACGTGAAGCTGGAGAAGCTCGGGTTCCCGCTGCTTGTCACCGCCATGGGAACCCTGTCCCTGCTGGCCTTCCTAGGCGGCCCCGGGTCCCCACCTAGGTACTTGGTGGCCCTGCTGTTGGCGGCGTTCACTTTCGGGCTCTTCGGACGCTACCGGGACCTGCAGACCTTGATCGCCCTGAGCAGACCCATCAATCGGGAGGACCAGAATGGCTGACGCCGGGACGGCCAGTGACTTCCTGAACGCCCTGCTGGGTGCCGGCGGGGCCGCGTTCCTGGCCGCCGCCTACAAGGGCATCAAGGACTACCGAGAGGGGACCTGGCGCCGCCAGGACGGGGCCGTGGCCGACCTGGAGAAGTGGCGCCGCGCCGCCGACGACGCCCGGGAGTGGGAGGCCGTCCAGCACCAATGGTGGCGAGGGCGCGCAGGCACCCTCGAGCACGTGATCCGCACCAGCCTGGGCGCGGAGCAGCTGCCGCCGAGGGAAGAGCCCTACCCGGTGCGCCCGCAGGAGGCCCCGCGATGAACGAGCCAGAAGACGTCGACCCAGCAGTGCAGACCATCGTGACCGGCAAGAAGCGCTCCGGACTGGCCTGGCTGGCCGCAGCATTCGTGTTCGCCCTGATGACCGCCGGGTTCTTGTGGGTGCGCTCTGAGCTCAACACCAACCAGGACCAGGACCTCGAGCAGGGCAAGGTCATCACCAGCCTGAGCCGGGACTCCCAGCGACTCCGCGGTGAGCTCGCCAGACGCGGCGTGAACCCTGACACGATCGCACCGGCACCAGAGAAGCGGGTCGATGCGGCTCCCGGGACTCCAGGAGCTCCCGGTCTCGCCGGTGTCGGGATCGTCCGCACGGCCCGCTCCGGGGGCCAGCTGCAGGTCTTCTACTCCGACGGGACATCCCAGGTGGTTGGGTCCATCGTTGGCCCCGGCGGCAAACCCGGCCGTGGCGTGGCGAGCCAGAGGATACGGGCCGGCCGGCTGCTGGTCCGCTACACCGACGGCACCACCCAAGACCTAGGCCCGGTGATCGGCGCAAAGGGGGACAAGGGCGACCCGGGTCGCACCGTCCAGGGCAACCAGGGCAATACCGGGGACAAGGGTGACCAGGGGAACCAGGGTGACCAGGGCCCCAAGGGTGACACCGGTCTCCAGGGGAGCACCGGTGCGGACTCCATCGTCCCCGGCGCCACCGGCGCACCCGGTCAACCACCACTCTCGTGGACGGTCACTGACGCCGAAGGTCGCCAGTCCACCTGCACCCGCACAGAACCCTTCGACCCGACATTGCCTGCCTACACCTGCCAGTCCACACCACAGACCACCGCCCAGCCGAGCCCCACCTAGACGACCTCGGGTGGGCGGTGTCAACGCGCGATGAAGGACCAGAAGATGAAACCGAAGCCATCGTGGGCCTGGCCCGCCTCGAGCATCACCCGCGTCATCGACGGGGACACCATCGTGGCCCGGCTCACCCGCGACATCGGGTTCCACGGCAGCATCACCTTCGAGCAGCGGCTGCGCCTAGGCAGGATCAACACCGAACCGGCCCGCACCGCCGCCGGCAGACAGGCCACGGCCTACGTCAGCGCCCACGCAGCTGCTGGGACCGTCGACATCACCACGAACCGGGCCTACAAGTACGGCGACGAATGGATGGCCGAGGTCGTGCTGCCGGGCGGTACCAACCTCTCCGATGGCCTCGTCGCCGCCGGACTGGCCACCTACTGGGACGGCACCGGAGCACGCCCAGGCGGCTGAGCAACCCCGCAATCACCACCATCAGGAGTGAACCGTGAGCGAACCCAAGATCGTCACCCGAGCCGAATGGGGCGCCCTGCCCTGGCAGAGGCCCGTCTACCACATCGACATCGCGGCCCGCGACTACTTCTTCAACCACTACCACGGCGGGAAACCAAAGCATGACCGCGGCGTGGCCATGGCCAAGGAGGTCGAGGCGATCCACCGAGCCCAGGGCTGGGCCGGGACGGGGTACGCCTTCATGGTCGGCCAGGACGGGGTGGGCTATGAGGGTCGGGGGTGGGAGCTGGTGGGCGCCCACTGTCCGGGGTTCAACACCCGCGGCGTCTCGGTGTACTACGCGGTCGGCGACGACCAGGAGGCCTCGCCGGCGGCGAAGGCGACCGGGCGCTGGCTGCGCGATGAGCACGTGCGACGCAGGGCCAAGAGCGTGGTCACCACCTTCCACGGTGTGGAGTACCCAACCTCCTGCTGCGGCAAGCCGACCATCGCCTGGGTGAAGGCCGGGATGCCCACGACCGCGATCGAGCCGACCGGTGACAAGGCGCCGATCCCTGTCAAGGTCGTCGCCAAGGCACCGATCAAGGCCGTCCTGGTCAAGGACGGCTGGCTGGGCACCAACACCTACCGTGCGCTTCAGACCCGGCTGATCACCGCCGGGTTCAGCTGCGGCCCGGGCGGCGCAAACGGCCAGATCAGACCGGCCACCGTCCAGGCTTTGCAGCGGTACCTGAACGCCAAGCTCGGTGGGCCCGACCTGCGCGTGGACGGCGAGGGGTTCAGACAGGACGGCAAGAAGTACTTGACCATCGCAGCTCTCCAACGCTGGCTCGGCATGCCCCAGGACGGTTTTCTGTCCAGCCCATCCGAGGCGGTGCAGCGGATGCAGGACCGCCTGGTACGCGGAAACTTCTAAGGAGGGACCACACCATGAAGACCACTCGACGCGCGAGCGCCGAACCTGTGCTGATCGCCATGTCCATCCTGGCCGCGGGCCAGGCGTTCTTCGCCAGCGCCGGCCTGGTCGACGCCATCGGCGCCAAGGCCGCGTTCATCGGGATGCTGACCGTAGGCGCCATCCAGGTCGGGGTCCAGTTCTACGTCCGCGGCCGGGTGGTGGCCTCCGACAACGTCGTGGCCGCGGTCGATCCGACCGGGGAGGTTGTTGCTGGTCCGGCACTGCTCAGCGTGCCGGAGGGAGTACCCGTCCAGGTCGACCCCGCCCGATGACATCGGGGGGTGCCTTGGCAGGTGCCAGTCCCGATCTGGCAGGGGTCTCAGTAGGGGTACCCTGTTCACGCGTTGAGCAGCTGAGAGATGCGCCCAGGGGTCAGGTCGAGCAGGATCGCGGCGTCCCGGACTGAGTAGCCGTTGCTGGCCAGGCGGGCCACCGCGTCGGTCGTTTGGAGCATCAGGTTGGCCTCGTGTCCACGGGCCAGCCGGCGATCGAGGCCGACCGCGGCCGCTTCCTGCACCGCCGGGTCGTCGACCTGGTAGGTGAACGTCAGGTCCGGTGTTGCGTTGTCGTCCAGGTCGGCCATGAGGATGATGACCTCACGAACGGACCTTGTCAGACCGGCCAGGGATCGGGCGAACGTGTGTGCTCCCGCGATGGCGGGGACGTCGGCCAGCCACGAACCGTCCTCTCGGGTGACGATCACCTCGTAGGTGCTCACAGGAGCCACTTCCTTCCTAGTGCTGGGGCAAGGTCGCGTTCGATCTTGCGGAGTGTGCCGCTGGGGATGTCACCGGGATGCTGGGGCACTGCGGTGCTTGCAGTGACGGCACCAACGGTGACGCGGTACCGCTTGTGTGATCCCACGGTGCGAACGTGCTGGCCACCCTTGGCCTCGATGATCCGGTTGACTTCTCTCGCTCGCATAACAGTAAGTATAGCGGCTAAACACCACAAGTGTCAAGCCGTTAAACACCTGCGAGTGGAGTGGCGCCGAGCATCACCACTAGCCTCGAAGATGCGCTCGCAACCGGCCCAGTAGGACCTGGTCGTATACGTCGGCGGCGGGGTCGGCCGCGGCGGCGACCAGGTCGGATCGGGGCGGCATGGCGCCCTGGCCGGCGAGCGCGCGCCGGGCCAGCATCAGCGTGACCAGGTGCTCGTCGACAAGACCAGCTGCGCGGGCCCGGTCGGCCTGGGCCGCGGAGGCCACGACCTGGGCGGTGGGGCGGGCGCCGGGGATCTCACTCACTTTGCTCCCCCGTCGTGGGCGGCGAGCAGGGCGCTGATCATGTTCACGATCACCCGTCGCTCGGCAACGCTCAGCTCGTCGGCGCGCGGGGGCAGGACGAACGGGGTGGGCACCCGCCCATTGTGCGCGCCGTTGGCCAGGCGCAGCGTGCCGATCGGGATCTGCAGGGCGCGCGAGAGCGCGGTCAGGGTCTGTGGGCGGATTCGCGCGGACTCCCCTCGCAGGATGCGGGCGATCTGGCTGTGAGAGACCGCGCCCTCGGTTCTGGCGGCCGCGTCTCGGATCGAGAGCTCCTTGCGCTCGAGCGCGGCCCGGACCAGCTCGCCGACGCTCGGCAGGGCCTCATCAACAACAGGTACATTCCTAGGTGTCAATTGGTCCTCCGTCGCTGTACAAGAAAGGCTCCTGACTGGCGTTTCCGCTGGTCAGGAGCCTTTTCCGTGGAGCCGCCTATCGGAATCGAACCGATGACC
>JBKKDM010000152.1:0-6510 GCA_046707905.1 Candidatus Limnocylindrales bacterium
GTTCGAGCACGGGTTCATCGACCGCGTGATCCACCGGCGCGCGCTTCGCGGCGAGATCGCCGGACTCCTGCGTTTCATGCGCCCCCCGGAGCTGGCCGCCGATGCTCGGCCGGCCGCCATCAACCCACTCGGCTCGCTGATGTCCGCCGTCGGGACCGTCGGTGGCGCGGCGGTCGGTGCCGCGGCGGGGGCCGTGGGCGCCATGGGCGGGGCGATGGGCGGGGCCATGGGCAGCGTCGTCACCGGGGGCGCGGGCCTCGCAACCCCCAGCCCGGCCGGTGCGGCACCCGGCGGCACGATGCCCTCGACCCCTGCCATCGAAGCGCCGACGAACGGAAAGGACGCACCCACGGAGGCGGCGCCCGGCAAGGCCGTCCGCCCTGGCGAGGCTCCCGATCCTGGTGCGACCGTCGCCGAGCCGGTCGCGATCGCCACCGAGAAAACGACCGGTGGTTGACCGGATCCTCGATCGCAAGGGCAAGGCCAGCGAGCCGCTCGACCCCAAGGACGCCGTCTGGCGCCGCGTCCAGCTGGCGCGCAACCTCGGGCGCCCGCGGACCCTCGTCCTGCTCGAGCACATGGCCGACGAGGTCATCGAGCTCCACGGCGACCGCGGCTTCGGGGACGACCCGGCGATGGTTGCCGGCTTCGCGCGGATCGAGGGTCGCCGGATCGCCTTCGTCGGGCAGCAGAAGGGGTCCGACACGGAGGAGAACATCCGCCGCAACTTCGGGATGCCGCACCCGGAGGGTTACCGGAAGGGCATGCGAGTGATGGAGCTCGCGGAGCGCTTCGGGCTGCCGATCGTGACCTTCGTCGACGTCCCGGGCGCCCACCCCGGGCCGGAATCGGAGGAACGCGGCATCGCGGAGGCGATCGCCCGGTCGATCGGCCTGATGAGCCGGATTCGGACCCCGGTCGTCGCGATCATCACCGGCGAGGGCGGGTCCGGCGGCGCCCTCGCGATCGCCGTGGGCGATGTGGTGATCGCCCTCGAGAACGCCGTGTACTCGGTCATCAGCCCCGAGGGCTGCGCCTCGATCCTGTGGCGTACGGCCGAGGAGGCGCCCGCCGCCGCGCTGGCCATGAAGATGTCCGCGCAGGACCAGCTCGAGCTGGGGGTCATCGATCGTGTCGTCGCCGAGCCCGGCGAGGGCGCCCACGCCGATCCCAAGGAGACCGCCCGTCGCCTGCGCCAGGTCATCATCGCCGAGCTGGACCGGCTCTCGGCGTTCGCGCCGGACGAGCTGGTGGAGGCCCGATACCGGCGCTACCGGGCGCTCGGCCCGTACACTGAGGTCGCCACCCCCGAGGTGGCCCCACCGCCCAGTCGCGGGCTGGCCGATCGCCTGCGCGACCTGCTCGACCCGACCCGCTGGTCGATGGGCATGCCCCTGCCGGGCTCGTCGAGGCGAGACGAGCCGACGGCGCACGAGGAGGTCTGATCGGTGCCCGACGCAGGCCCCCAGCGCGAACGCAGCACGACCGGCCGGTCGGACGCTGCGCGCCGAGCGGACCATGCGGGCATCGCCAAGCTGACGGAGGACCTCCTGCCGGCGCTCCTGGCGAAGCTCGGCTCGACGAACCTGGGCGAGCTCGAAGTCCGCGAGGGCGACTGGAGCGTCCGGCTGCGCCGCCCGTCTGACGCCGGGTCGGGCGAAGGCCGCCGCGCCACGGACCGACCTTCCCGTTCCCAGCCCGGCCACGAGGGCCATGCCCACGGGCGAGCCGCCCCCGAGGGCCGCGGCGCGCGCGGTGGTGCGGGCTCTGGCGGCCCCACCGGCACGACGGCCGGGAGCGGTGCCGCCAGCGCATCCACGAACGGGACCGGGCTGGCTCGCGCCGGGTCGGGCTCGGGCGGTGACGGTGCGGATCGCTCGCGAACCGTCGCCACGTCACCGGCGGTCGGAATCTTCGAACCGGGGGCCCGCGCCGCGTCGGGAACGAAGGTCCGGGCCGGCGACTCGCTCGGGACCGTGAACGTCATCGGCGTCCCCCAGGACGTGCTGGCGCCCGCTGACGCAATCGTCGGCGCGACGCTCGTCGAAGCCGGGACCGCCGTCGAGTACGGCCAGGAGCTCATTCGCCTCGAGCTCGTGGCGACCGCGGAGGCCCGCTGATGTTCAAGCGGGTCCTGATCGCGAACCGGGGCGAGATCGCGCTCCGCATCATCCGTGCCTGCCGGACCCTCGGACTCGAGGCGGTCGTCGCCTACAGCGAGGCGGATCGCGACTCGCTCCCCGCGCAGCTCGCCGACGAGGCCATCTGCATCGGCCCGCCCGATGCGCGCCGGTCGTACCTCTCGGTGCCGTCCGTGATCTCCGCAGCGCTCGTGACCGGCTGTGACGCGATCCACCCGGGCTACGGCTTCCTGAGCGAGGACGAGACCTTCGCCGAGGTCGTTCGAGCCCACGACCTGACCTTCATCGGGCCGCCGCCGGCCGTCCTCGATCGGTTCGCCTCGAAGGAGGGGACCCGCCGCCTGCTGGGTGGCTTCGGGCTCCCGACGATCCCGGGCTCGACGATGATCAGCGACGAGGACCACGCGCTCCGCGAAGCCGAGCAGATCGGCTACCCGGTGCTCATCAAGCCATCCGCCGGCGGTGGCGGCAAGGGCATGCGGATGGTCCGGACGTCCCGGGAGCTGGAGTCGGCCGTGAAGATCTGCCGCTCCGAGGCCAAGGCGGCGTTCGGCGACGACTCGATCTACCTGGAGAAGTGGCTCGACGACAATCGCCACGTCGAGATCCAGGTCGCGGTCGACAAGTTCGGCGCCGGGATCCACCTCGGCGAGCGCGATTGCTCCGTCCAGCGGCGCCACCAGAAGATCCTTGAGGAGGCACCGACGCCGGCCCTGTCGCCGGAGGCCCGCGCGGCCCTGGCGGAGACGGCGATCCGGGCGGTCGTGTCCGCGGGCTACGAGAACGTCGGGACCCTCGAGTTCCTGGTCGACGGCACCGGCGCGGCCTACTTCATCGAGATCAACTGCCGGATCCAGGTCGAGCACCCGGTCACCGAGATGCTCACCGGGGTCGACCTCGTGGCCCTCCAGATCAAGATCGCCGCCGGCGAGCCGCTGGGGCTGCGGCAGTCGGACATCGTGACCCGAGGCCATGCCATCGAGTTCCGGATCAACGCCGAGGATCCGGCCAACGATTTCCGGCCCGGGGCCGGGATCATCGAGCAGTACCACGCCCCGGGCGGGCCCGGCATCCGGATGGACTCCCACATCTACCCGGGCTACGAGGTGCCGCCGTACTACGACTCGCTGCTCGGCAAGCTGATCGTCTGGGGCCCGGATCGGGCCACGGCGATCGCCCGCTCCCGCGCGGCCCTGGAGGAGCTCCTGGTCGACGGAGTGACGACGAACATCGACATCCACCGCGCGCTCCTCGACAACGAGACCTTCCTGGAGGGCCGGATGACGACGAACCTGCTCGACCGCGTCGGCGGCGCCGCCTTCCTCGCCGCGGCGGCCCGATGACGACGGAGACGCAGCCGGTGGACGCGGCGGCCGGCGCGACCTCGCGCGACCCCCTGGCGGCCGAGGGCACGATCCATACGACCCGTGAGATCGAGGCGCTCATCCCGCATCGCTACCCAATGCTGATGGTCGACCGGATCGTCGAGTACGACCCCGAGGCGAAGCGGATCGTCGGGATCAAGGGCATCAGCGCCGATGGCTGGTGGGCGCCGGGCCATTTCCCGGGCCTGCCGATCGTGCCCGGGGTCCTCCAGATCGAGGCGCTGGCCCAGACGATGGCCGTCTATGTCGCGAAACAGCCGGGCTTTGGCGATCGCATCGGGCTCTTCGCCGGTATCGACGACGCGCGCTTCAAGCGGATCGTCGTCCCGGGCGACGTCCTGCGGCTCGAGATCACGATGGAGAAGCTCGGCTCGCGCTTCGGCAAGGGCCGGGGCGTCGCGACGGTCGATGGCGAGGTGGCCTGCGAAGCACTCCTCAGCTTCATCATCCCGCCGGAAGGGGTGCTCCGCTGAGCGGGTCGGCCAAGTGACGACTCGGATCGCCGTGCTCTCGGATGTGCATGGCAACGTCACCGCTCTCGAAGCCGTGCGGAAGGCACTCAAGAAGGAGAAGCCCGACGTCATCCTGATCGCCGGCGACCTCGTCATGAACGGCGCCGAGCCGGGCGCGACGGTCGACGCGATCCGGGAGATGGAGCGTGACGGCGCGATCGTCGTCCAGGGCAACACCGACATCGCGGTGGCCGACGCGGACTACGCCGCAGCCTTCCCGTGGATGCTCGAATCGGGCGTCTCGGAGACCGTTCGAGCCGCCGCCGAGTGGGCCCATGACGCCCTCGACGACGAACAGCTCGGCTGGCTTCGACGGCTTCCCGCCGAGCGGCGCGTTCGCATCGGCGACGACCTCGTGCTCCTGACGCACGCCTCGCCCGGCTCGCAGACGCAGGGCTTCGACAAGGGCCTCGATCCGTCGACCGTGTACGAGCGGATCTCGCGAACCGACGCCCGGGTGATCTGCTGCGGCCACACCCACATCCCCGACGTCCAGGAGTTCGGCTGGAAGATCGTCGTCAACGACGGCAGCGCGGGCTACGCCTTCGACGGCGATCCGACGGCCTCGTGGGCGCTCGTGACGATCGGGGCGGCGGCTCCGGCCAAGTCGGCATTGACCGATGTCGACGACCAGCATGACGACGAACCCGATGACGACGAGGACGACGAGGGCGAGAGCGAGGAGAGCGTCGTCTCGGCCGCCCGAACCGGCGCAGCCATCACGACCGAAATCCGCCGAACCGAGTACGACGTGCTCGCCGCCTCGAACGCGATCTCCGCCCGCGGGCTCCCCGGCGACGTCTACCGCGCCGCCACCGTCCGAACGGGAAAGCTCGTGCGATGAACGGCAGGAACGGGAAGGGCGTGCGCCGAGTCGTCGTGACCGGGATGGGCGCGGTGTCGGCGCTGGGGAACGACGTGGCCTCGACGTGGGCGGGGCTGCTCGCCGGGAAGTCGGGCGTCCGGTCGATCCAGATGTTCGACCCGTCTCGGGTCGACTCGAAGATCGCCGCCGAGGTCAAGGACTTCGACCCGTCGGCCGTCCTCGACCGCAAGGAGATGCGGCGGATGGACCGCTACATCCAGTTCGGGCTCGTCGTGGCGCGCCAGGCGCTGGACCAGGCCGGGCTCCCGGCGCGGATGGACGGCGCGCTCGCCGAACGCACCGGCGTCTACCTCGGGTCCGGCCTGGGTGGTGTCGCGACCATGTTCGACAACGTCCTGCTCATGGCCGCGCGGGGTCCCGACCGGATCTCGCCGTTCTTCGTGCCGATGGGCATCCCGAACGTCGGCTCGGGACAGGTCGCGATCGCGTTCGGCATGATCGGGCCGAACTTCGCCATCGTGTCCGCGTGCGCGACCGGCGCCCACTCGATCGGCGAAGCCTGGGAGACGATCCGGCGCGACGACGCCGACGTCATGCTGGCGGGCGGCTCCGAGGCCGCGATCCACGAGGCGGTTGTCGGCGGGTTCTCGTCGATGAAGGCCCTCTCGACCCGCAACGACGATCCCGAGGCGGCATCGCGCCCATTCGACTCCGGTCGCGATGGCTTCGTCATCGGCGAGGGCGCCGGCATGCTCGTCCTCGAGGAGCTCTCGCACGCCGAGCGGCGCGGCGCCGTGCCGCTTGCCGAGCTCGTCGGCTACGGCGCGACCGCCGACGCATCGCACATCACGCTGCCGGCGCCGGGCGGGGTCGGCGCGGTCCGGGCGGGCCAGAGGGCCCTCGCGAAGGCGGGCATGGACGCTGACGAGATCGACCACGTCAACGCCCACGCCACCTCGACGCCGGAAGGGGACAGCGCCGAGCTCCAGGCGCTCGCGACGCTCCTCGGCGAGCACGGGCCGGCGGTCTCGATCTCGGCCCAGAAGTCGATGCTCGGGCACACGCTCGGCGCCGCGGGGGCGCTCGAATCGATCGCCACGATCCAGGCGATGCGCGACGGGGCGATCCCGCCGACGATCAACCTCGCGAGCCCCGACCCGAATGTCAACGGCCTCGACGTGACCCCGAACAAGGCCACCAAGCGCGACGTTCGCGCGGCGATCAACAACTCGTTCGGGTTCGGGGGCCAGAACGCGGCCCTCGTGTTCAAGCGGTGGGACGGATGACCGGGCAGCTCGACGACGCCGACCCTGCGACCGGCGCCGCTCCGGTGATGGAGACCACCGCGGCCGAAGCGGCTGCCCAGACCGGCGCCGAGCCGGCCACCGAGGCCACCACCGTCGCTCCCGAGCCGGAGGCCGAGCCGCCGCCGGTCGATGGCGCCGACGCGTCTCTGCTCTCGCTCATCGATCGCCTCGCCACCCTGCTGGACCGGAGCGACCTGACGGAGCTGGAGGTCCAGGTCGGCTCGACCGGGCTCGTCCTTCGAAAGCCCCAGGCGATCGCGCCGCAGGCCGTCGTGGGCGGCGGCCAGCAGGGCGGCAGCGCGACCGATGGCGCCGCCACGGGAGCGAGCGCCGCCACGC
>JBKKDM010000153.1:0-3034 GCA_046707905.1 Candidatus Limnocylindrales bacterium
GCCTCGCGCAGCGTGCCGCCGCCGCGCGCCCGAGCCTGCTCCACGACCCGGTCGGCGGCAGAGCGCGTCGTCGCTGCGGCGCCCCTGGAAGGAGCCCCCGCGGCTGCCGCCCCCGCGGCTGCGATGGACTCCTCGGCGATCGCGACGCCGCGCTCCGAGGCGAGCGCCACGATCGTGGCTCGAGGCAGGACCTGGGCTCGCCCGAGTCCGGCCAACGCCGCATCGACGGCGGGTTGCAGGGCCGGATCGATGATCAGTCCGTCCGCGATCGAACGCCCGCCCCTGGCCCGGGCGGCACGGCTGAAGCCGCTGCCCTCCGAGGCTTCGAGGGCTCGCTGCGCGTCGGCCAGGCGGGCGCCCAGGGCCGACGCGGTAGCCCGGGCACCGGCAGACGTCTCCGCTGCGGCCCTGGCAGACGCCTCGGCCTGACCCACGGCCACCTGGGCTGCCTCCCGCGCGACGCGCGCGGCGTGCTCCTCGGTCTGCGCGCGCTGCAGGGCGGCCGCGGTGGTCCCCCGCTCCGAGGCCGCCGTCTCCGCGTTCCCGGCGGCCCTTGCCGCCCGGGCGGCTTCATCGGCGGCATGACGGTCGGCATCGGCCGCCCGCCGTCGAGCGGCCGCCAGATCTTCGGCTCGCGCGGCCTCGAGGCGACGGATCGCGGCGGCGTCGACGTCGGACATGCCTGCGGGACTCGCGCCGGCAGCCGCACCTGCGGCGGTCTCCGCGAGGTCGGCATCGATCCCGGACAGCTCCTCCTCCAGGTCAGCGGTCGCGACGGGCGCGGCCTCCGAGAGCACGTTGCGTGACGCGGCGGCCTCGGCCTCGGCGGCGACACGACCCTCCACCAGGCGTGCTCGCTCCCGGCCGGCACCCTCGGCCTCCGATGCGAGCCGGCCCTCGCGCAGCTGGAGGGCCGCCCGATCCGAGCGCACGCGGTCCAGCTCTGTCCTGGCCGTGCCCTCGGCGGCGGCATGCGTCCCAAGCGCCGCGCCGGCGGTCGCCATCGACCGCTCGTGCTCGAGCAGCGACGCCATCGCCTGATCCAGCGCCGTTCGCGCCGCACCGACCGCCTCGGCGCTGGCCGCAGCCCGACCCGCCGCCGCGTGCCAGCGCGCGTGCGCCGAGAGGAGGATCGCCGCCGCCAGCTCGTCGGCCGCCGTCAGGCGGTTCGCCTGCTGCTCTGCCTGCTGCGCAAGCCGGCGGGCCTGCGGCCGGAGCTCGCCCAGGATGTCGTCGACGCGAGCGAGGTTTGCCTCGGACTCCGCGAGCTGCTCCTCCGCTCGGCGACGTCGCCGCTCATGCCGCCGAACGCCCGCCACCTCTTCGAACAGCGGCCGGCGTTCCTCCGGCCGAAGCGCCAGCGCCTGGTCGACCATCCCCTGCCCGATGAACAGGAAGGCGTTCTCCGCGAGGTGGCCCGCGTCGAGCAGGTCCACGAGGTCCTTGAGCCGGACTCTTTGCCGATTCAGGAGGTAGTCGTTCTCGCCGGAGCGGTACAGCCGTCGCCCGAGCTCCACGACGCCGTACTCGACTGGCAGCAAGGCGTCCGAGTTGTCGAGCGTCAGCTGGACGTCGGCCATCCCAACCGCGGGGCGTTTCTCCGAGCCGGCCCAGATCACGTCCTCGGACTTGCGGGATCGGAGCGCGCGACCCTGTTCGCCGAGGGCCCAGCGGAGGGCGTCTGCGAGGTTGCTCTTGCCGGAGCCGTTAGGTCCCACCACCGCGCTGACCCCGGGCCCGAACTCGACGTGGGTCCGATCGACGAACGACTTGAAGCCTTGGAGCCGGACCGAGAGCAGGCGGGCCGGCCCGGTCATGTCGCCCGCCCCGCGACGGCCCGACCGGCCGTGGCTGCGGCTGCGCCTGTCGGATCCTCGTCGGTCGTTGGCGCGGCGTCTTCGGCTGCCTGGACGGCAGCGCGCGCTTCCAGGACCGCGAACGCCTCCGCAGCGGCGGCCGTCTCGGCGACGCGGCGCGACGGCCCGACGCCCATCCCAAGGACCTCGCCGGCGACGGACACTTCGACGCGGAAGACCTTGTCGTGATCCGGACCGATGGCCTCGAGGACGCGGTACGCCGGCCGGCCGCCGCTCGAGCGCTGGGTCGCCTCCTGGAGGCGGCTCTTGGGACTCTTCAGGAGCACGGGCGGTAGCCCGGCGTCGACCTCGGGGGTCGCCGTCGCGATCAGCCAGTCGCGCGTCGTCTCCCAGCCGAGATCGAGCAGGAGGGCGCCAACCAGCGCCTCGAAGGCCGACGCCAGGATCGACGGACGCTGGCGTCCGGCGCGCCCGGATTCGCCCTCGCCGAGCGAGAGAAACTGCCCCAGGTCGATGCGGGACGCGAGGGTCGCGAGGCCCGTCGCGCTCACGATCGCGGCGCGGCGTGCGGACAGCACGCCTTCGTCGTCGTCGGGGTGACGGGCATACAGGGCCTCGGAGACGGCAAGGTTGACCACGGCGTCGCCGAGGAACTCCAGTCGTTCGTTGTGCCCGGCGGCCTCGCCGGGATGCTCATGGAGCCAGGAGGTGTGGGTCAGCGCCTGGGCCAGGAGACGCCGATCCCGGACGGGAAGGCCGAGCTGCTCGGCGAGGAGGTCGGCCCGGTCCACGATCCCGACAGGCGTGCCGCGGGGCCGACGGGCCGCGAGCTAGGTGTTGCGCTCGTCGATGTACTCGACGGCGTCGCCGACGGTCCGGATACGCTCCGCGTCTTCGTCGGAGATCTCGGTCCCGAACTCTTCCTCGAGGCTCATGATGAGCTCGACGAGGTCGAGGGAGTCGGCATTCAGGTCGTCGACGAAGGACGCCTCGGGCTTGACTTCTTCCTCGTCGACGCCGAGCTGCTCGACGACGATTTTCTTGAGGCGGTCGTAGGTGCTGGCCACTGGCTCTCTCCTCCGGGGCTTGGAGTGTTGTCGGCTTCCGTCTCGCGTGCGATCCGCCCGAGGACGCCGTTCATGAGGCGTCGCATCGGGTCGCCACTGTAGATCCGGGCCAGTTCGACCCACTCGGCGATGGCTACCCGGGCCGGCGTC
>JBKKDM010000154.1:0-29433 GCA_046707905.1 Candidatus Limnocylindrales bacterium
CGCTTCAACAAGAAGATCCAGCAGTCGGGCATCCTCGCCGAGGCTCGCCGTCGCGAGCACTACGAGAAGCCCAGCGTGAAGCGGAAGCGCAAGGAAGCGAAGCGCAAGAAGAACGCACGAACGCCGCAGGGCTGATCGGTCGGACGGCCGGGACCGTCCGATGCCATCGCGAGTGCTCCGCGAGGGGACAGACGGCCCACCGCCACCGACGACCCGGGCAAGCGATCTCCGGCGAACCCGCCGGCGAGCAGCCACCCGAGGTGCCGATACCGGTGTCTCTCCGAGAGCGAATCCAATCCGACATCACGGCCGCGATGCGGTCGGGTGAGGCGCTGCGTCGCGACACCCTCCGCATGGCCGAGAGCGCGATCTACAACGCCGAGAAGCGCGAACGTCGCGAGTACTCGGACGACGAGGTCGGCGCCGTCCTGGCGCGCGAGGTGAAGACCCGGCGCGAGTCCGTGGAGGCGTTCCGCAAGGGTGGGCGCGAGGACCTCGCCGCGAAGGAAGAGTCGGAGATCGCGATCCTCGCCACCTACCTCCCCGAGCAGCTGTCCGAGGCCGAGATCGTTTCGCTCGTCGACGAGGCGATCGCGGCCACCGGCGCCGAGAACCCGCGCGACATTGGCAAGGTCATGGGCTGGCTGTCGCCCAAGACGAAAGGCCGCGCGGACGGCCGCTTCGTGAGCCAGGCCGTGAACCAGGCGCTCGCGAAGCGCGCGGCCCGGTAGGGCGATGCGGTGAACGCAACCACGACGCCGGCCGGACCGTCCTCAGCCTCGATGTCGAGCCCGATCGAGCCCAGCAAGCTCCCGAGCCGCCGCGAGATGTTGCGGCTCGGCGTCGCCGCGAGCGCACTCATCGCGCTGATGACATTGACGCTCGGACTGGACCTCTCGCCCGGGATCGACCTCCAGCTCGGGGACCTGGCCCAGGCCGACGTCCGGGCGCCGAAGGCGCTCACCTACACCAACGAGATCGCCACGCAGCAGGCTCGCGTGGCCGCCCGGGTCGTGGACCCGCAGTACGACTACACCACCGAGCGAGCGATCACCATCGCCGCCGAGCAGCTCCAGGCCTTCAGCCGGCGCGCGACGCCGCTCGACACGGCGTTCGCCCCCGAGACGAGCCCGGAGGATCGCGCGGCGTTCCTCGAGACGCTGCTCCCCGACCTCTCCGAGGATGCGCGGACGACGCTCATGGAGCTCGAGCCGGAGCGCTGGGCGCCGGTCCGAACGGAGGCCGCGCGCGTCCTCGACGTCACGGAGCGCGCGGAGCTCCGTGATTCGGCGGTTGCCGAGGCGCGGAGCCGGCTCTCGGCCCAGATGGCCGGCGAGCTGACCAACGCGGAGCGGGATCTCGCCTCGGAGCTGATCGCGCCGCTGCTCGTGCCGAACAGCTCCTTCAGCGAGACCCTCACCGAGCAGGAGCGCGATCGCCAGGAAGCGGCAGTCCAGCCCATCGTCGAGGAGATCGTCCAGGGCCAGGTCATCGTCCGAACCGGCGACCAGGTCACCGAGGCGGATCTCGCCCTCATCCGCGCCCTCGGTCTCGACGACACTCGTCCGGACCTGGCCGCGCTCGGGGGCTGGCTCCTCATGTCCGGGCTGCTCGTGGCGCTGGTGATCGCCTGGCTGCGGATCTTCCGCCCGGAGTACTGGCACCGGAACAACGTGGTGCTGCTGATCTGGCTCCTGGTCGCCTTCGCGACCTTCGCGCTCCAGCTCACCGCGGGCCGCGCGGCGTTGCCGTTCATCCTGCCGATGGCGGCGATCGGGATCCTGGTGGCCGTGCTCCTCGATGCCGAGACGGCGGTTCTCGTCACCGCGGTCGTGGCGATCGTCGCGGGCGCCGTGAACGGGCCGTCGCTCGAGCTGGGCACCTACGTGCTGCTCGGCGGGCTCGCCGGGATCCTCGCGATCCGCCGCGGCGACAAGCTCCAGGCGTTCATCCAGGCCGGTGCGGCGATCTTCGTGGTCCAGGCGGTCGTCGTGACGGCGTTCTCGCTGCTGGGCGAGCGCGACCTCACCGGCGTCGTCCAGCTCATCGGCGCGGCGGCGCTCTCTGCCGGCGGCGCGGCGGTCGCGGCAGTCGGGTCGTTCGCGGTCCTCGGGAACGTGTTCGGCCTCATGACGGTGTTCCAGCTCCTGGAGCTCGCGAACCCGTCGCAACCGCTGCTCCGCCGCCTCCTGGTCGAGACGCCCGGGACCTACCACCACTCGCTGATGGTCGGCAACCTCGCGGAGCGCGCGGCGGAGTCGATCGGTGCCGACCCGCTCATCACCCGCGTCGCGGCCTACTACCACGACGTCGGCAAGCTCGCGAACTCCCTGGCGTTCATCGAGAACCAGTCCGGCGGCGAGAACATCCACGACATCCTCGAGCCTGAGGAGTCGGCCCTGATCCTGAAGCAGCATGTCGCCGACGGGATCGACGTCGCCTACCAGGCGAAGCTCCCGAAGAGCCTGATCGCCTTCATCCCGCAGCATCACGGCACTTCGGTGATGGCCTACTTCCTCGCCAAGGCCCGTGAGGAGGCGGCGGCGCCGTACGGCGGCCTCGAGACGGTCGAGGGCCAGCGCGCCGCCGATACGGTCGACGCTCGGCGGTTCCGCCATGTCGGCCCGAAGCCGCAGACGCGCGAGGCGGCGCTGCTCATGCTCGCCGACGGCGTCGAGGCGTCGGTTCGGTCGCTCGCCTCGCGGGATGAGCCCGCGATCCGATCGATGGTCGCCCGGATCATCAGCGACCGGATGGACGACGGCCAGTTCGACGAGTGCGACTTGACACTGCGCGATATCGGCAAGGCCCAGGAGGCATTCGTCTCACAGCTCCTCGGCATGTACCACCAGCGCGTCGCCTACCCGCAGAACAAGGTGGTCGAGCTCGAATCGCGCCGCGCCGCCGGAGGCGGCGGCACTCCCGCGTGACATCGCCTGCCTGAAGGTGACGAGCAGCTCACGGGAGCGATCGACGTCGATCTACCTCCCGCCGTGGCGGGTCGATGTCGTTCGACGGGCGGGGATCGAAGAGCCGGTCGGGATCCGGGCGATCGCACAGGCGGTGTCGAGAGCGCTCGAGGCGGCAGCCGCCCCGGAGCCGGGCTCGCTGACCGTCGTTCTGACTGACGACGAGGAGCTCGCCGACCTGAACCAGGAGCACATGGGCCACGAGGGGCCAACCGATGTGCTGTCGTTCCCGATGCTCGAGCCGGGGGCGTTTCGAGGCACCGGTCTGGGCGATTCCCGACCGAAGCCGCAGCGGGCGATCGCCGCGGCGCGGCGCCGACCTCGGACCCACATCGGAGACATCGCGATCTCGGTGGAACGGGCGATCGAGCAGGCGGAGCAGGGTCGCGGCGGGCACACGAGCGACGTTCGATGGTCGCCCGCCGACGAACTGCGCCTCCTGGTGACGCACGGCACGCTCCATCTCTGCGGCTGGGATCACGCGGAGCCTGCCGAGGAGGCCGCGATGCGCGCGCTCGAGCGGCGGCTCCTCGGATGATGGCGGGATCTGGAATCAACGCGATGGCACGACGCGGACGCCTCGCGGGCATCCTCATCGTGGTCGCGGCGGCCGTCATGGGCTGCGGTCGGCCATCGCCGTCAGCACCGGCCCTCACGAGCGATCCCATCGCCGTCGCGAACGACCTTCGCTACGCCTGCAGCGGCTTCCCGTTTGATCCGGCGATCGCGAAGGAGCCAGGCATCGCTGAGGCGGGAATTGATGACGCCGCCGCGGCGCTCAGGGCGGCGCTGGTGCCCGGCGGTCTTCCTGATGCCGGGATCGCGGTGCCGGCGGCGGGCTGGCACCTGACGGGCCAGGATGCGACCTCGGTGGAGTTCGTCAACTTCGCGAACGGCCGGGTGATGTACATCCGGTTGGAGCGCAAGGCGAGCGGCGAATGGGGCGCCGCCGGCTGGGGCGACTGCCAGCCCGAGATCCTCCTGCCCGATGGCCTCGGTGTCGCGACCTGGGAGCCCGACCCCGTCGAGCCCGCGCCCGGGCCGAAGACGACCATCTTCACCGCACTCGTCACCGAGCGCGCCTGCGCGTCGGGACGATCCGCCGATGGTCGGATCGTCGGTCCTCGCGTGCTCGCGCTCGAGGACCGGGTGCTCGTCGTGTTCGGCGTGCGAAGCCGGGGCGGAGCCCAGACGTGTCAGGGCAACCCATCGAGTCGGGTCAAGGTCGAGCTCGGCGAGGAGCTCGGCGATCGCGAGCTCGTCGACCCGGCGCTGCTCTTCGACCCGAACTAGCCCGCGCTGCGGGCTGTGCAGGCCCGCTCGGGATACCATTTCGTCGAGCCCCGGACACGTGTCCCGGGGCCGTTCGTGCTGTCCGCGTCGGGCGTTCGCCGCGGAATGGAGGTTCGTGCACAAGATCGTCGTCGGGTTGGGGAACCCCGGCGAGCCGTACCGGCAGACCCGCCACAACGTCGGCTGGATGGTTCTCGACCGGCTCGCCGATCATGCCGGGTGGGACGGTCGCGGGCGGAGCCGGGACGCGTCGTCCGTGGTCGGCGGACGGTTCCGTGGGCTCGACCTGCTCCTGGCGAAGCCACAGACGTACATGAACGATTCCGGCCTGGCGGTCCGGAAGCTCCTCGCGCGGGAGCGGGCGCCGCTGACCGAGATGCTCGTCGTCGTCGACGATTTCGCGCTGCCCTTCGGCAAGCTGCGGTTCCGCGAGGGCGGGGGACCGGGCGGGCATAACGGCCTTCGTTCGATCATCGGCGAGATGGGCTCGGAGGCGTTCAGTCGGCTGCGCGTCGGGATCGGCGCGCCGGACGGGCGGTTCGTCGATCACGTCCTCGCGAAGTTCGAGCCGGACGAGCGCCAGCGGCTCGACGAGCTCCTCGATGCTGCGGCAGACGCGGTCGAGGCCTGGGCGCGCGAGGGCACGAACAAGGCCGCGAACCGCTTCAACCCCTTCGATCTGCGGCCCGCCGACGAGGATCGGCTCGCGCCGGCCGGCGAGGTCGACGGCCCACCGGGAGCCGACGGCGTTCGGCGAACGAAGACCGGTTGGCGCCGGGTGCTGTCGCGGAAGCCAGACGACGACGAGGGCCCGCGATGAGCAGCAGCCCGCCGATGCGCGGCAAGCGCGGCTGGGAGCGGCGGCTCGCCGACCCGGATCGGCAGGTCGGCGGCCCGGCCGAGGAGCGACCGGCCTTCGACTCGGCCGAGGCAGAGATCGAAGCCCACGTTGCGTCCTCTGCCCGCCTCGTCGACGCGGCCGTCCCGCGCCGCGCCGGGCCGGGCCGAAGGATCCCGAACCTCAGCGGGCTGACGCGGCTCGTCGACGGCACCGGGGCGTTCGAGGCCCTTCGGGAGCGGCTCGGTCCGATCGCGGCCCCGGCGTCGAATGCGGGACGGCACGCCGGCGTCACCTCGGTGCCGCACGGCGCCAAGAGCTACCTCGCGGCGGCGCTCGCGGTCGTGGCTGGCGAGCGGATCGTGTGGGTCGCGCGGGACTCGGAGATCGGCGACCGGGTCGCGGAGGAGCTGGGAGCGTGAGTCGGCGATCCCGAGACCGTCGCGGTGCTGGAGCCGAGGACCGCGCTGGCGTACGAGCGGAGCGAGCTCATCGCGGATGAGACGGCGGCCCGGGTCGCCGCGCTCTCGGCCTGGCGGAGCGGCCGCGCGCGGATCCTCGTCGCGAGCGTCCAGGCGCTCATCCAGCACACGATCGCCCCGGACGACCTGCCCGCAAATCCGCTGGAGCTCATGGTCGGGGCTCGGGTGAGCCAGGCGGCGCTGCTCAAGGAGCTGCTGGACCTCGGGTACTCGCCCGTCCTCGAGGTCGCGGGGCGCGGCGAGTTCGCACGACGCGGTGGGATCGTCGACGTCTTCCCGCCCTCCGCCGAGCTCCCGGTCCGGATCGAATCCTTTGGCGACGAGGTGGACTCGCTGCGGACCTTCGACCCGACCGACCAGCGCACGACCGGCAAGATCGCCCGAGTGGTCCTCCTTCCGGCGTCGGAGTTCCTCGTGCCGGCGGGCGGTGCCGACGCGCTGCGCGAGCTGGTGAGGACGATCGGCAGGAAGCTCCCGGACCGGCTCGACCAGGATCTGGATCGACTGGCGGGTTCGCCGGATCCGGAACGTGAGCGAGCCCGGAGCGAGTCTCGCGCCGCGGCCGTCGGCGACGCCGCGGAGGTCTGGGCGCCCCTGCTCGCCCCCGCGACCGCACTCGACCACATCGCCCCGGATAGCCTCTTCGTCCTCGACGAGCCGGGTGACGTCGGCGAGGCCGGGGAGTTCCTGTGGCGGCAGGCGGACGAGCGGCGCGCGGAGCTGCTCGGTTCGGGCGACCTGCCCCGTGACTGGCCGTCGACGCTGCTCGGGCCACGCGACTGGAAGCGCCGGCTGCTGGCCTCGCGGACGCTGGAGCTGACGTGGGAATCCGAGGCGGCGAACGCGATCGCGGGTGGCGGCAAGTCGTCCGGTGACCTGTTCGGGTGGCGCGAGCCGGTGCTCCCGCCGGGACGCGGCGGCCGGATCGCGGAGGCTGTCGAACGCTGGCTGGGCGAGGCGGCCGAGGGGAGTGACGCATCCCGCTCCCGCATCGTCATCGCGTCCGACCAGGCGCCGCGCCTCGCCGAGCTCCTCGAGGAGGGCGGCCACGCGGCCGGCGTGACCGATGCGGTGACCGGCGCGCCGCCGGCGGGCAGCGTCACCGTCGTCGATCGAAGCCTCAACGGCGGGTTCACGGGCGGCCCCGACGGCCTCGTGTTCGTCACCGATCGCGAGCTGTTCGGGAGCGTCCGTGTCCGCCGGCCCAAGGCGATGCGGCGCGTCGTGCCCCGCGACATCCTCGAGCGGCTGACACCGGGCGACCTCGTCGTCCACATCGACCACGGCATCGCCCGCTACGAGCGGATGCTCCGGCGCAGCTCCAGCGCCGGCGATGAGCGCGACTTCCTCGAGCTCGCGTTCCAGGGCCAGGACCGGATCTTCGTGCCGGTCGAGCAGATCGGGCGGATCTCGCGCTACTCCGGCGGCGAGAGCCCCCACCTGTCGAAGCTCGGCGGCACGGAGTGGCTGCGGACGAAGGCTCGCGTTCGCAAGGCGGTCGGCGACCTCGCCGAGGAGCTGCTCGCGCTGTACGCCGCCCGCGCCGGCGCGCCCGGCCATGCCTATCCGGGCGACACGCCCTGGCAGGCCGAGATGGAGGCCGCGTTCCCGTACGAGGAGACGGTCGACCAGCTCCGGGCTGCCGTCGAGGTCAAGCACGACATGGAGGCCGTCCAGCCGATGGATCGGCTCGTGGTCGGCGACGTCGGTTACGGCAAGACCGAGATCGCGATCCGGGCGGCATTCAAGGCCATCCAGGACGAGAAGCAGGTCGCGGTGCTCGTGCCGACGACCGTGCTCGCGGCCCAGCACCACGTCACCTTCGGTTCGCGGTTCGGGCCGTTCCCGGTCAAGGTCGCGCTCCTCAGCCGGTTCGTCTCGAAGGCCGAGCAGGACCGGGCCGTGCAGGGCCTCGCCGACGGCTCGGTCGATCTCGTCATCGGGACCCATCGCCTGCTGTCGAAGGACGTCCGGTTCAAGGACCTCGGGCTGGTCGTGGTCGACGAGGAGCAGCGGTTCGGGGTCGCGGCGAAGGAGCGGCTCAAGCAGCTCAAGCGCGAGGTCGATGTCCTGACGCTCTCCGCAACGCCGATCCCGCGGACCCTCAATCTCGCCCTCGCCGGCGTCCGGGACATGTCGGTCATCGAGACACCGCCGGAAGATCGCCTGCCGATCCAGACGCGGGTCGCGGAGGCGTCCGCCGGGCTCGTCAGGGACGCGATCCTCCGCGAGCTCGACCGCGGCGGGCAGGTGTTCTACGTCCACAACCGCGTCGAGACGATCGAAGCCAGGCCGAGCAGCTCCGGAAGCTCCTGCCCGACGCCCGGATCGTCGTCGGGCACGGCCAGATGGCCGAGGGCCACCTCGAGAGCGTGATGCTCAAGTTCGCCGAGGGCGCCGCCGACGTGCTCGTCTGCACGACGATCATCGAGTCCGGCCTCGACATCCCGAACGCCAACACCATCGTCATCGATCGAGCGGACACCCTGGGCCTGGCGCAGCTGTACCAGCTGCGGGGTCGCGTCGGGCGGTCCTCGCGGCGCGCCTACGCCTACCTGCTGTACCGGCGGCGCGAGCGGATGAGCGAGGACGCCCGGAAGCGGCTCCAGGCGATCTTCAACGCCTCCGAGCTCGGCGCGGGGTTCCAGATCGCGCTGTCGGACCTCGAGATTCGCGGCGCCGGCAACATCCTCGGCGGCGAGCAGTCGGGCCACATGGCAGCGGTGGGGTTCGATCTCTACTCGCGACTGCTCGCGGAGGCCGTCGAGGAGCGCAAGGCGACCCACGAAAATCGCGCTCCCGTGCTGGTCGCACCGCAGGCCGTGGTGGACCTCCCGCTCGAGGCCCACCTCCCCGACGACTACGTCCCGGACGAGGCCCAGAAGCTCGAGCTGTACCGGCGGCTCGCACGGGCCCGCACGCAGGGTGATGTCGCGGCGTTCCGACAGGAGGTCACGGATCGCTTCGGGCCGATGCCGCTGCCGGTCCAGCGGCTCGCGGAGGTCGCGGAGCTGCGGTTGGCCGCCGAGGCCGTTGGGGTGGCCTCGATGTCACGCGAGGACGGCCTCCTGGTCGTGCGCTTCGGCGAGGGCCTGTCGCGGGCCACGGCGATTCGGCTCCTCACCCCGGGCTCGCTGCCGGGTGTTCGCCACGCCGACGTGACGTTCGCCTCGAACCAGGTCCGGATCCGGCTGCCGAAGGACGCGCTCAAGGGCTGGACGCTGACCCAGGCGATCGTCGCCAGGCTCGGAACCGAGACCGCCCACGTCGACGCGGCGCTCCTCTCATCGATGCGCCCGGAGCGTTCCGAGCCTTCCTCGCGTGCCAATCCCTACGGGCCGACTGTCCGGCCGGGCTTCGAGGATCCGATCTGAGGACCTATGGCGCCCGCGGCGGGCACAGGACCTCACGGACGTCGCCGTAGTTGAACTCGATCTCCGCGTTGATCTCCTCCATGTCGCCCCAACCACCCGACCAGCTGTAGGCGTCGGGGGCGGGCCCCGGGACGCCACCCATCGCGAATGCCGGTTCACCGGGTGTTGGCCCGCCGATCTGCCGAAACAGGATGACTACGCCGCCGTCGGGAAAGCACGTGACCCGCGTCACAGCCAGGCCTGGCTTGAACAGCCCCTCGTGGTTGTCGAGGACGCTCGACCGGGCGCTCTCCACCAGCGCCCCGTAGCCGGGCGGGATCGGCGCGTCCCCGCCGGAGCACGCAGTCATGGCCAAGCAGGTGGCGAGAAGGGTCGCGGTTCGCATGGGATGGCCGACGAGCATCTGCCGGCGATTGTTGCGCGCCCACAGGGCCGACATGCCATTGTTCGAGCGTGCGGATCGACATCGAGATCGACGCGGAGGAGGCACGGGTTCTCCGCGGCGCCCTCCTCGCGGCGAAGGCGACCGAGCTGGCCGCGATCATGCGGCGCGACACGCGGCTGTTTGCGGGCTATGGCACCGAGTCGTCGCGCGAGGACATGGGCGCCGAGATGGCCCAGCACCAGCGCCGGATCGAGTTGCTGGACCGGTTGATCGAGGCGCTGGGCACTCCCGACTGACGGGCCGTCGTCGGCAGAGACGTGACTGCTGGACACCAGATCGTCGGCAATCGAGCCTCCTGGACCGTTTCGGGGCCGCTTCCCGGCCTCTTCGTGACTGGCAGACACGAAATGGGGCCGCGAGCGATCGATTCCTGCCGCAATCGGCCCGAGATCATGACTCTCAGACACGTTTCCGCGCCGAGGATCCGTATCCGGGCCTGAGAGACGTCCTTTCCGGTCAGATTCGTGTCTGTTGGACAACAACGCGCCGCACCCGACCCCGCCGCAGCGAGCTGTTCCGTGGGAGTCGCTGCGTGGCATCCTGCGTCCATGCCCGTCCCGATCGAGCAGCTGCTGCCGTTCCTCGCCGGGTCGATCCTGATCACGGTCGTACCAGGCGCCGACATGGCCCTGATCATGCGCCAGGTATTCCTCGGCGGGACGCGGCTCGCCGAGCGAACGATCCTCGGGAACCTCACGGGTCTGGTGGTCCACGCGACCGCGCTCGCCGTCGGGCTGTCGGCGCTGCTGGTCGCCTCGGCCGAGGCGTACACGGTGGTGAGGCTCGCCGGCGCGGCCTACCTCGTCTACCTCGGCGCGCAGTCGTTGCTGTCGGCGTTGCGCGCCGGCCGCGAGCCTGGGCCGGAGCCCGATGCCGATCCCGCGGGGACCCGCGCGCATTCGGCCGACGCAGACGTCGCCGCTCGGCCGGGCAAGCGGATGCCATCGATGCGAACGGCCTACCTCCAGGGGGTCATCAGCACCGTGCTGAACCCCAAGCCGGCCCTGCTGTTCCTGACGTTCCTGCCGCAGTTCGTCGATACCGCCCACCCCGTGCTGCCGCAGATCCTGTTCCTGGCCGGGGTCCACATCGTCGTCGGCCTGATCTGGCTGACGATCTATGCCCATCTCATCCATCGAGCGCACCGGACGCTGACGCGGGCCGACGTGAAGCGCTGGCTCGAGGGCGCAACCGGTGTCGTCCTGATCGCGCTGGGCCTCCGGGTCGCCGTCGAGTCGCGCTGACGCGCGTGCCCCGTCAGGGCCTCGGGCTGGTGCTGATCCTGGCCGGCGGCGGCTGAGCGATCTATCGCGACGCTCGGCGATCCGCGCCCGTCGCGACCCGCTGATCGAGCGGACATACTCGCCCGATGCCCAGCGACCGCCACGCCCACGGCGACCACGATCACGACCACGCCGCGGTCACGCCGGAGGAGCTTGCCCACCCGGAGAGCCTCGCCGGCCAGGCACGATCCGCCCCTTCCGACGATGGCCTCTGGACGGCCAGCCGACGGCCCCTGACCCTCGGGCTGGTCCTCACGATCACGCTCGTCGCCGCCGAGGCCCTCGCCGTCGCGACGGCGATGCCGGTGGTCGCGAAGGAGCTCGGCGGCCTGGAGCTCTATGGCCTCGTGTTCACCGCGTTCCTCGTCGGCTCACTGTTGAGCATCGTCGTCGCGGGCACCCTCATCGATCGCCGCGGCGTCGTCCTGCCGTTCCTGCTCGGGATCGGGCTCTTCGCGCTCGGACTCGCGATCGCGGGGGCGGCGACCTCGATGGAGATGCTGATCGTGGGGCGGTTCATCCAGGGCCTCGGCGGGGGCGCCGTGCCGCCGATCGCGTACGTCGCGATCGGACGAACGCTGCCGGAGCACCTCCGGCCCCGGATGTTCGCGACCCTGTCCACGGCCTGGGTGCTGCCGGGCGTCCTCGGCCCGGGGCTCGCCGGGGTCGTCGCGGAGGCCTTCAACTGGCGCTGGATCTTCTTCGGGCTCCTGCCGCTCCTGGCCTTCTCGGGGTTCCTGGCGTACCGCGGGCTCGTGGGGATGGGACCGCAACACCAATCGGCGGCCCAACGGCTCGAGACGCACGGCGAGGGCGGCGAGCGCCGGCGGATCGTCGACGGGCTCCTGGTCGCCGCCGGCGTCGGCCTCGTGACGGTCGGGCTCGCGGGCGAGCCGGGGCCGCAGCTCATCATCCTCGGGGTCGTCGGCCTCGCGATCGCGCTCTTCGCGTTCGTACGCCTGGTCCCGCCGGGCACGCTCCGGGCGGCGCGAGGCTATCCCACGGCCATCCTCCTGCGCGGCGTCCTGACGTTCGCCTTCTTCGCGGTCGATGTCTACGTCGCCTTGTTGCTCGTGGAGGTCCGGGGCTGGTCGGCGTTCATGGCCGGCATCGCCATCACCGCCGCGACGATCTCCTGGACCGCGGGCTCGTGGACCCAGGCCCGGCTGTCGGCGCGATACCCCCACGAGTGGTTCGTGCGGATCGGCTTCCCGATCGTTGCGGTGGGCATCGCCGGCCTCGGCCTCGTCCTCCTTGAGGAGGTGCCTGCGATCCTCTCGATCCCGATCTTCGGGCTCGCTGGCCTGGGAATGGGGCTCACGTACGCCCAGTTCGCGCTGATCGTTCTCCGGGACGCGCCGCGCGAGGAGCAGGGCACCGTGACGGCCAGCCTGACCCTGTCGGATTCGGTCGGCACGGCGCTCGGGACGAGCGTCGCCGCCGCGCTGGTGCACGCATCCGTCGGCTCGACCGGTGGGCCGGCGACCGGGCTTGCGATCGCCATCGGCATCGGCACTGTCGCCGCACTCATCGGCTGGGGCCTGGCGCCGCGGCTCGCCTCGCGCCCGGAGCGAGCGGCGGGGCGAACACTCGAAGGTGCCGCCGAGCGCGTGCGGTAGACTCGGGCCTCGCTCGCGCGCGACCGCGCGCCCCGCTCGAAGGAGGTCCCTGCGTCGTGTCCGCCGAGGAGCTTCGGGCGAAGATCCGCGAGGTCCCCGACTTCCCCAAGCCGGGAATCCTGTTCTACGACATCACGACCCTGCTCAAGGACGCGACGGCGTACCGCGACGCCATCCGCGAGATGCTGGAGCCGTACCGGGGCGACCATCTCGACATCGTGATTGGCATGGAGTCCAGGGGCTTCATCTTCAGCGCCCCGATGGCCTACGAGCTCGGCGCCGGCCTGGTGCCGGTCCGGAAGCTCGGCAAGCTGCCGGCGGAGACGCTCTCCGTCGAGTACGCCCTCGAATACGGCTCGAACACGCTCGAGATTCACCGCGATGCGATCCAGCCCGGCCAGAAGGTCCTGATCGTCGACGACCTGCTCGCGACTGGCGGCACGGTCCAGGGCACGATCGAGCTGGTCGAGCGGCTGAAGGGCGAGATCGTGGGCCTGGCGTTCCTGGTCGAGCTCGAGTTCCTCCACGGCCGCGAGCGCCTCGGCGGCCGGCGCGTGACGAGCGTCATCCGCTATTGACGGTCCCGCCGAGGAGCGGCCCGAATCCGTGAGCGACGACTCGAACCCCGCGCCCGAGGCGACTCCCGTCGCTCCGGTCACGCCCGCGCCCGACACCCCATCCGCAACGGCGATCCCTGCGCCCGCGTCGCCACCCGCCTCGTTCGACGCCGAGCGTCGCCAGTTCTTTCGGCGCTTCGCCGGCGAGCTGCTCACCGGCGCCGGCCAGGTCGTGGGCGTGGTGACCGAGCTGCGCGATCGGTCCGCCGCGGAAGCGTCGGTGCTGATCAACCAGCGTGGCTCGAACGGCCTGGCCGCGACGAGTACGACGGCTCCACGTGCCAAGCCGGCACCGGCGGCACCCGCTCCTTTCGAGCCTCCGCCGCCTCCGATCGATGCACCCACCGGCTTCCGGACGCCGTTCCGCTTCGAATCCGACGACGTCCTCCTCGTCATCGATCAGCGCTTGCTTCCGGACCAGCTCGTGGAGGTGCGGGTCCAGACCGCCAACGACGCGGCCAGGGCGATCCACGACATGGTCGTCCGGGGGGCGCCCGCGATCGGACAGGTCGCGGCGATCGGGTTGGCGCTCTCGGCGAGGAAGGCCCGGAAGGCCCAGCCCCATGCCCGCCGATCAATCATCGTCGGCGCAGCGAACACGCTCCGGAAGGCCCGCCCGACCGCGATCAACCTCGGCTGGGCGGTCGATCGACTGCTGGCTCGCTACGAGGAGATCGGCAAGCTGTCGAAGGAGGGCGTCCTCATCGCCGAGGCGATGTGGGACGAGGCGATGGCGATCGTCGCCGAGGCGACGGACGACCACGGGCGCCTTGCTGAGGCCGGCCAGTCGATCCTTCCGGCCACCGAGGGCCGGCCGCTCCGGGTCCTCACCCACTGCAACACCGGGCCGCTCGCCTGCGGCCAGTTCGGGACGGCGCTCGGCGTCGTGCAGGTAGCGCATGCCCAGGACCGCCCGCTGCACGTCTGGGTGGACGAGACCCGGCCGTACCTCCAGGGCGCCCGGCTCACCACGTGGGAGCTGCGCCAGGCCGGCGTGGACCACACCCTTATCCCCGACATGGCCGCCGGGCCGCTCATGGCCCAGGGCGAGGTCGACGTGATCCTGGTCGGCGCCGACCGCATCGCCGCCAACGGCGACACCGCGAACAAGGTCGGGACGTACACGCTGGCCGTCCTCGCCGCGCGCCACGGCATCCCGTTCGTGGTCTGCGCGCCGCTCTCGTCGGTCGACCTGGCGACGCCGGACGGGGCCGGGATCCCCATCGAGGATCGGTCCGCCGCGGAGGTGACGGAGCTTCGGGGGATCCGCATCGCGCCGGAGGGGACGCAGGTCAGGAACCCGGCGTTCGACGTGACGCCTGCGCAGCTGGTCACCGCCATCGTCACGGAGGAGGGGGCGCTGCGCGCCCCGTACGACGAGTCACTTCGGGCCGCGATGGATCGTCGCGACGCCCGCCGCGCGGCGAACAAGCCCTACGCCCTGGAGCCGGCTCGGCCGGTCGGGGCCGCGTTCTAGCGCCGATGGCCAGCGTCGCGATCGACCGGGTGGAAGCGAGGCTCGTCGCCGAGTCGACGACGGACCACGCACTGGTCCGCTCGTTCCTGGATCGCGACCGGATCTTCGCCGCCTACGCCCTCGCCGACCTCGAGGACCGCCACGACGGGCGAGCCAGATGGGGGATCGCCCGGGCCGGCGACGAGGTCGTCTCGCTCGTCCTCGAGTTCGGCGGACCGTCGCCGCAGCCGCTGTTCATCTCCGGTCGCGACGACGGTGTCGAGGCGATCCTGCGCGACGTGATCAAGCCATCCATCGCCTACCTCGCCTACCTGCCCCCGAGCGATCGGGCGGTCACGACGCGCTACCGGATCGAGCCGGGGCCGCAGATGGTCCGGATGTGGCTGGATCGATCGACGTTCCGGCCGGCCGAAGACCCCGGGGTCGTGCCGCTCTCGGCGTCAGACGCCGGCGAGCTCAACCGGCTGTACCGCCTCGGGTTCGGGAGCTGGCTCGCCCCGCAGGCGATCGCCGAAGGCATCTACTACGGCATCCGCGTGAACGGCCGGCTCGTCGCTGCCGCCGGGACCCATGTCATCGGGCGCAACGCCCGGATCGCCGTGGTCGGCAACGTCCTCACCCAGCCGGAGTTTCGGGGTCGCGGCTACGCCCAGGCGACGACCGCCGCGGTCACCGCCCATCTCCTCGAGTTCTGCGACCATGTCGTGCTCAACGTCCGCGCGGACAACCCGCCGGCGCTGAACGTGTACGCGCGTCTCGGGTACGCCGAGCATGTCCGGTTCGAGGAACGGCTCGGCCATCGAATCGGCTCGCTCTGGGCCGATCTCGCGGCGGCGCTCCGGCGTTTCGCCCGCAACAGGGAGAACCAGCCACGATGACGAGGCGACGATGACGATGACCCGCCAGGCCCACGACGTCACGGATCTCGGCCTCGCCGCCGAGGGTGTCCGGCGCATCGAGTGGGCCGAGCGCGAGATGCCGGTCCTTCGGATCATCCGCGAGCGATTCGCGCGGGAGCAGCCGCTGGCCGGCCTGCGCATCGGCGCCTGCCTCCACGTCACCACCGAGACCGCGAACCTCATGCGGACGCTGCAGGGCGGCGGCGCGGAGGTCGTGATCGCCGCCTCGAACCCGCTCTCGACGCAGGACGACGTGGCCGCGGCGCTTGTCAGCGAGTACGGGATCCCGGTCCACGCGCGACGCGGCGAGGACCGCGACACCTACTACCAGCACCTCAACTCCGTGGCCGACACCCACCCGACCCTCACCATGGACGACGGCTGTGACCTCGTCTCGCTGCTCCACCAGGACCGGGCGGAGCAAGTCAAGGAGGTCCTCGCCGGGACCGAGGAGACGACCACCGGCGTCATCCGCCTCCGCGCGATGGCCGCCGACGGCGCACTCGGCTACCCGGTCATCGCGGTCAACGAGGCCCAGACCAAGCACCTCTTCGACAACCGCTACGGGACCGGCCAGTCGACGCTCGACGGGATCCTCCGGGCGACCAACCTGCTGATCGCAGGGCGGAACGTCGTCGTCGCCGGCTACGGCTGGGGCGGGCGCGGGATCGCCTCCCGGATGGCCGGCCACGGCGGCCACGTCACGATCGTCGAGGTCGACCCGATCCGGGCCCTCGAGGCGCTGATGGACGGCTTCCAGGTCATGACCGCGGGCGAAGCGGCGGCGTGGGGCGACCTGTTCGTCACCGCGACGGGCAACATCAACGTCTTCCGGCGCGAGCATTTCGAGGCGATGAAGGACGGGGCCGTGATGGCCAACTCCGGCCACTTCGACGCCGAGCTCGACCTCGCGGCGCTCCGCGAGATGGCCGAGGGCCACATCCGCGAGGTCCGCCAGAACGTCCAGGAGTTCGATGTCGGCGGGAAGCGGCTGCACCTCATCGCCGAGGGCCGGCTCGTGAACCTCGGCGCGGCCGAGGGCCACCCGGCCGCCGTCATGGACATGAGCTTCGCCAACCAGGCCCTGGCGGCCGAGTACGTCGCCCAGCACCACGCCGAGCTCGAGAAGCGCGTGTACGGCGTGCCGCCGGCGATGGACGCCGAGGTCGCGCGGCTGAAGCTGGCGGCGTTCGGCGTCGACATCGAGTCGATGACGCCCGAGCAGGCCGAGTACGTCTCGTCCTGGAAGCACGGGACGTAGCCATCTCCACGAACGGGGAAGGTCGCATGGGTCGCACCGCCGAGGCCGTCACGGTCGCCCCGTACGGATCGTGGGCGTCGCCGTTCAAGATCGAGCGGCTGACGGACCGAGTGGTCTTCCTGACCGAGCCGCACGCGGTCGGCTCGGTCCGCTACTGGCTCGAGGGCCGACCGGATGAGAGCGGGCGCCAGGTGTTCGTACGGCGCGAGCCGGACGGCACGCAGACCCGCATGACGCCAGAGGGGTTCAACGCCCGCTCGCGTGTCCACGAGTACGGCGGCGGGGCGACGTTCGTGTCCGGAGACCTGGTGATCGTCAGCGACTTCGTCACCGGGCGGCTCAACCGCGTCGTTGGCCCGGGCGACCTGGTGCCCTTCACCCCCGAGCGCCAGTGGCGCTACGCAGACCTGATCCACGACGCGCCGCGCAACCGGCTGGTCGCGATCCGCGAGTCGCACGAACCCGACGTGGTCGCCGAGCACGGCGAGTGGGTCAATGACCTCGTCGCCATCGACCTCGAGACAGGCGACGTCCGGGTCCTCGCGGAGGGCAGCGACTTCTACGCCGCACCCCGCCTCTCACCCGACGGCACGACGCTCGTCTGGGTTGAGTGGCACCACCCGAACATGCCCTGGGACGGCACCGAGCTGCGGATGGCCGCCGTCGCCGCCGACGGCGGCGTCGGCGAGGTGCGGACCATCGCCGGCAGCCGGAGCGACTGGATCAGCCAGCCTCGATGGTCGCCCGAGGGCGTGCTCCACTTCGCCGCCGAGCCCACCGGCTGGATGAATCTCTTCCGGTACGTCGACGGCAGGGCTGAGCAGCTGACCGACCTCGAGGCCGAGGTCGTGGGACCGGACTGGCAGTTTGGCTACCAGAGCTACGAGTTCCTGCCCGGCGGGGACATCGTCATCGCGGCGCGCTCGCGTGGGCGCGACCAGCTCCTGCTCCGCGCCGCCGACGGGGCTATCAGCCCCCTGGGGTTCCCCCAGTTCACGGAGATCAGCTCCATCTCGTGGACCGGCGAGACGCTCCTGGTTCGCGCGACGGGCCCGGCGCAGCCGGCGGTCGTGGCGGAGCTGTCCCTCGACGGCGGGATCGAGATCCTCCGCACGGCCTCGCCCAACGTGCCGGACCCTGCGGACGTCGCCATGCCCCGCCACATCGCGTTCCCGACCACGGGCGGCCGCATGGCCTACGGCAACTACTTCGCGCCCACCAACCAGCGATTCCGCGGGCCGGAGGGCGAGCTGCCGCCGCTGATCGTCACGAGCCACGGGGGTCCCACCGGGAATGCCTTCTCCGGACTCCAGATCGGCCTCCAGCTGTTCACCAGTCGCGGCTATGCGGTCCTCGACGTCGACTACGGCGGGTCCGCGGGCTACGGCCGGGCCTATCGCGAGCGGCTCAACGGGGAGTGGGGGATCGTCGATGTCGACGATTGCGTCGCTGGCGCGAAGTACCTCGCCGAGCAGGGCCTCGTCGACGGCAGGCGGCAGTCCATTCGCGGCGCCAGTGCCTCGGGGTTCACGACGCTCGCGGCGCTGGCATTCACGAAGCAGTTCGATGCCGGCTGTACGTACTTCGGGCTCGGCGACCTGCGGGCCTTCGTGAAGGACACCCACAAGTTCGAGTCGCGCTACCTCGAGAGCCTCGTCGGGCCGTGGCCCGAGGAGCAGCAGAAGTACATCGATCGCTCGCCGAGCCTGCATGCCGAGCGGATCACGGCGCCCGTCCTGGTCCAGCAGGGCGCGGACGACAAGGTCGTGCCGGTCGAGGAGGCCGAGCGGATCGTGGATGCGCTCTTCGAGCGGCGGATCCCCCACGCCTACCTGCTGTACGAGGGCGAGGACCACGGCTTCCGCGCCAGCGCTTCGATCATCCGCTCGTTCGCCGGGGAGCTGTCGTTCTACGCGCAAGTCTTCGGGTTCGAGCCGGCCGACGAGCTGGAGCCGCTCGAAATCCAGTTCCTCGACGAGCACCGAGCGCAGACCGGGGCGGCGCGGGCCACCTGATCGCGTCGGCGCGGACCACCTGATCTCGTCCGCCCTGCCGGTTGAGAGCCGCCGCTGAATCACGAGGGCCGGGCACGATGCCCGGCCTTCGCAGTGTTCCTGGGTGTGTCGCCGATCGGCGGCGACGCCTCAGGAGGCCATCGCCCGCCCGACTGACCGGGATCCCGAGGACCGGTCGGCCGTGCGGCGGGCCGTGGTGGTGTCGATGCTCGGATCCAGCGTGCCTGCCGCCGAGGCGAACAGGCTCCCGAGGCTCCTCCGCCAGGCGGGAACGCCGGTCCCGGTTGACCGGGCAGCGTTGGCGAGGCGCCGTGCCTCGGCCTGGTCCAGCAGCTCCTGGCGGTGGATCTCCGCCAGATACGGTGTGAATGCGTCCACGGTGATCTCCCTCCCGGTAGCTACATCGGTCAAATCTCTTGATGTCGAGATAGTAGTCCCCAGATCGTTTGATGTCAAGAGGTTTGATGGAAACACACTTGACATCGAGCGTTAACCCGGTGCAGACTCCGCGGCATGGCGGCCGTGAAGGAGCCTGCGCGCGACGAGATCGACGAGCAGCTCGACATCTGGGTTCGCGAGATTCCCGACCTCGACCGGTTGACGGAGGGGATCATCGAGCGGATCGGGATCCTCAACTACAACATCGGCCTGGGCATGGACCAGACCCTCGAGGAGTACGAGCTCGACCGCCGGGCGTTCTCGCTGCTGGGCAAGCTTCGACGAATCGGCGAGCCGTATCGCGCGTCCGCGGGCAAGCTCGCGGCGGACCTGCGCCTCTCGAGCGGGGCGATGACCAACCGCCTCGACCGCCTGGAGGCCGCCGGCCTGATCCGCCGTCTGCCCGATCCGAACGACCGCCGCGGCACCATCGTCGAGCCGACGGAGCTCGGCAACTCGATGTGGGACAAGACGGTTGGCGCGGCCGCGCGCCGCGAGACCGGCTACACGGCGGGCCTGAGCAAGGCCGACAAGGAGCAGCTCCATGACCTGCTCAGGAAGCTGATGCTGGCCTTCCCGAACCTCAAGCACAAGAAGCACCTCCCGGCCGAGTCCGAGGAGTAGCTGGGGCGGTTGCGCCTCACCGTATCCTCCCGGCATGCGACGCCGGCTGGCACTGCTTCTCTGCCTCACCCTGGTGTCCCTGGTCGGATGTGAGCTACGCGGGCGGCTGTTCAACATCGAGATCCCCAACAATTCGATCTCCACGCTTCCCGTCGGCCTCCACGACGTGACGGACCTGGTCACCGCCATCGATGTCGGTGAACTTACTGGTCCGGGCGTGGAGCCCGAGTTCATCGCGGTCAGCTCGATCGCCGGCGAGCCGAACGCGTTGAAGGTCGACTGGATGGGTGGCGCGTGCGTCGGCAGCATCCATGTCGATTTCACTCGGGAGGGCCAAGGGTTCGTGCTCGCGCTCGACGAACTGAAGTCGCTCGGCGGCATGGTTGGGTGCCCGGGCGTCGGGGTGTTTCGAAGCTTGGTCCTGCGGCTGACCCAGCCGCTGCAACCCGAGAACGTCCGCCACGATTACACGCTCAGCTGATCAGGCCCGCGGGGCGCGCCACGACTGCCACGCATCCATGACGAGTCGCAGCAGCACGGCAGCGATGGCGGTCGTGGCCAGGTACCGAACAAGGGTGATCGCGATGTCGACCGGAGCGTCGACTCGGAGAACGACGTTCGGGTCGCTGGTGGAGTAGACGCCCGTCGCCAGCTCGCTTGGCGATGGCGCGAGGAGCCGGCCCACGAAGAAGGCCACGAACAGCGCACCGGTGATGGCCCAGTCCCGCTCGGCGCTCCAGCCCCGACCCAGGAGACTGGGGCGCCGGTGCTCGAATGCCATGATCCACGTGACGTAGCCGACCACCATGCCGACGAGCAGCGGTCCGAACCACAGGACCAGGTCCACGATCGTGATTGCGGGCAGCTCCAGGCCATCCTGGACCAGCTCGATCCGTGGCGGCACGAGGCCCGTCACCATCGAGGCCACGATCCCACCGATCACCGCGCACGCCAGCTGCCCCTGCCGAAGGAAGCGGCGCCGCGCCGGCGACGGCTCGGGAGCGGCGGCGGACCTGTCGGTCACGCGCCGGCCAGGAGGTCTCGAAGGGTCGACAGCCCCCGGTGGACGTCCTGGAACGACGTCATCAGCGGCGACAGACCCACGCGGATCGAGTCCGGGGCCCGGAAGTCGGTGATGACAAGCCGTTCCTCGAGCGCGCTGATGAGGCGGCGCGCGTCGGGGTGGCGGATCGCGACGTGCCCGCCGCGTCGTGCTGGCTCTCGCGGCGAGCCGAGCGAGCAGCCCAGCGGCGCGAGCCACTTGTCGACCAGCTCGACCGCGTACTCGGTGAGGGCGGTGCCCTTCTTGCGAATGGTCGCGATGCCCGCCTCGGCGACGAGCTCGATCCCCGCCTCGGCGGCCGTGAGCCCGAGGATCCCCGGCGTGCCGACCTGCCAGCCGTCGATGCCCTCGCGACGGCGGAACGCCGGGCCCATCTCGAACTGGTCCGTCTGGGCCATCCAGCCCTGGATCGGCGGACGAAGCTCCGCCTGCCGCTCGCGTCGGACGTACAGGAAGGCGGGCGCCCCCGGGCCGCCGTTCAGGTACTTGTACGTGCAGCCGACAGCGAGGTCCACGCCATTCGTCTGCAGGTCGACCGGCACCGAGCCCGCAGCGTGGGAGAGGTCCCACAGGACGAAGGCGCGGCGATCGCGGGCCGCCCCGGTGATCGAGCGGATGTCTGCGACGGCCGACGAGCGGTAGTTGACCGCGGACAGGATCACCAGCGCCGTCTGCTCGTCGAGAGCCGCCTCGACGCTCGCGATTGCAAGGCCCTCGACCGGGTCGCCGTCGAGCCAGCGGATCTCGAGGTCGCGCTCCCGTGCCAGCCCCTCGAGGACGTAGCGGTCCGTCGGGAACTCCGATCGCTCGATCAGGACGGTCCGGCGAGCCGGTCGCGCGTCGAGGGCCGCCGACGCGAGGCGGTACAGGTTCACGGTCGTCGAGTCGGTGACGAGCACCTCGCCCGCCTGCGCCCCCAGAACGCCGGTGGCGAGCCGGTCGCCAACGCGTAGCGGCAGCTCCAGCCAGCCCTCTTCCCAGCCGCGAATCAGCCGCGTGGACCACGCCTCCGCGACCGCCGAGAGCCGTTCGATCGCCGCCCTGGTCGGCCGGCCCAGCGAGTTCCCGTCGAGGTAGATGAGGCCGGGTTCGGCGGGCGCGAACCGGTCGCGGAAGCCGGCGAGAGGATCCGAGACATCGCGTCCGCCCGGATCGAGGTCGAGTCGGGCCGCGGCGTCCACGGGCCCGAGGATAGTCGCGGCGACCCGGACCTTCGTGCCAGCGGAGGTGTCGCAGGGCCGGTGGTAGAGTCCCGGACGACAGCGCAGCCCAGCATCGAGGCCTTCTTGACCAGCATCGTCGACGCGCCCAAGTACCTCTTCACCTCCGAATCGGTCACCGAAGGCCACCCGGACAAGCTCTGCGACCAGGTCAGCGATGCGATCCTCGACGCGATCATCCGCGAGGACCCCGGCGCACGCGTGGCCTGCGAGACCGCCACCACCACCGGCCTCGTGATCGTCCTGGGCGAGATCACCACCAGCACGTACATCGACTTCCAGCAGGTCGTCCGAGAGACGGTCCGCGAGATCGGCTACACGCGGTCGGACTATGGGTTCGATTACGAGACCTGCGGCACGCTGATCTCCGTCAAGGAGCAGTCGCCGGACATCGCCCAGGGCGTGAACGCGGCGCTCGAGACGCGCGGCGAGAAGGTCGACGTCGGCGAGCTCGGCGCGGGCGACCAGGGGATGATGTTCGGGTTCGCCTGCCGCGAGACACCGGAGCTGATGCCCCTGCCGATCGCGCTCGCGCATCGGATGGCCCGTCGCCTCGCCGAGGCCCGCAAGTCGGGCCAGCTGCCGTACCTCCGCCCCGACGGCAAGACGCAGGTGACCGTCGAGTACGCGAACGGCGTCCCGAAGCACGTGCGGACCGTCGTGGTCGCTGCCCAGCACGACCCGGACGTCCGGATCGACCGGCTCCAGGACGACCTCACCGAGTTGGTCATCCTGCCGTCGATCCCGCGGGAGTTGCGCGACGAGGATCCCGTGATGCACGTGAACCCGACCGGCCGCTTCGTCGTCGGCGGGCCGATGGGCGACGCAGGCCTGACGGGTCGCAAGATCATCGTCGACTCGTACGGGGGGATGGCGCGCCACGGCGGCGGCGCCTTCTCCGGAAAGGACCCGACGAAGGTCGACCGCTCCGGCGCCTATGCGGCGCGCTGGGTCGCGAAGAACGTCGTCGCGGCGGGCCTCGCGGACCGGTTCGAGCTGGAGGTCTCGTATGCGATCGGGATCGCGCGACCGCTGTCGCTCTCGGTCGAGTCCTTCGGCACCGGCCAAGTCCCCGACGAGAAGATCCTGGCGCTTATCAACGAGCACTTCGACCTCAGGCCGGCGTCGATCATCGCCGCGCTGGACCTCCGCCGACCGATCTACCGCCAGACCGCTGCGTACGGCCACTTCGGCAGGCTCGACCTCGATCTCCCGTGGGAGCGCATCGACAAGGCCGAGCAGCTGGCCGCCGATGCCGGCATCCGGATGCCCGAGGCCGTGCCCGCCGCCTGAGCCTCAGCGCCTCCGCAGCCGATCGGCGAAAAGGATCAAGGTCAGTGTTCCTCCCATGAGCAGGACGGCCGTCGCGATGAGCACCGGCAGGCTGCTCGCGAACCGCAGCTGCCCGATCAGGTAGACGGGGAACGTCTGCTCCCGGCCGGCGAGGAAGAGCGCGAGCGCGAACTCGTCGAACGACACCGTGAACGAGGTGATCCAGGCCGAAATGATCGCGGGTAGGGCCATGGGCACGACGACGAGTCGCAACGTGCCGGGGTACGTAGCCCCGAGGTCCATCGCGGCCTCCTCGAGCTGCGGCTCGGCGTTCACGAGGCGGGCGAGAACGATGAGGGTGGCGTAGGGCAGCCCGACCACCGCGTGGGCGATGCCGACGGTCAGCAGCGACCTGTCGACCCCGACCGCTGTGAACAGGACCAGCAGGGCCGCGGCGAGGACCACGTACGGGATAAGCAGCGGAAGGATGGCGAGGCCGGTGAGCAGGCTGCGGCCCTTGAAGTCGAAGCGGCTCAGCAGGATCGCGACCATGGTCCCGAGCGTCGTGGCGGCGATGCTGCTTCCGATCGCGACGACGATGCTGTTGCGGACCGCGGTGAGGAGGGCCGACGTCCCGAATAGGCGCCCGTACCACTCGGTCGTGAAGCCCGTCAGCGGGAACGACAGGGTCCTGCTGTCGTTCAGGGAGAACAGCGACAGGATCACGATCGGGAGGTACAGCAGTCCGAGGAGGAGCCAGTAGTAGCTCTGCAGGAACGGCAGGCCTCGTCGCCTGCGTCGTCCAGCCGCCGTGCTCACGTGCTCACACTCCGAGAAACCGACGCGGCCGGACTACGCGCAGCCCGACGACGACCAGGATCAGCGTCACGATGAGCATGAAGACCGCCATCGCGGAGCCGAGCGGCCAATTCGCCGCTCGCACGAAGAACTCGTAGATCAGGTTCCCGTACATCGAGCCGCCGGTCCCGCCGACGAGGATCGGCGTCACGTACTCGCCGACCGTCGGGATGAAGACCATCAGGAAGGCCGCCGCCATCCCAGGAAGCGCCAGCGGGATCGTGACCCGGCGAAGCTCCTGCCACGGACTCGCGTACAGGTCGGCGCCAGCGTCGTGGAGCCGGATGTCGATCCGCCCCAGGGCGGCGAGGATGGGCAGCGTCGCGAACGGGATCCACACGTAGATGAGGGTCAGGACGACGGCATTCCGCGTGTACAAGAGGTCGTCGAGCGGCTCCTCGAGGATCCCGATCCCGACGAGCGTGCCGTTGATAACGCCATTGGTATCGAGCATCAGCCGCCAGGCCATGACCCGCAGCAGGTAGCTCGTCCAGAAGGGAACGAGCAGGAGGATCAGGTAGAGGCTCGCGCGGCGGCCCGCTCGGAAGGCGAGGAAGTACGCGACCGGAAACGCGGCCGCCGTGGCAACGGCGGCGACGATCGCTGCCATGAGCCCGGACAGGCCAAGGATCCGCCAGTAGTTGAACGTGCCGGCGGCCTGCTCGTAGTGCTTGAGCGTTGGCTCGAAGGGCGCGAGAAGCTCGCCCCGGAGGTCCGGCCGGAAGCTCAGCGCGACCATGAACAGGAGCGGCAGCACGATGAACGCCAGCAGCGCCAGCGTCGCTGGCAGCGAAAGCGCCCAGAACGTGGTGCGCCGCGCATCGAGGGCTCGACGGCCACGAGGACCGCCGCCGATCCGCGGCGCGGGGAGGGGGTCGGCGCCGCCCGTCACGGCCGAAGCCGATCGGGTCGGGCGCTGCCCCGACTCGCTATTGCGCGGCCTTCACGTCCGCCCACATGAGGGTCCACGCGTCGCGCTGCTCGGCGGTGAGATTCGGGGTGAAGTTGGTCGTCTCCAGGATCGATGGATCGTCGATCCCGAACGCGGCCTTGAGGGTCTCGTCCGTGATCGCCGCCATGACGTCGCCGTTGGCTGCCCCGTAGTAGTACAGGTTCGGAAGGTTCGTGCTGGTCGCGTCGGCGAGCTTCTCGTCCAGGAAGCGATGGGCCAGGTCGAGGTTCGGCGTGCCCTTGCGGATGCCGTAGACGCCGACCCACGAGTTGCGCCCCTCCTTGGGGTTGGCGTACGCCACGGGCACGCCCTCGGCCAGCAGTGTCGCGTATGCGCCCTGCCAGGCGTAGGCCGCCCAAACCTCGTCCGACTGAACCAGCGGGATGAGGTCCGTCTCGGCCGCCCAGTAGGTCTTGTTGAGGGGCGCCTGGGCTGTCCACTCGGCCTTGATCGAGGCCAGCTGCTCGTCGGTGATCGCCGTCTCGTCGTAGCCGTGGATGTACGAGGAAACGGTGACGGCGCCCGGCCCGTCATCCCACATCGAGAGATGGCCGTCGTACTGCGGGTCGAGCAGGACGTCCCAGCTGTCGACCGTCGCGATGTGGTCGGTCCGATGCAGGATCGAGCTGAAGCCCCAGTCCCACGGGACGAAGTACTGCTTGCCGTTGAACTGCCCGAGGGCCTTGAAGGACTCCGGGACCTTGTCCCAGTTCGCGAGCTTCGAGGTGTCGATCTCCTCGACCATGCCCTCATCGACGTAGAACTGGAGCCAGCCGGTGTACGGGTGGAACACATCGGCCTGGCTCCCGGCCTTCATCTTCCCGTAGATGTCAGCGTCCGAGACGCCGAACTCGAAGGCGGCGGACGCATTGGCGTACTTGTTCTTGAAGTCGATCCAGAACTCCTCGGCGTCGTAGCCGGACCAGTCGAGGACGAGCAGCTCGCCGGTCACCTGGTCGGGCGGGGTTTCCGTGGCGGCCGTCGTGGGCGGTGCCGCGGTTGCCGGCGCGGTGGTCGCCCCGGCGGCGGTCGTCGGTGCGGTGCTCGCCCCCGAGCCGGAGCACGCGGTGACCAGGCCGATGACGCAGAGCAGGACCGCTGCGCGCAGCAGGGTCAGGGAGCGCGGGTGCATCACTCCTCCTCGCCGGCCGGAGCGCTGCCGGGGGCGGCAGGGGCTCGCTGCAGTGACACTTCAGCCGGATCGAGGGCATCGTAGGAAGCCGCCCACGGCAAGTCAACCGGGAGCGGCGAATCTCGCTCCCGAATCCACGTTTGCCGCTCGTACCGGGCCTGAAGCTATACTTCAGTTCGACATGGCGGTGCGCGAGCCGGCGACGACGAAGCCCGACACGAAGCCCGGAGGGACTCCGAGCGCCCAGCCGCCGGGGAGCCCCGAGACGATCGAGGTGGATCTCGGCGCCCGCATCCGTGCTCTTCGCCTCGCCGGCGGGCTGACCCTCCGGCGGGTCGCCGCAGACGCCAGCGTCACGGAGAGCTTCCTGTCCCAGGTTGAGCGCGGCGTCGCCGCGCCTTCGATCGCCACGGTCCAGCGGATCGCGCGCGCCCTCGGCCGTTCGATCGCGGAGCTGTTCGCCGCGGACGAGCGGGCCGGGATCGTCGTCCGCGCCCGGGACCGGCGGCGCGTGGTCTACCAGGGTCTCGGCGCGATCGACGAGTTCCTGACCCGGGCCACGGATGGCAAGCTCCAGGTGATCCTCTCGACGATCGAGCCCGGTGGCGGGACCGGCGACGAGGCCTACACCCACGACTCGGACGAGGAGGTGGTCGTCGTCCTCGAAGGGTCGCTCGACCTGTGGGTGGGCCCGGAGCACTTCCGGCTGGAAGCCGGGGACGCAGTCACGCACTCCTCCCGCCTGCCCCACCGGAACACCAATCCCGGGCCTGGCGCCGCCCGCGTCCTGTTCTGCATCACCCCGCCGTCGTTCTAGCTCCGACTTTGGGCATCCGGGGATGCAGCAGAGCGAAAATTCCCCGTCTGCCGGAGGCGGACCGCAGCGGCGCCCGGCATCCCGGGGAAATTCTCCATCAGCCACCCCTGGACCGCTAACGCCGCAAACCCCGGCCAGCGCCGGCCCCGTCCGGTCGCCCCGAGTGTGTCGTGCATGAGATCGCACGTCGACGCTGATCCGGGAGAGGCGCGAAGGGCCCGCCAGTCGTTAGGCGCCCGGTGGCGAGAGATAGCGAAAACCACCGGCGGCCACTAACGTCCCGGGTTGGGCGGAGCCCGCTAGATCGATTGCGCCGATAGCATTGCCCGCGATGTATGCGGTGGTGATGGCCGGCGGTGGCGGCACGCGACTGTGGCCGCTCTCTCGAGCCGAGACGCCGAAGCCGTTCCTCCCGCTCCTCGGCGAGCGCTCCCTGCTCCAGCGAACCGTCGATCGGATCGTCGGGCACGCGGAGCTCGGGCTGAACGCCGGCGACGTCGCCGTCGTGACGGAGAACCGCTACGGCCCGTTCGTGCGGGAGCAGTGCCCCGGCGTGCGCGTGATCGCGGAGCCGCTCGGCCGGAACACCGCCGCCGCCATCGCGCTCGCCACCCTGCGCTTCGATCGCGACCCCGAGGAGGTCATGCTCGTCCTGCCCGCGGATGCCTGGATCGATCCCGAGCGGGACGGCGTCTATCGCCAGGTTCTGAAGGCAATGAGCGGGATCGCCGGCGATGGGGCGTTCGGCATCGATGCACCGCTGGTCACGCTCGGCGTCCAGACCCAGCACGCGGCGACGGAGTACGGCTACCTGATCCCGGACTACGACGCCGGCGAAACGATCGATGGCGTGAAGTCGTACCCGCTCCTCGGCTTCCAGGAGAAGCCGGACCGCGAGCGAGCGTCGCAGCTGTACTCGCAGCTGGGTGTCGCCTGGAACGCGGGCATCTTCCTGTGGAAGCGGCGCGCGATCCGCGACGCGATCGATCGGTACACCGGCCTGATCACGATGATCGGGACCGTCGCGTCGAGCGAGTCGGGCCTCCGAGCGGCGTACGACCGGCTGAAGCCGATGTCGATCGACCACGCGGTGATGGAGGGCGCGGCCAGCGACCGGCGCGTCGCAATGGGCTCGATGGAGGTCGGGTGGAGCGATCTCGGCAGCTGGACCCAGCTTCTCGCCGCCATCGGCGGTACGGGAGCGGGACGGGTGATCCCACCCAACGAGCCGGCTCGCGCCTCCGAGGCGGACCTCGTGGTCGAGCGCCAGAACGGCACGCTGGTCGTGAGCGAGGGGCCCCGCGATATCCTCGCCGCGAGCCCGGTCGCGCTCCTCGAGGGCGCGGCCGCTGAGCGCGCACCCGTCGACGAGCTCGTCGGCCGCGTGGCCGAATGGGAGGAACGCCAGTGACCGACGCGCCGGTGAAGTCGCCGATCGTCTTCGGGACCGACGGCTGGCGCGCCCGAATCGCCGAGGACTACACGTTCGAGAACGTCCGCCGCTGCGCCGACGGCGTGGCCCGCTACGTGATCGGCAAGGGCGAGCAGGCCAAGGGCGTCGTGATCGCCTACGACCGGCGCTTCGCCTCGGAGCACTTCGCGCAGGCGGCCGCGGAGGTCATCCTCGCCCACGACATCCCGGTCGCGTTTTCTGCCAGCGCGGTTCCGACCCAGATGAGCTCGTTCGAGGTGCTGGAGCGCGGCGCCTCGGCTGGCGTCGTCATCACTGCCAGCCACAACCCCTGGACCGACAACGGCTTCAAGGTCAAGGCCCCCACGGGATCGGCGGGCGGCCCCGACATGCTCGCGGTCATCGAGCAGGCGATCGCCGAGGGCGCGCCCATCGAGCGCCGGCCCTTCGCCGATGCCGAGGCGGCCGGGCTGGTCGAGCGCTTCGACCCGTACGAGGGCTACGAGCGCTTCGTCCGTCGAACGGTCGACCTCGATGCGCTGAAGGGCGCGGATGCCGACATCCTCGTCGAGCCGATGTGGGGCGCGGGCGCCGGCTGGCTCACCCGGCTGATCGGCGGTGGGCGCCTCCGCGTCCGCGAGATCCACCTCGAGCGCAACCCGTTCTTCGGTGGCGTCAACCCGGAGCCGATCAGGCCCAACGTCGACGAGGCCCTTCGCCGGATCGTCGAGGAGGGCCACGAGCTGGGCCTGCTGCTCGACGGCGACGCCGACCGCGCGGGCGCGGCGGACGAGCAGGGCACGTTCATCCACCAGCTCGAGGTCACCGGGCTGCTGATGTACTACCTCGCGGAGCACCGCGGGCTGCGCGAACCGGTGGTCGTGTCCGTGAACAACACTTCGATGGCCGAGCGGATCGGCAAGCACTACGGGATCGAGGTCATCGAGAGCCCCGTCGGCTACAAGTTCATCGGCCCGCTGATGATCGAGCACGGCGCGATGATGGGCGCCGAGGAATCGGGCGGCTTCGGCTTCGGGATGCACCTCCCGGAGCGCGATGGCATCTACGCCGACC
>JBKKDM010000155.1:0-18032 GCA_046707905.1 Candidatus Limnocylindrales bacterium
CGTATGCCAACCAGTACGACGAGGGCGACACGCTGATCCACGAGGTCGGGCATTGGCTCAACCTCGAGCACACGTTCTATGGCGGCTGCAAGGCGAACGGCGACTTCGTGGCCGACACGCCGCCCCAAAAGTCGGCCAGCGCCGGGTGCCCGGTTGGCCGCGACAGCTGCGCCGGCGGTGGCATCGACCCGATCCACAACTACATGGACTACTCGGACGATGACTGCATCACCGAGTTCACGGCCGGCCAGATCCAGCGGATGGCCGACGCCTGGGTGTTCTGGCGCGCGTAGCGCTCAGTCCGCCGGCGGGTCCACCGGCGGCGGCCAGACCTTGGCGAAATGTTCGAGGACGAGCGGCGTCGAGTCGTCGATGGGTGCGCCAATCGAATCGAAGTACCAGAGGTGGCCCCGTCGCCAGTCCTCGAGCGAGCGATCACCCTCGCCCTCGTCCCAGGCGAATGCGGCATCGACCTCCCCCAACGGGCGGATCTCGACCGCGGTGGTCTTGATGATGCAGAGCGGGCGGCCTTCGCCGTCGAGGATCACGCTGTGGTCGCCCGGCTCGGGCATCCGCTCGCCGTCCTTCGCATAGTCGTCCTCGCGCGAGGTGGTGGCGCGCTTGGGTCCGTCGCGGACCAGGAGTCCGAGCTTGGTCATGAGCTCTGGCTTGGCGTCGTCGCCGAAGCCCCAGGCCTCGTACGGCCCGCTCGCGCCAGTGGCGGCCGCGTAGTCCGCCCAGAACGCGGCGACGCTGGCACCTGTCCCACTGTCCTCAACCATCGACCGTCCCTTTGATCGTTGCCAGATTCACGTCCCCGGGCAGTTCGGCGACAGGTGCGCCCGTTGCTGTCGCGAGAGCGCGTTCCGCCACGCGCGGCGCAGCCAGCGAATGCCGTTGGGAGCCGCCCAAACCTCGCTGACGTTGCCCAATTGCCCACGGGCGTGAACCTGGCACGACCCCGCATCGGCAGGCGCCGGCATCACGGGCGCAGCGTCACCCAGATTGTCTTCTTCTCGGTGTACTGCTCGAGCGCCTCAAGGCCCTTGTCGCGGCCGCCGAAGCCGGACTGCTTGTAGCCGCCGAAAGGCGTGGTGATGTCGCCTTCGGAGTAGGCATTCACGCCAACCGTGCCCGCCCGCAGCGCGCGCGAGACGCGGAACGCCGCGTCCAAGTCCGTCGTGAACACAGAGGCCGCGAGCCCGTACGCCGTCTCATTCGCGAGGCGGATGCCCTCCTCCTCCGTCTCGAACGGGATCGTCGAGAGGACCGGCCCGAAGATCTCCTCGCGCGCGATCGACATGTCGTTCGCGACGCCGTCGAAGATCGTCGGGGCAACGAAGTAGCCGCCGGTGTCCTCGAGGACGCGCGAGCCCCCGCTGACGACGCGCGCACCCTCGGCCCGCCCTCGATCGATGTAGCCCATGACCTTGTCGAGGTGGGGCCGCTCGATCATCGGCCCGATCCTGGTCGCCGGGTCCATCGGGTCGCCGACCGTCCAGCCGGCCAGGCCGTCCGCCAGCCGCTCGACCAGCTCGTCCTGGACCGACCGATGGACGATCAGCCGCGAGCCCTGCGAGCAGTTCTCGCCCTGGTTCATCAGCGCGCCGAAGAGCACCTGCTCCACGACGAGGTCGAGGTCCGGCGGCGACGCGAGCACGACCGCCGGCGACTTGCCGCCGAGCTCGAGCGTGACCTCCTTGAGGTTCGACTCCGCCGCGTACTGCAGGAACAGCCGCCCGACCTCGGTCGAGCCGGTGAACGTCACCTTGTCGACGTCCATGTGCCGTCCAAGCGCTGCGCCCACGGCGCCACCAGGGCCTGGCACGACGTTCAGCACGCCGTCCGGCAGCCCCGCCTCTGCCGCCAGCTCCGCCAGCCGGATCACGGACAGCGACGTTAGCCGTGATGGCTTCACGATCATCGAGTTCCCGGTTGCCAGCGCCGGCGCCATCTTCCAGGCGGCCATGAGGATCGGGAAGTTCCAGGGCACGACGGCGCCCACCACCCCGACCGGCTCGCGGACGATCAGCCCGAGGGCGTCCGGCCCCGTCGGCGCGATCGCGTCGAACAGCTTGTCGGCGGCCTCCGCGTACCAGGTGAAGGTCTTCACCGTCTCGGGCAGGTCGACCTCGCGGGTGTCGGTGATCGGCTTGCCGCCCTCGAGCGAGTCGAGCGTCGCCAGCTCCTCGGCGTTGGCCTCGATCAGGGCCGCGAACCGGAGCAGGACCTTCTTGCGCTCGGCGGGCGCCAGCCGCGACCAGCGCCCGTCCTCGAACGACCGGCGCGCCGCCTCGACGGCGCGGTCGATGTCCTCCGGCCCGCCCGCCTGGACGTGGGCGATGACCTCGCCGTTCGCGGGGTTCTCAGTGGCGAACGTCTCGCCTGACGCACTGTCGACGAAGCGACCGTCGATGAAGGCCCGGGTGCGGAATGTGGGAAGCGCGGCGATGGCCACGGAAGCTCTCCTCGGTCGTCTGGTGCCGCGGATTGTCCCACCGCGCGCATCGGCCGAGGGCACGTCGAAGGCCGGGGCCGCTACGGGACCGGCTTCAGGTCGAAGAGGTTGCTCCGGAATGTGGCGTCGCCCGACGGCCGTTGGGCGTTGAAGACGGATCGGAAGACGTCGCCGGAGACCTTCTTCGTCGTGCCGTTCGCGCCGATCAGGGTCACGCTGATGAGGCGGCCCGAGACGCCACGGTTCCGCAGGTCAAGCGCGACCACCGTCCCGACGTTGGTGCGCGAGTCCGCCGCGAACCACGACTGGATCTGGGCCCGCGTGTAGGTGTTGGTCTTCCACGTGTCGTACGGGGAGGCCTCGTCGTAGGCGGTGCCGTCGGGGCGACGGTCGGAGACCCCGCGGAGGTAGGAATACACCCCGGCGACCTTCGCGCCCGTCGATGACACGAAGACGTTCTCGTTGTTCTCCGTCCAGCCGCCGGCGGCCGAGCTGAACATGGTGTTGGCGATCGAACCGCCGCTCGTCCGGACGACCTGGTTGGCCGTGGCGCTGATTGCGCTGTTGCTGCCGGCCTTCTCGGCCAGGTAGCCGAGGTAGACCTGGGAGCGCGTGTCGTTGTAGAAGTCGAACGTGCCCGTGTCCGGGTGGCGGCGGTATGCCGCGTACGAGCGGGCGGCGATGGCCTGGGCCTTGACGGCCTCCGCCGGCCAGCTCGCCGAGACTTCGGCCGGGACGACGCCCCTGAGGTACGACTCGATCGGCAGCTCGTTGACGACGTTGACGGTCGACGTGCCATCGGTCTTGCCGATGAGGCGGAGGACGCCACGGAATCGGTCATAGGCCGACGGGGTCGACCAGAGCTGGAGCGTGCTCCCGGTGCCTGATCGGATGCGAAGGCTGCTGGAACTGGACCCGCTGTGGAGGGATGTCCCGTCGGCGCCCGTGACGACCACCTTCCAGGTCGTCGTCGAGCCGGAGACGGTCGGGGTGAACTTGAGGCGCGCGTCGGCGGGGAAGGTCTTGTCGATCCCATCGATCGTCCACGTCGCGCCGCGGCCGTAGACCTGGACCGGGTTCGTGGCGGTTGCCTTGAACGCGGCGAGGACAAGGACCCGAACCTGGCTGTTGGACATCGTCCCGACCGTCGTGCCCTTGAAGTAGTTGGCCACGATCTGGGCCGCGGTCTGGCCGTCGAGGGCGCGGCCATAGGCGCCGTACTGCGACAGGCCGACGCCATGGCCCCAGCCCCGGCCGTGGAACGTCACCGAGGAGGCGAGGGTGGTGGGCCCAGGAGGGGTCGTGGGTGTGGGTGTGGGCGTGGGGGTGGGCGTCGGTGTCGGCGAGGGCGTCGCTGTGGGCGTCGGCGTCGTGGTGGGTGCGGGGTTCGTTGTCGGGGCCGCGGTCGGGGCGGCCGTGGGCGCGGCGGTCGGCGCAGGGCTCGGGACCGCGGTGGGGGCCGGCGTGGCCGGGAGCGGAGTCGGCGTCGTGACGGTCTTGAAGAGTTTGCTCGCGCCGTAGACGTAGCTCACGCCGTAGAGCGAGGAGACGGTCCGGCCGTTAATTGCGCTGATCTTGTGCCAGCTGGAGCCCGAGAGGGCGGTCCCGCACGTTGCCGACCAGCTGCCGCCGCTGACGGTCGAAACCACGGTCAGCTTGGCGCCCTCGTTGACGCTCGCCTTTTTCGTGTAGCTCGTGCCGGGGCCGGTCCGGAGGTTGACCGCATCGCATTTGGGCGTGACGGTCGTCGCGGCAAGGACGCCGCTCGCGCCGACTGCGAGGACGAGCGTCGCCGCGATCAGGGCGGCGGTGATGGCCGCCCGGGCGCCGTGGCTGGCCCGGCGAATGGGCGGCGTGCGCAGGGCAGCGTGATCGAAGGCGGCATGCAGCGGCACACCTGGAGCCTCGCGTTTTCGTGCTCGCCCGACCATGGCCCGATCGTTCCAGCCCCCTGACCCCGTGGGGCGTCAATGAGCCGGTCCTCGAGACGGTGACCATCGGGCAGTGACCCCGCGGCCGAGGTTGCCGGAAGGGGCCAGCGCGTCGGCGGGCGCCCTAGTTCGAGCGAGCCACCTGGACGGCCTGGAACCGGGCTCGGGCGAGCTCCTCGTCCCCGACCGAGGCGACGGCCGCATACAAGCCGGGACCGGGGATCGCGAGCGGCCCGTTGACCGCGAAGACGATCCGCAGATCCGCGCCCGCGACCGCGCCCGGCGGCCGGCCGGCCTCGAAGTCGGCACCGATGGTCGGGTCCATCTTGTTGCCGTCGGCGTCCTCGAAATGGACGTTCAGGTGATGCCGCCGGTTGGTCTCGTTCCAGTCGACGTCGATGGCCACGGCGATGCCGACCAGCAGCTGCGCCGGGAACTCAGGGAACCGCAGCACGTTCCAGGCGCCGCCGAGGATGTAGAGCTTGCCGTCGACCGCCTGGGCGCTGTCCGCGAGCATCAGGGCGTGGATCTGCATCGATCGGATGGTAGGGTCTGGGGGTGACCGACGCGCTCCGCGGGCTCGGACCATGGGTCGCGGCTGTGGCAATCGCGGCGACGGTTGCGGCATGCACCGCCGATCCGGTCGAGACGCCGCCGCCGACCGTCGAGGCCCCGGCGCCAATGGCCGGGTTCGTCCTCGATGGCACCTGGGAGCGCTGCCACCAGCTGGGCGCGTGCGTCTATCGCCTCGAGCTGACCGGTCCGAAGGGCGTCGAGACCGTCGATCTGGAGCCGGTCGGCGCGGAGTCGGGTCGGCTGGTCCCTGGTCCAGGATTCCCAGCGCGACTGGCCCTCGGGTCGTACAACCTCACTGTCGTTTCGACGATGCTCGGTGACACGCTCGAGCCGAACGGCGAGCAAACGGTGCTCGGCGAGGAGGCGCGATGCGAGGCGCAGTTCCTCGTCGATAACGAGATGGCCGAATTCACCGCGCGCGTCAGGTTCGCGCCAGAAAGGTGCACGGTCGAGGTCAGCTCGATGGTCGCGTTCACATGACGCTCGAGCAGGCGCTCACGGCGATCGAGATGGCGGTCCCGGACTCCGCCTTCGCGCGTGCGGCGCGGGAGCAGATCGGGGACGTCGCGCCGCCGTACTTGATGAACCACTCGGTTCGGGCGTATGCGTGGGCCGTCGAGCTCGCGCGACACGATGCCCTGCCGTTCGACCAGGAGATCCTGTACGTGAGCGCGCTCCTGCACGACATCGGGCTCGTGCCGGCGTACGACCTCGGGGGCTGCTTCGAGACGGACGGCGCGATCGAGGCCGAGCGCTTCTCGCTCCAGCAGGGTCAGCCGCCGGACCGCGCCCGCGCGATCTACGACGTCATCGACCTCCACATGCTCGCCGAGGCGCCGCCGGGCTCGACGATCGAGGTCGTGCTGCTGAATGACTCGACGGGCACCGACGTGTCCGGCTGGCGCTACGAGGACATCAGGCCGGAGGTCATCGCACCGATCCTCGCCGCCTATCCACGCCTTGAGTTCAAGCGCGACTTCGCCGCGGCCTTCGTTGACCAGGCATCCCGCAAACCGACCTGCCGCGTCGCCGAGATGGTCCGAACCGGCAAGCTCGAGGCGATCGCGAACGCGCCGTTCGACAGCTGAGCGTCGGCGAAAGCCCGATCCATGCCGCGAACGCCGATCCACGCCGCGAACCACCCGCTCTCCATCTCGTTCGCCCGCGCAGCCGGGATCACCCAGCCGTGTGGCGACTGCAATCCAGCCGCGGACGTCGATCCGGCGTCGCCCCACGCTCAACGGCCGAGAGCGGCGGGATCATGTAGTTGTGTGGTGACTACCTGATCGCCGACCGCGAGATACCAGTCGACTGGCGACTACCTGATCGTGGGGCCCTGGCGAGCACGAGCAGCACGCGGCTCGGACGAGCAGCAAGCAGCTAGCCGACCTTAGCGGGGCGTCTCCGCGGTCGGGCGGAATGCGGGACCGTGGCCCGGGATGATCAGCGCAGCGACCTCGAGGATCGCCGAGCGCGCGGCGTGCAGGGCGTCGTGGTCCTCCGGCGTCTCGTCATCGACCGTGGTCTCCGAGTTGAACCACGAGTGCGTGCACACGACCACGCCGTCCGGCGTTCCCACGACCGTGGCGAGATCCTCCGGCGTATGGCCGGGCGTTCGCGCCAGCACGACCGACGGCGCGAGCACGCGGCCGTCGCACTCGGAGTCCTCCCAGTCGGTGCCGCGGTAGATCGCCCAGTGATCGTGGATGGCGGCGCTCGGGAAGAGCCCGGCGTAGATGGTGTGGTCGGGGTGATGGTGGCTCAGCACGACGTCCGTCACGGCCTCTGGCGTCACCCCCAGCGCCGCTAGCGGATCGAGGATCGACGATGCGCTCGGCGCCATCCCGGGATCCACGACGATCGCCCGATCGCTATCCCGAATCAATGTGCACGAGCTGGCGACGCCGCCGCCTGTTGACGTCAGGGAGCCTTCGAGCAGGATGTCGACGCGGGCGGTTCGGGCGGTGGGAAGCTGCATGCGGGCGAGGCTAGCCGTTCGGGTGCAACGCGGCTGACCGGTTCGCGCAACCCCGACACGGCCGGGGTCGACTCGCGTGTGCCCCCGCCGGGACTAGGTTCGAGGCATGACCACCATGCAGCGAACCCTGACCGATCCCGACACGCTCGAGCAGAACAAGACCATCGCCGAGCGAATCATCGACCGCATCTTCGTCCACCAGGAGGACGCGGCGATCGACGAGCTGGTCGCCAAGGACTTCACGCCGCGAACGTTTGGCCCGATGCCGCGCGGGCGAGACGGCCTCCGGGAGGGCATGCGGCGCGCCGCTGCCGGCGTATCCGAGGCCGAGTTCACGATCCACGACCTCATCGCCGAGGGTGACCGGGTGGCGGCGCGGCTCACGACCACCGCCAGGCACACCGGCACCTTCATGGGCATCGAGGCGACCGGCCGTCGCTACTCGCTCGACGAGATCCACATCTTCCGGATTCGCGACGGCCAGCTGGTCGAGCATTGGCACGCCTTCGACACGGGCAGCCTCATGGCCCAGCTCAAGGGTGATGCAGGCAATGGCGGCGCCTCGCCTGATGCCGGCTCCACCGGCGCAGGGACTACGGCCGAACCGCAGCCATAACCGCGAGCGCTCCGAACGCGACCAGGGCCGCCCCCGACAGGCGGTTCACCCAGAGCAGGGCCCGCGAGGAGACGCGGCCGCGAACCCACGCGACCAGCGAGCACAGCACGACCCACCACAGGCCGGACCCGATCAGGATCGCGAACGTCACGACCGCGGCGTCGACGAACCCGCCGCCGGTGCCGAGGCCGATCGCCGCGAACACGCCGGCATAGAGCACGATCGTCAGCGGGTTCGTCATCGTCAGCGCGTAGATGGACGCGAACGCGGCCGGGAGACCCGGTCGGGCGCTCTCCTGCGCGGGGCCGCCGGGGTGCGTGGCGATCGTCCGGAGCCCGATGAGCACGATCACCGCGCCACCGACGATGCCCAGGATCGTGTGGGCCGAGACCAGCAGGGCCGTGATCGCGGTCAGCCCGAACGCCGCGATCCCGCCGTAGGTCGCATCGGCTGCCGCCACCCCGAGACCCGAGACGAATCCGTAGATGCCGCCGTGCTCGATGGTGCGGCGGACGACGAGCAGCGTGATCGGGCCGACCGCCATTGCGATCGTGAAGCCGATGATCAGGCTGCGAATCGGCAGGGGCAGGTCGAAGGACACGCGGGACTCCATTCGGGACTGCGGCGCGCGAAGGATAGCGAGGCCGCAACTGAGCACGAAACTTGACGCCGGCGCACCGTGTGCCTTCGAATGAGCAACGCATGGTGCGCGTGATGGCGTGGTTGGTGGTCGCCCTGCTCCTCGCGGGCTGTGCCACCCCGGTCGCCGCCCCCGGCGGCAGTGACGTCCCGCTCCGTAGCGCCCTGCCCGAGCCGGAGGACCGCCTCGAAGCCCAGGCCCACGATGCCCTCGAGCGCTGGGCCGAGGCGGTTCGCCAGAACGGCGGCGCCTCGATCACCTTCGTCGGGGAGCTGACCTCGCAGATCGGGACCTGGGAGGACGCCGTCGGGGGCAACAACAAGGCCGCTCTCCAGGCCGGCATGGTCGAGACGATGACGACCCTGTCCGCGGAACGGCCGGGACGCCGCGAGGTCAAATGGGTCGATGGGACGAAGGTCGACGTCGAGGTCTTCTCGGCGCGCCAGGCCCTCGACGAGCTCACGGGATCCGCGAACGGCGACTGCGAGGGCTGCGAGCCGCTCCACGTGACCGAGGCGAATCTCGCCACCGGGCTCGTCGAGACCTCGACCGGTCCCGCCGAGGTCCCGATGTGGGTCTACTCGATCCGCGACAGTGCCGTCCGGATCACCCGCGTCGCGGTCGATGCCGGCGTGACGGTGGATCCGCCGGAGTGGGACGCCGAGGATCCGCCCGAGGGCGTTTCGATCGACCTGGCGCTCGGCGAGCCGGGCTCGAAGGACCTCGAGGTCCAGTTCGTGGGCGCGGACGAGAGCTGTGCCATCGAGTACGACGTCGAGGCCGTCGAATCCGAGCTCGCCGTGGTCGTCATCGTCGAGGCGCGGCCCGGCCCGGATGCGTCGGGATGTCGCCTGGTCGGGCGGTTGCTGACGGCCCAGCTGACGCTCGACGCCAAGCTCGGCAAGCGTGCCGTCCTCGAGGTTCGGCAAGGTCTGCCCGTACCGGTCCACGCGCCCTAGCCATGACCGCCGGATCCGATCTCTGGGCCTGCCGCGTCTGCCGTTCGATCAACACCCGCCGCTCGAACCGCTGCTACAGCTGCCACACGCCCCGCGAGGCGGCCGCGGTCTCGCCGGCAGACCTGCCGACGATCGGCGCCGCGCCGCCGGTTGTCCATACCGGGACCTACCAGAGCTCCGAATTGCGCGCCGTGATGGCGACCGTCGCCGTCGTTGCGTTCGTCCTGGGAACCCTCGCGACGACGTTCTTGCTGTGGCAGGTCGGGTCCCTGCGCGGCGGAGGCCAACGGCAGGCGTCCGAGGATCTGTTCAACGGCATCGCGCCATTCCTCGTCCTGGTCCCGCTCCTTGGGATCCTTGCGCTCCTCGCGTACGCCGCATGGATCAGCCGGGTGGTCTCGAACCTGCCGGCAATCGGCCTCGGGTACTCGCGAGTGAGCACCACGATGGCCTTCATGGAGCCATTGATCCCCGGCTTCAACCTGTACGCCCTGCCCGCGAGGCTGGGCGAGGTGCTCAAGAAGCTGGACGAGAAGGGCAGCGGGCTTCCGCTCCTCGGACTCTCGGCGATCCTGTTCATCGGGCCGGCGATCGTCGCTGCCATTGCCATCAGGATCAGCCGCGAGTTCGAGACCACGGGCGACTTCCTCCGGACGAGCGGCTTCACGCTGTTCCTGGCCTTCGTCTTCCAGGCAATGGGGCTGCTGATCGGGGTGTACCTGATCTGGCGGGTGGAGCGCCTGGCCGGCGCTCGGGCAGCCAGTGAGGCACGAGAACCCTCGACCTCCCCGATCGGCGGCTGACGCCGGCGAACACCCAGCGACAACGCGCCAGTGATAACCCAGCGCTAACCTGACGGGCGGCCACGGGCTCCATCGCCTCGGGCATACTGGCGAACCCCCAAGAAGACAAGCCCCAGAGGTGTTTCGATGACGCACGCGGCTGCCGCCGTCCAGGAGGACGGCCACAGCTGGAATCTGAGCTCGCGCCAGAAGCTCGAGATCCTGCTCGCCATCCTTCTTGCCCTGTTCCTGTTCGCGCTCGACCAAACGGTGGTCGGCACGGCCCTGCCGATCATCAGCACCGAGCTCGACGGGGCCGCGCTGTACACGTGGGGCTTCACGATCTACCTGCTCACCGCGACGATCAGCGGCCCGATCTACGGCAAGCTGTCCGACCTCTACGGGCGACGGCCGATCTTCATCTGGGCCGTGGGGCTTTTCCTCGCCGCGTCCGTGTTCGCCGGGCTCGCGCAGGAGATGTGGCAGTTCATCCTGGCCCGTGGCCTCCAGGGCCTCGGCGGGGGCGCGGTCTTCCCGATCGCCTTCGCGATCATCGCCGACCTGTACCCGCCTGAGGAGCGCGCGAAGTACGGGGCGCTCTTCGGAGCCGTCTTCGGGCTCTCGTCGGTCCTCGGTCCGCTGCTGGGCGGCTTCGTGACCGACAACTTCGGCTGGCCGTGGATCTTCTTCCTCAACGTGCCCCTCGGCCTGATCTCCCTGATCGTGTGCTGGCGGCTCCTGCCGCCGATCAAGAACCCAGAGAGTGGGCGGAACATCGACTACGTCGGCGCGGCGCTGTTCACCGCTGCCCTCGTGCCAATCCTCCTCGGGCTGAGCAACAAGCGCTCGCTGGACTGGACCGACCCGTGGGTCGGCGGGCTGATCCTCGCCGGGCTCGTCATCGCCGCGGTGTTCATCTGGTGGGAGTCGCGGGCGGCCGATCCGATCATCCAGCTCGACCTGTTCCGGAATCGGACGGTCTCGATCTCGGTCGCGTGCATGTTCCTCGCGGCCTTCGGGTTCTTCGGGGCGATCGTGTTCCTGCCGCAGTGGTTCCAGGTGGTCCGGGGGATGGGCGCCACCGACTCCGGCCTGAACCTGCTGCCGCTGGTGTTCGCGCTCATCGCCGGCGCGACGATCTCCGGCCAGATCGCGGCCCGAACGGGCCGCTACAAGGAGATCATCCTCGGGGCGATGGTCCTGCTCGCGCTCGGCCTGTTCCTCATGACCGGCCTTCGCGCCAACACGGACCTGCCCATGCTGTGGCTCTGGATGGTCGTCGCCGGGATCGGCGTCGGGCCGTCATTCGCGCTGTTCGCCGCCCTGGTCCAGAACAGCGTCGAGCCGCGCCAGATCGGCAGCGCGACCGCCAGCCTGACCTTCTTCCAGCAGATCGGCGGCACGATCGGGCTGACCATCGCCGGCACGTTGCTGGCCGATTCGCTCGTGAAGCAGCTGCCGGAACGCCTGGCGGCGAACCAGATCCCGCAGCAGATGATCGACCAGTTCTCCACCGCAGGTGGCGGCGCCGGGGCCCTGGATCTAACGGGGACGGGCGACCTCGGCAAGCGCATCCTCGAAAACGTGCCGGAGCAGTTCCGCGCGTTCGTCCAGCCGCTGATCCCGCAGATCGTCCTGTCGATCCAGGAGGCCTTCGCCCTGGCGATTGCCACGACGTTCTGGGTCGGCATCGCCGCCGCGGTCATGGCCGCCGTCTTCGCGCTGTTCCTCCGGAACCCGAAGCCGATGTCCGAGCAGGTCGCAGCCGCGGGCGCCGCGCGGGAGAGTGCAGCGCCGGTCGGCGGCTAGCCGGCGTCGCCGCGGCCGTCGTTCGAGGGGCCGCTACGGCCAGGCGAGCAGCGCGCGGTAGACAGGTCGTTCGTGCCGAGCAGGGCCGTGTCGACGACGCTGTCCGGGACGATCTGGAAGCGCTTCGTCACCGGCGGTGGGGGAGTGGGCGTCGGCGATGGCCTGGCCGTCTGAGCCGCGGATGGCGGGGCCGCGGTCGGAGGCGGCGAGGCGGGTGTCGCCGGGCCGCAGCCGAGGACCGAGAGGGACATGGACAACACAAGCGAGGTGCGCCGCAGGCGTCGTGCCGATCGCCGCATCGGTGCCGTCCTGAGATCAGGTACTGACTCCGTCGCCGTCCAGAGCCCCGACGTCTGCGGCGGGTGACAGCCGAACGTAGCGGAGCGATGGGCGGCGGAGCAAGCGAGCTCGTGAGACCTATGCTCCGCTCGTGCGTGCGACCCGGGACTTCTTCGAACGGCTGCTCGTCCGCCTCTCGGCCGTCGGTGCGGATCCGTCAGACGGCGAGGATGCGCGCCGCCGGAAGGCCCTCTTCGTCCTGATCGCGGTCCTGATCCTGCCGATCTCGTTCGTCTGGGGCTTCCTGTACCTGACCTTCGGATCGATTTGGGGCGCCACCGCGCTGGTCTACGCGGCGACCTCCATCGGGTCGATCCTCTTCTTCGCCAAGAACCGCAACTTCGAGCTCCTGCTCTGGATCCAGCTCGTGGCAATCCTGCTGGCCCCGACGCTCTCGATGATTCCGATCGGCGGCATTGTTTCGTCGGGCGGCGTCGGGATCTGGGGAATCATGGCCCCCCTGGGCGCCCTGATCTTCCGCGGTGCGGCTTCGGGGATCCGCTGGTTCGCCGGGTACGTCGCGATCTTCCTGGGCTCCGGGATCGCCGGCCTCTTGCTCGCCCCTGATGCGCAGTTGCCCGGGTGGTTCTCAAACCTGATGGTCATCCTGAACATCACGGTCGGCGGCACGATGGTGTTCACGCTCCTCGCGCTGTTCGCGCAGCAGCGCGAGGACGCACTGGTCGCCCTTCGATCGGAGCAGGAGCGGGCGGAAAGCCTCTTGCTCAACATCCTTCCGGCGTCGATCGCCGAGCGGTTGAAGGGCCATCCGGGGACGATCGCGGACCAGTTCCCGACCGCGTCGGTGCTGTTCGCGGACGTGGTCGACTTCACCCCGCGCACCGAGAAGCTCAGCGCGGCCGAGGTGGTCGAGCTGCTGGATCGCCTGTTCGGGCAGTTCGACATGCTCGCCGAGCGGCACGGCCTCGAGAAGATCAAGACGATCGGCGACGCGTACATGGTCGCGGCGGGCGTCCCCACGCCTCGGGCGGATCACGCCCAGGCCCTCGCGCGCCTTGGGCTCGACATGATCGAGGCGGTGTCGGCCGAAGGCGAGGTGGGCGACCTTCACCTCCAGCTGCGGATCGGGATCAACTCCGGGCCGGTCGTGGCCGGCGTGATCGGGCGCAAGAAGTTCCTCTACGACCTCTGGGGCGACGCGGTGAATCTCGCCAGCCGCATGGAGTCGCAGGGCACGCCGAACCGGGTCCAGATCACCGCGGCGACCCGCGACCTCCTGGGCGATGAGTTCGAGCTCGAGCGCCGCGGCACCGTCGAGGTCAAGGGCAAGGGCCAGATGGAGACGTGGTATCTGGTCAGCCCCAGCGGGACGCGGAATTCGATCAAGGCCCTCGCGGAGGTCGCGGGGTAGGCTCGGCCCAATGTTCGAGACCGAGGCCGAGCTCCAGAAGCTCCAGGCGATGCTCGATGCGCATCTCGCCCGCGCCAACCGGCACATGACCAACATCGTCACGCCGGAGCGCCGGCTCACCGCGCGCCAGGTCGCGACCTACCTCCAGGGTACGAAGCACGTCGCCTTCGCGACGGTGACGTCGAAGGGCGAGCCACGCGTCTCGCCGCTCGACGCCCTGTTCATCCATGGCCGGTTCACGCTCAGCACGGGGACCGAGGCGACCAAGATCGCCCACCTCCGGCGCAACCCGGCGTGCAGCGCCGTGCACGTCGACGGCGACAGGATCGCCGTCGCGGTCAACGGGACGGTCGAGTGGATCAGCCGCGACCACCCCGACCACGACGAGATCCACGCCGCCTGGACGAAGAACTACGACTCCGACCCGTACGAGTGGGGAGACATCGTCTTCTTCCGGATCGAGCCCGCGACGATGTGGGCCTACGCCTTCCACCCCGAGGAGTTCCCCGCGCGGTAGCGGTCGACACCTTTCTCTTGACAGTAGTGTGTGACACACAGTAATGTGTGACCCATGCCAGACGACGAGCTCGGAACGCACCGGCAGGAGCTGCGACGGGGAACGGTCGTGCTTGCGTGCCTGCTTGCGCTCCGAGAGCCCGGCTACGGCTACGGCCTGCTGAAGACCCTCGAAGCGGCCGGGATCGAGAGCGACGGCAACACCGTCTACCCGCTCCTGCGACGGCTCGAGGACCGCGGCCTGCTCGAAAGCGAGTGGAACACCGAGGAGTCGCGGCCCCGCAAGTTCTACCGGACCACCACGGCCGGCCGAGAGCTCGCGAAGCAGCTCCTCACCGACGTGGCCGATCTCACCCGATCCCTGCAAGCACTGGATGGAGGAACCGACCGATGACTTGGACCGAGCGCTACCTGGGTGCGGCGTTGCGCAGCATCCCCGAGCCGAAGCGCGCCGACGTCGAGCGCGAGCTCCGGTCCTCGATCGAGGACGGCATCGAGGAGCGCGTCGGGGCAGGGGAGGACCGGACCGCCGCGGAGCGGGCCGTCCTCGAGGGCCTCGGCGACCCCAGCCGGCTCGCCGCCGCCTACACCGGCAAGCCCAACTACCTGATCGGGCCGGAGCTCTTCCCGGTCTATCGCCACGTCGTGCCTCGGATCCTCGCCGGCGCCGTGCCGGTGGTCGGCTTCATCCTCATGTCCGTGACGCTGGCCGACGGCGGCACCATCGCGGACTCGATCGCGGCGGGCATCTCGGCCGCGGTGACCACGGGCATCCAGATTCTCTTCTGGTCGACCCTCGTCTTCGTCTTCCTTGAGCGCGCGGACGCCGCACGCGAGGCCCGAGACGAGGTCACCGCGAAGATCGGTGCGTGGACGGTCGAGCGCCTCCCCGAGGCGCCCAAGCAGGGCGTCTCCGTGTCGGCCACGATCGGCGAGATCTTCACCGTCGGGGCCACGGCGATCGGGCTGCTGGTCGCCCAGAGCCTCCAGGTGGCCGGGCCGTCCGGCTCGATCCCGGTGCTCGACCCGAGCCTCAGCACCTTCTGGATCCCGTTCCTCGTGGCGATGCTTGGCGCGCTCGCGATCATCCACGTGTTCGTCTACACGGTCGGTCGCTGGACGACGGGCTTCGCGGTGCTGTTCGCCGCCGTCGAGGTCGCCTGGGCCGCCCCGATCGTCTGGCTGGCCCTGAAGGGCACGCTGATCAACCCGGCCTTCGCCGCGCATATCGGCTACCCGGCCCTCTCCGACGGCGACGGCCCGGTGATGCTCGCGATCGCGATCTTCTCGACCGTGATCACCGCCTGGGAGATCTTCGACGTCTTCCGGAAGACCCGCCGGGCGCAGGGGGCCGGCGGGCTCCTGGGGGCGACCCTCTCCACGCGCCGCTAGGGACCCGGGGCGATCCCGGTCAGGTCGAGGGCGGCCAGCCGGTCATGCGTCAGGACCACGTCGATCGCCCGGATTCGCGCGTCCGGTCCCCCGCCGGCGAATCGGAAGCCGAGCGCCGCGAACAACCGCTCGCCGGTGAACACGATGAAGCCCGGGGCGCCGTTGACGAGCGCCATCCTGGCCCCGGCGGCGACGCTTCGGAACAGCAGCGCCTGTCGCGCCACCGGCTCACGGCCCGTGGTCCGGCGGCTCGGCCCGAGCAGCGCGGCCACGGTGGGGCCTTCGGCGTGGGCGACGACCTCGGGGTCGAGGATTCGGAGGAGCGCATCGAAATCACCGGCGCGCGCCGCCGCGAGGAACGCCGCGACCAGCTCTCGCTGGCGGGCGGACGTGGCTAACCCGGCCGCGGATGCGCCCCGGACCCGGCGCCGCGCTCGACTGGCGAGCTGTCGTGTCGCGGTCGGCGTGCGCTCCACGATCGGCGCGATCTCCTCGAATGGCAGCCCGAACGTGTCGTGGAGCACGAACGCCAGCCGCTCAGCGGGGGTCAGGGTCTCCAACACGACGAGCATCGCGAGGCCGACCGAATCCGCAAGGATCGCCTCGCGCTCCGGGTCGACGCCGCCCTCGGATCCGATCGGTCGGACATCCAGTGGGATCTCGTCGAGCGACTCCTCGGGCCGTGCCTTCCGCGACCGAAGCCGATCGAGACTGAGCCTGGCGACGACCGTGGTCAGCCAGGCTCCGAGATTGTCGATCGCCGCCTCCGACCCGGCGAGCCGGAGCCATGCATCCTGGACCGCGTCCTCGGCTTCCATGGTTGAGCCGAGCATTCGGTGGGCCACGGCGCGTAGTCGTGGCCGCTCGGCCTCGAAGCGCTCGGCCAGCCAGTCGGGCTCAGGCATCGCTCTGGACCTCGTCGGTCACGCTTGCTCCTTGGGCTCCGTCAAGCGGTTGACGACAACGATGCACCGAACGTGACCGGAGAGGTGAACAGATGACCCAACAGAGAGCCGCCGACGCAGCCGGATCGAGCGTCGGCAACCGCGCCCCATGGCTCGTTCGAGCGCCGAATCGCCTCGTCCGGCGCCTCCTCGAGCTTGGGCTCCCGATGGGTCCGAACCGGCCGATCACGATCCGTGGCCGCACCTCGGGTTTGCCGCGAACGGTGCCGATCGCGATCTCGGACATCGGAGGGCGCCGGTACGTGATCGGGGCCTACGGCGACGTTCATTGGGTCCGCAACCTTCGTGCCGCCGGCGAAGCCACGGTCCGGCTCGGCGGGCGCGAGGTCAACGTCACGGCCACCGAGCTCGGCCCGGCGGCCGCGCGGGCCTTCTACGCCGAGTCGCTCCCCGGCTATCTCGGTCGGTTTCCGCGCATCGGACAGGCGCTCCTGCGAACGCTGTTCCGGTTGGTCGCGCCCGATCTCCTTCGAGACCCCGACAAGGCCGCCGCGTCGCGACCGGTGTTCGAGCTCATCGAGGTGCCCAGCGCTCGATAGCGCTCTAACGCGGGACCCAGGGCCGCCGCTCAGCCGGCCCGGGCGGCGGCGAGAACGGCGCGGATCTCCGCGATCACGAGGTCGGGCTGGTTCGTCGCGATGTCGTGGCCGCTGGTCACGACCACCTGCGTCGCGTGATCGGGGCTCAGCGCGAACCAGCCCTTCTGGTCCTCGACGTTCGTAGCCTCATCGGTGTTGGGCTCGGCCGAATCACCGTAGTCGTTCGAGAGGACCGTCAGCGGAAAATCACCGAGCTTCTCGCGGTTGTCCCAAGCCGCATGCTCCACCGCGAGGTAATCGCGCCGCTCAACGTTGCCCGGGGCGTCGCACGCGATCTCCGGCAGCACCTCGGGGTACAACTCGGCCGTGAGGGCCTTTGGTGTCTCGACGAAGACCATGCCGGCCACCTGCTCGGGATGCCGGGCGGCGAAGCCGGCCATGATGAAGCCACCGCCCGAGGCGCCGACGAGGATGAAGGGCCCATCGATGAAGGGCGCTGCGAGGACGCCATCGAGGTCGTCCAGGAGATCGTCCAGCTGCCGGCAGCCGGTGGCCGGGTCGCTTCGCCCCAGACCCGCGCGGTCGTAGATGCAGGTGCGCGTGTCGTTCGCGAGCGGCCCGGCGACCAGGCGCCAGTGGTCCGAGCCGGTATCGCCATCGCCCGCCTCGAGCAGGATCGTGGGCGAGCCGGAGCCGATGCACCGAAGGTAGAGCTCGCTGCCGTCGCCGGTCTCGTAGATGCCTTCGATTCGCCGCAATGGCGCGGCCGACGGAGCGAAGGTGGCAACTGGGGTCGGTTCGGACGATCCCACGGGAGCCGGCGAGCCGCTCGACATCGAGGGCGGCGCGGCGGGCGACCCGCAGCCGACGATCAACAACCCGAGAGCCAGCACAGCCGTCGGCCAGCGATTCACGGCGCGAGTCTACGACTGCGGCGACGCCGGATCCGTGCCCTACGTCACCAGCTTGTGGACTTGGCGAGCACCGGGCAGGCCCTTCAGCTCGTGCGTGCCCGCGTCCTCGAGGCGCAGGTCGGAGCCCTCGAGGAGCGCGTGGGTCGTCGAAGAGACCATCACGTCGTCGGCGCCCCCGAGGGACATCACGCGGGCTGCGGCATGCACGGCCAGGCCGCGGACGTCGTCGCCGAGGAGCTCCACCTC
>JBKKDM010000156.1:0-16417 GCA_046707905.1 Candidatus Limnocylindrales bacterium
CGTGCCGATAGTCGATCTCGTAGCGTGGCCACGCCCGTGGGATCGATGGCTCTATCTGCAACGACGCACCACGGAGGCGGAGGCCCAGGATCGACTCCAGCCCGGCCTGGTACATCCAGCCGGCCGATCCCGTGTACCAGGTCCAGCCGCCGCGACCCGCATGTGGCGGCTCCGCGTAGACGTCGGCAGCCATCACATACGGCTCGACCTTGTAGCGGTGGACGCCGGCCCTCGTGCTGCCGTGGTTGATCGGATTGAGGATGGAATACAGCTCGCCGGCGCGGTCCCCGTCCCCAAGCGCTGCGAAAGCCATTGCCGTCCAGATGGCGCCATGGGTGTACTGGCCGCCGTTTTCGCGAATTCCCGGCAGGTAGCCCTTGATGTAGCCCGGGTCCATGTCCGATCGGTCGAATGGAGGCGTCAGCAACAGGACCAGCCCATCGCCCCGCCGGACCAGGTGCTCCTCGACCGCGGCCATGGCCCGCCGCGCGCGATCGGGCCGAGCGGCGCCGGAGAGGACGCCCCAGGACTGAGCGATCGCGTCGATCCTGCATTCCTCGTTGCGAGCCGACCCCAGTGGTCTGCCGTCGTCGAAGAAGCCGCGCCGGTACCAGTCGCCGTCCCAGCCGTCACGCTCCAGCGCCTTGCGAAGCCCCACGGAATACTCCCGCCAGCGCGCTGCCCGCTCCTGCTCGCCGCGCGCTTCGGCAAGTGGCAGGAAGGCCGCAAGGACGGATTCGATGAACCAGCCGAGCCAAACGCTCACGCCGCGGCCCTCGTGGCCAACCCGGTTCATCCCGTCGTTCCAGTCGCCGCTACCGATGAGGGGCAGGCCATGCGGGCCCGTGGTCAGGCTGACATCGATCGCTTTCGCGCAATGCTCGAACAATGATTGGGCGTCGGACGACGTCGTCGGCTGGAAATAGGCGTCCGACTCGTCCGGTTTGAGGCGCGCTCCCTCCACGAACGGGACGAGCTCGTCCAGCACAGCTGCGTCCTCGACCGCGGCGACGTACCGGGCCGTTGCGAGGGGCAGCCACAGGCGATCGTCCGAGATCCTCGTCCGTGTCCCCCGCCCTGACGGTGGATGCCACCAGTGTTGGGCATCGCCCTCGGCAAATTGGCGGCTCGCCGCCCGCAGCAGGTGGGCTCGAGTCAGGTCCGGGCGCGCCGTCGTCAACGCCATGACGTCCTGGAGCTGGTCCCGGAACCCGTACGCACCGCCGGCCTGGTAGAACGCGCTTCGCGCCCACAACCGGCACGACAAGGTCTGATACAGGAGCCACGAGTTCAGGACGATGTCCATCGAGCGCTCGGGCGTCCGCACCTGGACCTTTCCGAGGACCGCGTCCCAGCGCCGCTGAACCTCCTTCATCGCCGCCGCGGGGTCAATCGCGCGCGCCCGCGCGATCAGGGCGCCAGCATCATCGCCGCTCTGCGCCTGTCCGAGCAGGACGATCACTTGCGTGCGGCCGTGCGCCGCCAGCTCGATCTTGGTCTGGAGCGCGGCGCACGGGTCAAGCCGTGCCCCTGCGGCCGACCGCAGGCGATGCCCCGCTTCGAGCCCGGCGGGGCGGCCGGCTGTCCCGTTCCGTCCGAGGAACTCGGTCCGATCCGCGGTCCAGGCCATCTGGCCCCCGCCCACGTCCAGGAACGCGACACGGCCCGGGAACTCGGCGTTCCAGGGGTTGCGAGCCAGGATCGCACCGGTGGAGGCATCCAGGGCAGTGACGATGTGCGCGGCAGCGGATCCTCGTTCCGTGCCGAGAACCCATGCCGCGTATGCGGTGACGGATAGATGCCGTGGTCGCCCACTCCGGTTCTCGATCGAAAGGACGGACACCTTGACGGGGTCGTCCGGGGCCACGAACTGGAGGAGGTCGAGCGCGATCCCGTTCCGCTCGTGCTCGAAGCGGCTGTAGCCGGGGCCGTGCCTGGCGACGTATGTGGCGGCCTCCGTGCGGATCGGCTGCGCTGTGGCGGTCCAGACCTCACCGTCATCGTCGTCGCGGATATAGATCGCCTCGCCCGCGGGATCCGTCACGGGATCGTTGGACCACGGCGTGAGCTGGTTCTCGCGGCTGTTCTCCGACCACGTGTACCCGGATCCTGACTCGGAGACCTGGAAGCCGAACGTCTCATTTGCGATCACGTTGAGCCACGGTGCGGGTGTCGCCTGGCCCGGGCCGAGGATGGTGACGTACTCGCGGCCACCGTCGGCGAATCCACCGAGGCCGTTGAAGAGCTCGAGATCGCGTGGTACGGCGGTGTTCGACTCGAGGCGTCGGTCGGCCGGCGTCCGAGCCGGTGGGGCTGTCGTGACCGGCCGGTCCAGCCGGAGGACCTGATCAGCGAGGGTCCCGCTGCGGCTCAGAAGCACGGCCCGCGCCGCGGACTGGAGAAGCGTGCGGTCCTCGGCAGCCAGGCGGTCGCCGCGCAGCACGTGGACGCCTCCACGTAGCGCCGAATCGTGTCCCGGCATGGTCGAGCGGCCGGTCCGGACGACCGCCTCGAGCGAGTCCTGCAGCTCCTGGGCGTAGGAGACCGCGTGCTCGTTCACGATGACGAGATCCACCTCGAGGAGCTTCATTCGCCAATACTCCTGGGCCCGCAGGAGTTGTCGGACGATCTCGATGTCCTCCATCTCGTCGATTCGCACGAGAACGATCGGCAGGTCGCCCGAAATGCCATGGACCCAGAGCGAGGGTGCGCCGCGGTCGTTCCTCGCGAGGACAGCCTCTGCCGGGCGAAGCGTCGGATCGTTGTACAGGATCCGGTTTGCCAGGCGCTGGAAGAGGTGCGCCTCGTCGGAATCGATGCCGAGATGCCGCAGCTGGACCTGGGCCTGGGTCCAGGCGAGGGTGGCCGCGCGCTCGAAGGTTGTGGCCTCGCGGTACTTGTCGGCGAGGTCGAGCACCGCCTCCCGCGAATCGGCCACCACGGTCGAGAACATGACCCGCGCCGTCTGGCCCGCTCGGACCGGGATCCGGCAACGCAGGCTGAAGATCGGGTCGAGGACCGCGCCGACCGTGTTCGACAGCGGCCTCTCGTCGATGACGGAAACCGCCGTTCCGACGGACCGGCCCCGGCCGAGGAACCGAGCTCGGTCCGTCTCGTACTGAACCGGCCCGATCAATCGGTCCTCGGCGACGAGCAGGTGCGCCGCCCAGACCTGGCGCTCGCCTTTGGAGCGCGGTCGGCGCGTCGCGATGAGGGCGTCGATGCCCGGGACGAACTCCGTCTCGAGGAACAGGTTCTGGAACGCCGGGTGGGCGACGTCAGCGGCGTGCGGGCCGAGGACGAGCTCGGAATACGAAGTGAGCTCGATTTCGCGGTGCCGCGACCCGAGATTGCTCAGCGAGATGCGCCGGATCTCGGCATCGTGCTCGGCCGAGACCACGACCGTCATCTCGGTGACGATCGAGCCGTCGCGCCGCGAGAACTCGGCATGCTCTTCCGAGTAGCGGATGTCATAGTTGTCTGCTTCGCGGCCGCTCGGTTGATGCCCGGCGGACCAGACCGCTCCGGACTGGGCGTCGCGCAGGAGCAGGTAGCTGCCCCACGCGTCGCGTGTGACGTCCTCCCGCCAGCGGGTCACAGCGACGTCCCCCCAGCGGCTGTACCCGGAGCCGGCGGCCGTGACCATGACGGCGTACCGACCGTTCGAGAGCAAGTGCGTGCGAGGCGTCCGGTCATGCGGCGAGGTGAAGCGACGCGGGACGGGCGGGAGCAGATCGCGGACGTTCCCAGGTCCCCTGATCTCGTCGGTCCGCGGCCGAGCGACAAGAACGTCCCGAGGCATCCGTTCCTGGAGGAGCAGCTCCGTGGCCTCGACCATCGGCTCAGCGTGGAAACGCCGGACCATGGCGGCGTCGTTCAGGACGTTGCCGATCGCGACGATCGACATGCCCTGGTGGTGGGCCATGTAGCTCCGAACGATCCCGACCGTCGCCCCCTCGGGAAGGCGCTCCGGTGTGTAGTCCAGCGCCTCGTGGAGCCCATATCGCCCGTTGGCACCCGCCTTGATCAAACGTTCGAGGTTGTCGATGGCGGCATCTGGGCGGACCATGGCCGCCAGGAACGTGGCATACGGCGCAATCACGATGTCCCCGGCAAGCCCCCGCTTGAGCCCGAGGCCCGGCACGCCGAAGCCCGAGTACTGGTAGGTCTGGTTGAGATCACGGCCGTCAAACGCCGACTCCGATATGCCCCACGGCACGCCGCGCTCGGCGGCATAGCTCATCTGGCGCGTGACGACAAGCTCATAGGTCTGGTCGAGCAGGCTGCCCGGCGGCACGTGCATGACCAGGGCGGGCATGAGGTACTCGAACATCGAGCCGGACCAGGAAATGAGCGCCGAGCCGCGGCCGACGGGCGTCAGCGGTCGGCCGAGCCGGAACCAGTGCTCCGCAGGCACATCGCCTTTGGCGATGGCCAGAAAGCTTGTCAGGCGGGCCTCCGACGCAAAAAGGTCGTAGTAGCTCGGGTCAAGCGCGTGGTCCGACAGGCGGTAACCGATCGAGAACAGCTTCCGCATCGGATCGAACAGAAACGAAAATTCGGTCTCCGCGACCAGCCGCCTTGACTGGTCCGCGAGTGCCCGAAGCCGTCGCGTGAGGGCCGTCGCATCCGTCTGCAGGTCCAGGTCACGGGCGTGGCTCTCCGCGGCCTTCACTACGCTCTCGGCCCACGCAAGAAGCTCGCTGCCGACGTCCTCCCCGCGCTGCGCGGTGAGGGCCCGCGCGACGTCGGCGAGCGTTCGGGCGCCCTCCCCCAGTCGCGCGACCGGATCGACCCAGTTGCCCGGTTCCGAGGCGGCCAGCTCGCTGTCGAGCCTCGAGATTGCCTCCTGGAGATGTCGTAGGCCCACTGTCTGGGTCTGACGCTCCTTCGTGATCCCGGCCGCGGCCCGGCGGGTCAGGTCCAGCGCGTCCCCAATCCCCGACAAGGCAACGTTGAATGGCAGGGGCTGGTCGATCATTTCCTCGCAGGCTGTGGCCAGCACCACGAGCGCGGCACACAGGTTGCCGCTATCGACTGATGACACGTACCTCGGCTCGAGCGGCCGGAGATCACGCGTGTCGTACCAGTTGAGCAGGTGGCCGCGGTAGCGCTCGAGCGCAAGGATCGTTTGCAGGGTCGCCTCAAGCCGCTCGACCGTTTCCACCGTCCCGATCCATCCGAAGTCGCGCGCGGTCAGCGTCGACAGGAGGTACATGCCGATGTTCGTCGGCGAAGTCCGGTGAGCGATCGCTGGCGCGGGTTGCTCCTGATAGTTGTCTGGCGGGAGCGCATGGTCCTCCGGACCGACGAAGGCCTCGAAAAATCGCCAGGTTCGACGACCGACCAGGCGCAGCTCCTGGGCTCGCTCGCTCGAGAGCTGGCGTTCGAGGCGATCTACCGGCGGCCGGCTGAGGCGGTAAGCGACTACCGGCGCGAGGGTCCATACAACGGCAAACGGCATGGCGAACGCCAACGCCGCCGGCTTGGCGATGGCGACGACCGCGATCGTCACGGCCGCGATGACGAGGCACCCGAACATCGCCCGATAGATGCCGGCGAGGTCGACGTTGAGGCGGCCCTTCATCCTGGACGCTGTCGTCCACTCGAGCAGATTCCGGCGGGTGACGAGGAGCCGCGAAAGGACTCTCCCGATGGCGTCGACCATGACGCTTGCGCGGTGGGCGAGGAGGGTGATGGCGAGGGCTACCCGGCTGGCGGCCGTGGCCACGTCGGCGGCGACAGCGCGCAGGTGGCTCCGCTTCGAGATGCCCATCCGGCGCGGCACCAGGCCATCCAATACCGGGAGGAATGGCGGCAGGATCAGCGAAGCGAGAACGAACAATGTCCAGACACCGGCCGCAACCGGCAACGTCCACGCCGCGATGAGGGTCGCCAGCGCCAGCGGCGCCGACAGCGTGCGCCGCAGGTTGTCCAGCATCTTCCAGCGACCCAGGCCGGGCACCTGTCGTCGTGCGCGCCCGAAGATCCACGGCAGCAGCTGCCAGTCGCCGCGCGCCCAGCGATGCTCCCGGGCCGCGGCCTCGAGGTAGTGACCCGGGAATTCGTCGAACAGCTCCACGTCGCTGACCAGACCAGCCCGGGCGAATGTTCCTTCGAAGAGGTCGTGGCTGAGCAGAGCGTTCTCGGGAACGCGCCCCGCGAGCGCTTGCTCGAAGGCGTCGACGTCGTAGATGCCCTTGCCCGTGTAGCTGCCCTCGCCGTACAGGTCCTGGTACAGATCAGACACGGCCGAGGCATAGGGATCGATCCCGGCCGGGCCGGAGAAGATCCGCTGGAACGGGGTCGCCTCATGCTCGGGCGGTAGCGTCGGCGTGATACGCGGCTGGAGGATGCCGTAGCCGCGCGTGACGCGGCCCTTCGCGTGGTCGATTCCCGCGCGATTGAGGGGGTGCGCCAACGTTCCGACGAGGCGCGCCACCGCGTCTCGCGGCAGCCGCGTGTCGGCATCGAGGGTAACGACGTATCGGACGCCCTCGGGGGCCCGCGATGCTGGCCGGTCGGAGCTGAGGAAGTCCGTCCCGGTTGAGCCCCGGAGCAGCAGATTGAGCTCATGGAGCTTGCCGCGTTTCCGCTCCCAGCCGATCCAGCGCTGGTCGCTCTCGTTCCATCGACGGCGTCGGTGGAGCAGCAGGAAGCGCGCGCCGCCGCCCGGTGCCTCGCCGTGGCGCCGATTCAGGTCGTCGATGCCGGCGGCGGCCGCGGCCAGGAGCTCGTCATCACCTTCCGCGGTTTCGGACGCGGCATCGAGCCAGTCGGACAGAAGGGCGAAGCGCACGTCGCCATCGGGGTTGCTGAGATAGTGGATTTCGAGGCGACGGACGAGACCCTCCACGGCCTCGGCACTGTCGAGCAGGGTCGGGACAGCCACGAGCGTGCGGAGGGACGCGGGAATTCCGTCCTTCAGCTCGAGCCGGACGAATCGATCAGGGCGCATGAACGCCGAGGCGAGCCGGTTGACCAGGACGACTGCGATATCGGACGCCGGCCCGAGCGCCAGCACGGCGATCAGGAGCACGAATGGCCATTCGGAGCGCGCCGCGCCCGCGGCGAGCGGGAGGCTGACGACGAGCACAGTCACCAGCGCGACGGCGCCGACGTAGCTCCATCCTGACGCAGACAGCGCCCGGCGCAGCCGGTCGGCGGCCGAGTCTCGGGCGCCAACCGCTCGAGCGAACGCCGCCGCTCCGGCGCCGATGAGGTGATAGCCGGGGTCCTCGATCCGCGCCAGCTCGACATCCAGGTCGGCCTCGTCACCGATGGTTGCTGCCTCGCGGACCGACGCGTCGCGCCCGGCCTGCACGGCGGCGGTGGCTACGGCCATCTCGCTCAGCCCACCCGCGCGCGCGAGCTTCTCCACGGCGTGCCGGTATCGGTCGCGGCTGGCGAAGTCCATCGCCGCGAAGGGGCCCTGCGACCGCAGAATCTCATCGGACAGGCTGGTGCTCTCGACGAAGGACGCCCAGTCGAACGAGGTCAACAGCCGCATGCTGGTGATCACGTTTCGGACCGTCACGTTCATCTCGGCCTGCCGGCGATGCTCGCGACGGACCGTTTCCGCCGCCGTCGTCCCTTCCGACTCAAGACGCTCTTCGAGCCAGCCCAGGGCCGGCGTCGACGCGGGATCCTGGTCGCGGAGTCGCTGGAAGAGCTGGACCCTCGCAGCTCGAGGCAGCCGGGCGTCCGTGAGCCGCGTCGGCAACGGCGACGCCGCATTTGCATCGCTGCTTTGCTCCACCAGAGCATCCGCGATGCTGTCGGCCATCTCGCGAGCGGCCCGCCCGCGGACGATCAGGTCGGCCGTTCGGCGGAGGTTTTCGACCAGGATGATCCGCAGGCTGATGGCGATCGCCCAGAGTTCGCCGAAGGTCAATGGCGCCACGCGCTGATACGCCGACACCATCCGGCGGAGGCTGTCTGCGTCGAACCGGCTGTCGGTGTGGGCGACATAGGCCCACGCGATGCCGAGCACCCGCGGATACCCGGCCAGGTGGCCCTCGGCGAGCTTCGGGAGCTCGCGATAGTAGGTGTCCGGCAGGTCATCGCGGATCTCGCGGACCTGCTCCTCGACGATGTGGAAGTTGTCCACGAGCCATTCCGCTGCTGGCGTGACCGACCGCTCATCGCGGGTGGAGCCCGCAAGCGTCCTGTATGCCTCGAGCAGGACCCGGCCGTTGTCTGCGAGGCGCGGCAGCACGGGGCGGCCGACGCTGGGATCATCGGTGACTCGTTGGGCAGCCGCGAGGGACTCGGCGTGCTGCTCCAGACGCTCGACACTGAAGAGCTCCGCGACGATCGGCTCCCCCGCCCGTCCTGGTGGATCCGGGTTTCTGGGCAGGGCGGCACGGCCGTCACCCATCCGTGGCCGGCGGAGCTCGCGGGCGCGCGGCCTCAGCGGTCGAGCCTGCCGGGGATGCCGAGTGCGCGAATCGGCGAATTGGCCATCGGAAACCGGAGTGTAGGGTCGCCCCTAGGTTCGGCCACCTGAGGGCGTGCTCGCGAACGGCGCACCTCGAACACTGTGGTTCACCGATTCAGTGGATCGATCAGGAAGATCTTGATCAGCTCGTTGACGATGGTGTAGATGAGAGGTGCCAGGGCGATGAGCACCGCGCGGCCGAAGGCGAGGGTGTCGCGGAACGGCCAGGTCGTCATCTCGCCGACAGTTCGGCGGAGGTCGATCAGGGTCGCGACCCGGTTCCTGAGGGCGGCCATCGTCTCCGCGACCTCCGCCCTGGGCCCCCGCAGGTCGTCGTAGCTCTCGCGGAGCCGTCGGTTGATGTCCGAGAGCGTGACGTCCTTCGCGCCTTCCATCTGCCCGTGGATGCCGCGCAGCGGGAGCAGCAATGCGACGAGGCTCGCCAGCGACACGCCCACCAGGAGCGCCCAGCTGATCGGTTCGGTCGGCGCCCCGAACCCGAACAGCAGGATGACGACGACGCCGGCCGGCGCCAGGGCTGTCGCGAGCGCGATATTGCCGAGCGGCAGGACGTTCGAGGTGTCAAAGACGTCGACATGGAGCGGCTCTCGTGAGAGCTGACCGAGGGCCCGCGCCCGTCGCACGGTCGTCCACACGAGTGTCAACACGGCCCAGCCGACGAGCGTGTACTGGACGAGCACCGCGGCGGCTGCGAGCCCCATTGCCGGCAGGAACATCGGTCCGTTGGTCACCCCATCGTCGATCGGCAGCGAAGTCCGGAGGCCGAGGAACAGGATCGCGACCAACAGTCCGGAGGCCGCCAGCATCGCAACGTCGAGTCCCAAGCCGGGCCGGCGCATGCGGTCCATGTAGTCGCGGAACCGATCCGGCTTGATCTTGACGAGGCGATCGAGCGCCGCGAGGGACTGGAGCACGAGTCGATCGATGACGAGCGAGATGGCAAGCATGTAGACAACGGCAACGATCAGCGTCCAGCGGCGAAGGGCGGACATCGGGGAGAGGAGCTGCAGCGGCTCGCTGTCGGCGAGGTCCTCGGCGAGCTGGCCGGCGATGACGAGGCCCACGGCGACCACGAGGATCACGTATGGGGTCAGTCGGTCGAGCTGCTCCCGTGGCGTTCGCCGTTGTGGCGCGACCGATGTCGCCGCCGCCCGCGTACCGGCCCGGGTCGGACGTCGTCGGATGCGAGGTCCGGCCTCCGCCTCGATTGTCGGCTCCGCCACGATGGCCGTCCTCCTCGCCGCCATGTCAGCGCGCGAATTCTAGTCCGCGCGGACCGGCGCTCCGGCTACGATTGGCGCACTCACGACGCTGGAGGTCGGGACCCGGCGGATGCCAACGACGCCCACTCCCCCGCTCGACCACGAGGCCGTCACGGCCGAGGTTCTGCTCCGGATCTCGGAGCGCGCGCCGGGCCTGGAGGCGCTTGCGGCCGAGCACCTCGCTCGCCTGACGCCGGACCGCTGGACGATCGAATGGCACCTCCCGACCTGGCTCGGGCGCCGCCTGGAGCTCGAACCGCGGCTGAGCGACGCGCTCACCCGCAGCAACGTTTTCGGGTTGCTGTCGGTTCGTCTCGAAGACGATCTCGAGGACGGCGACGTCCCACCCCACTTGCTCGCCGACGCGCGGGCGCTTGCCCGCCTCGCGTATGCGTCGGCCGTCGCCGGGTATGTGCCCTGGTTCGACGCGGGATCGCCGCTCTGGTCGTTCCTGGCGAAATCGATGGCCGAGTGGCGCGCCGGTGCGGATGGCGCGGACCTGGCGACGCGCGGCGCGCCCGTCAAGATCGCCGCGTACGCCTCCTGCCTCCACGCGGGCCGTCTCGACCTCTGGTTGCCACTCGAACGCAGCCTTGACAGCGCCGTGACAGCCCTCGTGCTGTACGACCAGTTCTGGGACTGGGAGATCGATCTCGCCGCCGATCGCTGGAACGGCTTCGTCGCCGCCGTCGTTGGGAGGGAGCAGGCGCCGGGGCGGCGCGACCGCAATCGGGCTGCCGTTCTCACGGCAATGCTCACGCGGGATGTGGTGCGCCAGCACTTGGACGCTGCCGTCAGTGCGGCGCGGGACGGCGCGTCGCTCGCCGCCAATCTCGGGATCACCGAGCTCGGCGAGTTCCTGACCTCGTGGGCCGACCTGACGTCCAAGCAGGGCGCGCAAGTCGCTCGGCACTATCGACACGCTGGGGACCGGGCCGCCAGCCTGCTTCTCGGCACCACGGTTGGAGGAGCTGCATCGTGACGAACCTGACAGGCGACGACGGGATCCAGTACCCGAACGAGGACAACCCGGAGCACGAGCGCTACGGCTTCATGGAACGCGAGGTCGCGTTCAAGCTGCTCGCCTCGCACGCGATGGTCGACCCGGACTTCTTCGAGTACCTGCGAAAGGATCCGGTGCGGGCCGCGGCCCACCTGCACATCGCGCTCGAGGAGCGCGACATCGAGTACCTGACGAACGAGGTCGACTGGGACACCCTCGCGCAGGTCGCGGAGCCGGTTCGCGCGTCACTCGTGCTCGAGCGGGTCACGAACTCCTGGTAGGCGCTTCGCCAGGATGGCGCGAAAGCGGCGGGCGTCCTCGACGCGAGGCAGGTTGTTGAACAGCACGTAGGGCGGCGCAACACCCGCCTCGGGCAGGATGTCGGCGACGTGCTCCAGTTCCGCGTCCGAGTACACGTGGCGTGCACCGGTGGTCCCGTGGAGCCGAAGGTAGGTCTGCTCGGGAGTCACGCTGCCCGACACGAAGGGGTCGACGACGTGCACCAGGTTGAGGTCACGGCAGAGGCGCGCCAGGAGCTCCCGGGGCCAGGCGCCTCGCGGCTCCCAAAGCATTCGGACGCCCGCCGGGCGTTCGACAGACGCGAAGAACCCGCGCAATCGATCGACGTTCTCGTCAGTGGGACGGAACGAGGCTGGGCACTGAAGCAGGATCGCCGAGGCCCGCAGGATCGCGGCGCAGTCGAGCGTTCGCTGCCAGGCCCGGAGGACGATCGGCGTGGTGCGGAACGCTCCGACCTGGGCGCGGTCGGCTTCACTGAGCGGCGTGCGGAGCCGCCGATAGGTCGGGCTCGCGGCCTCGTGCGTGATCAGCTGCCAGGCCTTCAGCGTGAACTCGAAGCCAGCCGGCGAGAGCGCCCGCCAGCGGCGCATCGTTCCTTCGCGCGGCGGCTCGTAGAACGTCTGCTGCACCTCCACGAGGCCGTACTCGCCGATGTAGTCCTCGAAGGCGATGGTGAAGCCGCACAGCCCGACGCGGACGTCCTGGGCATTGAGGCCCGGGCGGCTCCGTGCGTTGCCGTGGCCGTGCACCGTCAGCCGGCGTTACGGCGCGCGATCTCCGCGTTGAGGAGCGAGGCGAAGCTGACCCAGCCGAGGTATGGCACGAGCAGGAGCGCCGCGAGCGGCCGTACGCGCCAGAACCCGGCGATCGTTGCGAGGATCGAGACCCAGAGAAGCCCGATCACGACCAGACCACCGCGCGGGCTTCGAGCACCGAAGAAGACGTAGCTCCAGGCGAGGTTCAGCGCGAGCTGGAGGCCGAACACCGCCTGGGCCCGGTGGCTCTCCGCTGCGGGGGGCTGCCGCCGGACCAGCACGAGCGCGAGCCCCATCAGCGCGTAGAGCGTGGTCCAGACAGGCCCGAACACCCGATCGGGCGGGTTCCAGCTCGGCTTCTCTAGCCCGCGATACCACGTCGGGATCGCCTTCGCGGTCGGGATCGTGCCGAGCGCGCCGACGGCGAGGGGGGCGGCGAACGAGATGACGTCGGCCACCCTCAGCCGTCGTCGGGGCATGCGCATCTTCACGAGTCAAGTCTGGCCGCTGTCGGATTGCGCGAACACCCCTCCCGGGCCAGATCGTGGCCCGTTGTTTCTCGCTGCCGTGGGCGTCCGGCAGCATGTGCCGGACGCGCTGTTCGTCCCAGCGGTCCCGCGCCGCTCCCGCCTACTTGGTGAACTTGAACAGGGCGGTGTGATAGACGCCGTCGCCGATGTCGAGACGGAGCGTCTTGCACGAGTTCGCGTACCCCGCGGGCGTCTGCCAGTTGAGCTGGTAGTTGCCGTTGCCCTGGTTGATCAGACCCGACGACCCGGTCGCGTAGTCCTCGATCTGGTCGGCGGTCGTGCTGGTGGAACAGCCGGCCGAGACGACCGTCAGCTTGGCGGTCGCGAGATCGGTGATCGCCGCGCCACTCGCCGAGGCGAGGTGCCACTTGATCGGGACGGTCCTGCCGGCCTTGGCGATGTTCGGGACGCCGCCGTTGTCGACCGGGGCCTTGAAGCCGTCGAAGTCCCAGGCCTGGCCCATGAACGGGCCCGGCCCGGCGACGGTGGTCGTCTGGCCGTCCACCGTCACGCTGACCGTTCCGCCGCTGACGTTGTCGACCGTGAAGGACCCGTTGGGCGCCTGATCGATCTCGGCCTGGACGCCAGCGGGCACCGTTACGACCGCAAGCCCGTCGCCCAGGACAACCTCGACGGGCGGCGACCCTGGCGCGACGTCGACGACGATGCTGCCGCAGGTGAAGACGCCGTCAGTCCCTGCGGCCAGGTAGACGGTGAAGGCTCCGCAAGCGAGGAACCGCACCTTCTGCGTGCCGGTGCCGGTGATCACGATCCGTACGCCTTCATCGACACCGACGGCATCGGTGATGGAGATCGCGAACCCGGCCGGGATGGAAACGACGGAACCGAAGGTCGTGCCGTCGCTGAAGGTCGTCCCGCCCGTATCGATGTCGTCGCTGATGCCGTCGCCATCGCTGTCGGCCGGCGTCGGGTACGAGACGTACACGTCCGGGAACGAGTCGTCCGATGGATCGGTTGTGAGGTCGTCCGCGTAGGAGATGAACGCGATCCTGTTCCCCGATCCATCGATTTCGATGGAGGGAACGTTGATGATGTCGCCCGACACGTTGTTCGCGGCCGTGCCTGTGATGCCACGAGTGATGAGCTCCGTCGTTCCGGCTGAGAGATCGCGCAGGTACACGTCGCTCCACGAAGACCAATCATCGGGGTCGAGTGGCGCGCGACTCGCGAAAGCCACCCGCGTCCCATCGGCACTCAGGCTCGGGGAGTACGCGACGTCGGAGACGTTGGGACGTGTGCCCGAATCGTTGACCGATGCCCGCACGGTCGTCCCCGCCGCGCGATCGCGGACGAAAACGTCCCCCAGCGGATTCGATAGGACCGGTGTCACGAGGTCCATGGATGGCGACGAGAAAGCGATGATGCTGCCGTCCGCGCTGACCGCCAGGCCTCCCCCGATCGCTCCCATGGCCGCCTCAGCCTCATCGTCGGCGACACTGATCCGCTCTACGGCGCCGGTTGCGACGTCGTAGGCGAAGGTGTCGCCGCTGCCGTTCGTGTCGTTGCCGATGCCGAGCAGATTCGTCGCGCGCGAATCGAAGACGACCGTGGATCCATCTCCACTAATGGCGACGCCGTAGCTGTCGCCGTCACCCTCAATGCCACCGGGTCCGACGCTGATGCGAATGGTCGTTCCGAGAACGCGATCCCGCAGGAAGGTGTCGAACTCCCCGTTCGTGTCCTCACCCAACGGGAGCAGGTTGCCAGAGGAGGCCGTAAAGGCGACAAACCGACCGTCGTCGCTGATGTCGACGGCGCCGGGTGAGCCGCTTGGTTCCGGCAGGCCACCGTCGTCGGCGACGCTGATCGGCTCCGTCGTGCCGGCCTGCCGGTCGCGGACGTAGACGAACTGCTCTCCCGCGCCGAACGCATCAAGTCGATACCCCGTGAAGGTGACATAGCGGCCATCTGCGCTGAGGCCCCCCGGAAATGCGCTGTTCTGACCGCCCGTCTCGTTCGAGTCGAGACTGATCTGCTCGACGGCGGAGGTCGCCCGGTCCCGAATGAAGACGTGGAGCCCGGTCGAGCCGGGAGCCGCCGCAGCGATGTTCGGCTCGGCGGAGAAGGCAACGACGTTGCCGTCCGTGCTGATCCGGGCGCCCTGGACGACATCTTGAGCTGGCCAATCGAGCGTCAGGTGCTCGATTGTCCGATCGGTCGTCGTCCCAATGGCGACGCCTACGATCGCGAACCCGCCGAGCATGCAGGCAACAAACCCGGCAACCGCCGGACGTCCGAATCCGCGCATTCCACCCTCCTCTGGGACGACTCGACCCGTCCGGATCAATGCCCTGGCCTACTCGGCGAGGTTGCCCCCGCGTATCGATGTGACGACGCCGGGACGACTCAGAACGCAGCGCGGCTCAGTGGCGTCAGTCCAGACGAGCCAGGTCCGCAAAAGGTTCGAGCGAGACCCGGCGGTCGGTCAGGCGGGGCTACTCCCCGAGTCGCCGAAGGTCGCCCGCCCGTTCGGCCGATACGTCTGGATCACCACGCCGCTCGACGTGACCTTGGATTCGAGCACCGCCAGGCGATGTGTCTGACCCTTGTCCGGGAACAGCCGCAGCCCGTCGCCGACCACGACCGGGTGGGTCAGCAGGTGCAGCTCGTCCACGAGGTCGCGCTCGAGGAGCCAACGCAGCAGGACGCCGCTGCCCTGGAGGAGGATCTCGCGGCCGGGATGGTCCTTGAGCTCACGCACCTTCGCTTCGACGTCGCCGTCGATGAAGTGGCTGTTCTGCCAGGTCGACTGCTTGCGGCTCTTCGACGGCACGTACTTCGGGACGACGTTGATGCCGTGGGAGACCGGGTCGCCGCCGTCGTGGTGGGGCCAGTACGACTCCCAGATCTCGAACGTCACCCGCCCGAGGAGCATCGCGTCCATCCGCTCGTAGACCGAGGTGATGAACTGCCCACCCTCCCCGTCGTCGCCGAACGGGGCCATCCAGCCGCCGCGGTCGAAGCCGTTGCGGCGGTCCTCGTCGGGCCCTCCCCCACCCTGATAGACGCCATCCAGGGTCAGGAACTCCATCGCGGTCAGCTTCATGCCCGCGGCGCGCCCTGGTCCCGCGTCTCCAGCCAGGCCCGGGCATCCGGCAGGTGCTCGTCGTGGAGGTGCTCGGTCCAATCGATGTCGACCGCCGGGGTGCCGTCGGCCCAGGGCAGGCCATTCGGGTCGTGGGCGAGCTCCTCGGGGAGCGACTCGATGGCCGCCGCGAGCCGCTCGAACGAGCTGTCGTAGTCGGCGAGGACCTCGTCGAGGGGTCGATCGCGGTCGCGCGCCTGAAACGCGGCGTTGATCAGGTCGTAGTCGTCCTCGCCGAGCCCGCCGGGCCACGGCGACGGCGGGAGGGGTCGAGCCTTCGCGATCGCCTCGACCATCGGGATGCGGGCGTTGCGCCAGGCGGCGAGGTGGGCCGCCATGTCCTTGAAGGTCCACTCCCCCATCGGGCCGGGCTCGAGCATCCGGTCACGCCCGACCTCGGCAACCAGGTCGCGCCAGACCTGTCGATCGGCCCGAACCTGCTCCGCGCGCTGTTGCTGTGCTGCAGATGTCATGGATCCGAATCTAGCCGAGCGCCTGGCGGAGCTCCGCGAACCGCCCGGCGAGGTCCTCCTTGGGGTAGGAGGCGTTGATGGGGCTGGGATTTGGCAAGACCCAGAGCGGCACGCCCTCGATGCGTTCCACCTGCCGCCCGAGCTGCACGTCCTTCACGCCGAAGCCGAGCCCATATGGCCCCTTGCCGAGAACGGCGACGACCCCCGGCCGGAGCTCCGCGACCTTGCGACGAAGGACCTCCGCGCCGGCGCGGTACTCGTCGGCGGTCAGGTTGTTTGCGCCCTGGGTGGTTCGCATCACGAGGTTCGTGATGCCGATCCCCAGCGCGAGGAGCTCGTCCGTCTCCCATGGCTGGAGTCGCCGCGGCGTGAGGCCCGACTCGTGGAGCGCATACCAGAGGTGGTTCCGCGGGTTGCCGAAGTGGTAGCCGCTCGCGCCCGAGTGCCGGCCAGGATTGATTCCAACGAGCAGCAGCCGGAGGCCGGGCCGCACCAGGTCCGGCAGCTCGACGCCGTCCGCCGCCTCG
>JBKKDM010000157.1:0-2504 GCA_046707905.1 Candidatus Limnocylindrales bacterium
CGACGGCTTCGGGCACCTCCTCCGAGCGCTGGACTTTCACGTCGCGAGAGGGAGGGAGGTCGCCCTGGTTGGCAGCGACCTCACCGAGCTTGTCAAGGTTGTTCGAGCGGAACTCCGGCCGCACGTGGTTCTAGCGGGTGGTCCTGAAGGAACCGCCGAGCCACCTCTGATGCGCGAACGAACACTGGTTGAAGGCACGTCCGCCGCGTACGTCTGCGAGAACTTCAGCTGCAAGCAGCCGGTGACTGACCCGGCCGAACTGGCGGAACTGCTCTCTCAGTAGACCTCTGGAACGAAGGTCTGGTCAGTGATTGTCGGCCGCACGTAGCCGGGGTCGTCCTGACGCGGGGGGAGCTTCAGGGGTTTGGGGGTCAGATCCTCGTACGGGACCATCGAGAGCAGATGGGTGATGCAGTTCAGGCGCGCCGCGCGTTTGTCGTCGGCATTGACCACGTACCAGGGGGCGTGCTTGTGGTCCGTGTAGCGAAACATCTCGTCCTTCGCGCGGGAGTACTCGACCCAGTTCTCCCGTGACTTGAGATCCATCGGGCTGAGCTTCCAGCGGCGCATCGGGTCCTTGACGCGCGCCTGAAACCGGCGCTCCTGCTCGTCGTCGGAAACCGAGAACCAGTACTTGATCAGCGTGATCCCCGACCGCGTCAGCATGTGCTCGAAATCGGGACAGGAGCGCATGAACTCCTCGTATTCATGGTCGGTGCAGAACCCCATCACCCGCTCGACGCCCGCGCGGTTGTACCAGCTGCGGTCGAAGAGCACCATCTCGCCGCCGGACGGAAGGTGGGCGACGTAGCGCTGGAAATACCACTGCGTCTTCTCCCGTTCGGTTGGCGTCCCCAGGGCCACCACGCGAACGATGCGCGGGTTGGTCCGCTCGAGAATCCGCTTGATCACGCCGCCCTTGCCGGCCGCGTCCCGCCCTTCGAAGAGCACCACGACCTTGAGACCTTTGGCCTTGATGTACTCCTGCATGATCACGAGCTCGCGCTGAAGCCGCTCCAGCTCCTTGTCGAACTTCTTACGCCCCAGCTTCTCCGGCTTCGCCTTCGTCTGCTTGGTGGTGGCCATCCCTCGCTCCCCGGTTGCTCAAACGTCACCGGCGACTGTATAAGGTCTGATCGTGGCCCCGGTTGCCCAGACCGAGAAGAGCGTCTCCAAGATCGCGCGGGAGTACTTCGAGGCGGCCGGCACACGCGATGTCAGCAAGATGATGGAGTTCTGGCAGCCCGGTGGCAAAGCGCACATCTACGGAATGGCGACGCTCGTGGCTCCGGAGGGCTATCACGAGTGGTTCGGCGCGGTCTTCCGCGCGGTTCCCGACATCGAGTTCGAAGTGCTCGACGTCATCGCTGAGGGTGAGAAGGCCGTCGTCCGCTGGCGGGCCCGGGGAACCTTCGACGGCGAAGGCAAGGTCGAGGGCCTATCACCCACCGGCGCCAAGGTCGAGCTCGAGGGGTTGGACCTGCTGACGATTCGCGACGGGCTCGTCCAGGAGAACCTCGCCTACACGAACGGCGTCGAGATGGGCCGCCAGATGGGCGCCATGCCCGCAAAGGGCTCGGCTGGAGAGCGGCTGATGCTGGGCGCCGCCAACGCGCGGACAGCGATCACACGGTTGCTCAAGCGCAAGCGCTAGGGCGCCGGCCCGCGAGCTGCGAGATCAGAACGGAGCCGGGACCTTCTCAGCCGAGGAGAGCAGTTCGTCGTCGCTCACCTTGCCGACCTGCTCCGGATGCGCCTCGTCGATGTGGTTCCGTGCGTTCGAAAGCAGTTCAATCACCATGTCCCCCTGGATCTTGACCCCGCAGTCGCAGATGATCACGAGCAGCATTCGTTGTTCTGTCATGACCGGATCCTATTGCTCATCGAGGTACTGATGCACGAGCTGGACCGCCATCGATCCCTCCCCCACCGCAGCGGCAACTCTCTTGATCGAGCCATGCCGAACGTCGCCCGCCGCGAAGACGCCCGGCATGCTTGTCTCGAGCATGTAGGGCGAGCGCTCCAGCTGCCATCGCTCCGCTGAAGCCCTCGTTTCCTCAAGCAGGTCGCGGCCCGAGAGCACAAAGCCACGGTCATCGCGGGCGATAGTCTCGGGCACCCAATCCGCATTCGGTGCGGCGCCGATGAAGATGAAAACCGCGTCGGCCGGGACGGGATCTCCAACCTCGCCGTTCCTGCTCAGAGATATTGCCTCAAGGCAGTCCGTTCCATGCGCTTCAGCCAGCTCCGTGCGGGTGTGCACCTCGATCCTCTCGATGCCCTCGATCTCGTCGATGAGATATCGAGACATGCTCCGTTCCAAAGACCCACCACGCACGAGCATCGTCACGCGGCTCGCGTACTTGGCGAAATGGACAGCTGCCTGACCGGCCGAATTGGCACCGCCGACGACGACAACGCTCTTGCCGGAGCTCTCCTCCGCTTCACGCGGTCCGGCTCCGTAGTAGATGCCGGCGCCCTTCAGTTCAGTCACTCCGGTAGCC
>JBKKDM010000158.1:0-4033 GCA_046707905.1 Candidatus Limnocylindrales bacterium
ACCGGCGTTCGGATCGTTCGAGGAGGTGTCCTCGGGAACGGTCGTCTCGGCCCGGCCGGAGCTCCACCCATTCGGGTGAGCGACTGGCGCGCCTCGCCATCGATCGCGCATCAAGAAGGCGCGATATGGCAGCGTTATGTGGTTGGTAAGGTGCGGCTGTCGCCGCGGATCGCTATGGATCCCGGCGCCGGCGCTGGGTGGGTCGCGGCTGGTGCCGCGGGAGCCCGTGCCGGAGGGCTCGTCCACGCCCGACCTGGGCGATGGCGGCGGCCGTCCGGAAGTGGGTTACGACGCCGATGCCGGTCCGGCCGCCTGACAAGACCCTAGCCGGGCAGCGGTCTGATGTGAAGGGGGTTTAAGTGTATTGTTTAGTGTATTGTTGCAGCCCGAGCAGCAGCGTCGCCCCTTCTCAGGAGCGCGCCATTCGTGCAAGACGCAATCGCCGCACTCTGGGCAGATCCAGGTGCTCCGGTAGGCCTTCGGCTCACGGTCCGATAGCATCGGGATCGTCCGTCCATTCGGGCCCAGCGACTGCCGTGACGATGCTCGAGTCGTGGGTTCCGTTCGCCCAGGACCCTGAACTGTGCCGCCTGGATCATTGGGGGCCTCCCGGTGCTCAGCTCCAGACGATATCGAACACGTGTTCTATCACCTTAGGCGAGCGCGGAGCGGAGTGATGCAGGCTAGCGACAGCGTGTTGATCCGGTCGCTCGGCGACGCCCGCCGAGCCGGCCGACAAGTAGGGCCTAAGCTGCTTATCAGCGAATCTCTTGGACCCGGTAGAGCAGCCGGCGGGCGAGTTCGCCGGCGATCTCCGAGGCGGCCCGTGCGAGTGCTGCCGTCGGAACCGAGTCGTGAGCCTCCACCCGCGCGGTCGTCGCGCCGCCGAACCCGCCGATGGGCTGAACGCTGTTGCGATGGCCGAGGTCTGCGACACTGCCGACCGTCGTCATCGATCCGATGCGAAGGCCGACCGCCAGGGCGGACTGGTCCGACCCGGCGAGCGCCAAGTCGCCCACGAGTCGAAGCGCACTGGCGATGCGGGCTGCCAGGTCCTTCTCATCCAGGATCGTCCCCATCCTGTCGGTCGGCAACTGCTCCCAGATCGTGACCGTCCGGTCGCGGCCGACCCTGATCCCCGCGTCCGAGAAGCGGGCCTCGCGGCGCACCGCGGCGACAGCCTCGGCATCCGTCGATCGCAGGTCCAGAGCCCGATCCTGGCCGAAGAGCCCGCCGTCGCGACCGATTCGACCGAGTCGCCCCGGCAGGCCACTCATCACAGTCGCCGAGAGTCGGGCGATCGGGCCGACCGGCAGGACATAGGTCTCGAGTTCGGTCCCGCCGGAAGCGAAACTGTTGCGATCGGTTTCGCGCCACGGAACGTCGATCGGCTCATCGAGGTCCGTCCAGATGAGACTCGGCGGCCGGGTTTCGAGGTCGCGGATCGACCCAGCGACGGCCGTGAGCAAGTCCGCGACGTCGGCGAACCCCCGACGAAACCGCCCATCGACGTAGCCAGAGACCCTGGCTACGAAGTCCCTCTGGCGGTCCTCGGCCACGGCGCCGCGCTTGAGGAACACGAGGATGGGGATCCCGCGAGTCCTGGCGGCGACGAACTCCTCCTCGGTCGGCGCAAGACCGGTGTCGGGGAGCGGATCGCCGTAGATGTCACCAAGCATCAGCAAGTACGCGTCGGCGTCCTGAACACCATCAAGGCAGGCTTGTCGTGATGGCACTGGTTGGGCGCCGTACTTCTCGAACTGCTTGGGCTCATGTCCAAGGGCGGAGATCAACCCAGGCAGGGCATCGCGCTCAGCTTCGAGCCCGCGGCGAACCGACGAGATGAAGATCTTCACCCGCTCATCCTCCCAGAGTTGAGCGCGGCCGGCCCGGCCGTACCCTGCTGGGGTGAGCGACGACCTACTCGATCAGGTCAAGGCCGCTGTCGGCGATCCCGGCCAGGCACCAGCCGTCCATGACCTGCTGCATGGCGCCGTTGGCGAGATGGTCGTCGTCATTAACGGCGAGGAGTTTCCGATTGGCGCTGAGTTCACCGACGACGAACTTGCGCGGCGCACGAATGCCTTCGAGGCCTTGGCCGCACCCATCGTCCGCGCCTCTGCCTGGGGCGGGTTCTACGGCGACCCAGCCACGCGCACCCTTTGGCCGGGCCTCGTGGGACGCGCCGCCAACGCCGTCATTCGGACCGGCGGCCACCACGACGCCTGGCACCTCTTGAACCGATATCCGGCGGTGTTGATGACGTACGGCGTGGGGACCGGTGCGCTCGCCGGCGAACGGCACGACCTGCTCGCGGTGCTGCTGCGACGTCCGGTCGTCCTCGAGCGAACGACCTTGAAGCCAATTGGGGTACAACTCCATGCGACATCGGCCTTCATCAACGCAGTCTCGAACCGCCTGCCGGGCCTCGAGCGGCACAAGACCGCCGCCAGCGACCGGGTGTACGCCGCGCTCCTGCCGCTGCTCGTCGATGACCTGATCTCGGGCGAGGAAGAGTTTGCAGACCTATTTGACCGCTTCGAGTACATCCTCGCCCTCGTCTGCTACGACATGACCCGCGGCGACGGCGAGCGTGGCTGGGCGGCCGGCGGCCGCTTCACGTGGCGGAGGGAGGAGGGCCACCGGGTCGACGAGGACGTTCGCGCCGAGATCGCTCAGATGAAGGAACGTTGGCCGCTTCTCCGCGAGGGCCTGTTCCATGGATCGACCGAGCGACTGACCAAGGCCGTCGAAGGCTTGGACGAGTCCCTGAGGCGCTGGTGAGCGCCAGGGCTATTGTGGATCGCTATCGTGCGGTCGCGGGGCCGCGCAGCTTTAGCTCGGGCAGCATCGACAGTCCGCGGTCGTCAAGGACCGCGGTTGCCTCGGCGTCCGACAGGCAGCCGGGCGTGACGATCGGCCACGAGACACCGGTCGAGATGGGTACCAAGTCTCGCGTTGGGCGCTGCAGGCTCCCATCTGTCCACGTGGCACCGAGAGGATCCCTGCGCACCTGCTCGTCGATCGCCGTCAGGAAACTCATGCGGCTGTCAGGCGCGCCGCGGTGGCTAACCAGTTCGTGCACGGTCCGCGCACGGCGCTCGGAGTCGACCACGAAGCCGACATTGACCGGCAGGTCCGGCGTTCTGGCAAAGACCGACCGATAGCGGCGGATCTTCTCCGCGAGCACCTCGCCTCGCTCGGTGCCCAGATCGCGCTCTATGAAGAGTGCGATCGCCCGATCGCCGACCCTGATGCCGGCCAGTGCGTCGGGTCGGAGAAAGCCACCGAAGACGTGAGCGCAGACTCGTTCGGGCACCCAGGTGAAGACCCCCTCTCTGAGCAACGGGTCGCCATACCGGAGGAACGCCGCGAAGAGGTCCAGGGTCGCGAGCTCGTGGATCGGCGGGGAGGACGGCAGGTCAGGCGGCCGGTCGGGGCGACCATGCGGCCAGGCGAGGCGCTCGACGTCGATCCGCGTCGCCCGGGTGAGGACGTAGGCGTAGCGGCCTCGCGGGCGGTGGGCGCTGGCGCTCCAGAACCCGTGCAGCAGTCCGAGCTCGACGAGCCGGGCAAGTCGGCGCTGGGCGGTCCGCAGCTGTCGATAGACGAGCAGCGATGCCAGCTCGGCTGTGACGATGTCAGCCGCGAGGAGCCAGAGCAGGAGGTGCTGCTCACGAGCCGGGAGTCCGGTCCAGATCGCGCCCGCGCGCATGGAGCGTAGCGAGTCGGGTTTGGGGCTCGGGCTCGGCTGAGCACGATTCTCTGTCGCGCTCATCGTCGCCCAACTGTCGTGTATGGCGGTTTCGGTCGCGGTCGTGACCGCGGCGTCGGTCGCGACACTGTCGTGACTCGGTTCACCTAACTGTCGCCTGGACATCGCGCGCGTTGCTGAGGCGCCGGACGAGGTCGGCCGAACCCAGGCTCGGCGGCTCCGGCAGGACGTCGGCGGTGAGGACCCGGGCCTGGCCACCGAGCTCGGTCCGGACGGCCATCCGGAAGCGCGGCAGGTTGACCAGATCGCGCTCGGTCA
>JBKKDM010000159.1:0-46784 GCA_046707905.1 Candidatus Limnocylindrales bacterium
ATCGGCGTGGAGGTTCACTGCCAGCTCCGGACCGACTCGAAGATGTTCTGCTCGTGCTCGACCGCGTACGACGGCGCCCGCCCCAACAGCCACACCTGCCCCGTCTGCCTCGGCCTGCCCGGCGCGCTGCCGGTCATGAACAAGCGCGCGGTGGAGCTCGTCCTCGCGACCGGCGCGGCGATCGAGGCCACGACCCCGGACGCCACCCGCTGGGACCGCAAGAACTACTTCTACCCGGACCTGCCCAAGGGCTACCAGATCAGCCAGTACGACCTGCCGCTCGCCGCCGAGGGCCGGCTCGCCTTCGAGACGTCCGACGGCCCATTCGCCGTTCGGATCACGCGGGCCCATCTCGAGGAGGACACCGCGAAGCTGGTTCACGGCGAAGGGCCCATGGGCGAGCGGATCAGCCTGGTCGACTTCAATCGCTCGGGCGTGCCGCTCATGGAGATCGTGACCGAGCCCGACATCCGGACCGCGGAGCAGGCCCGTCGCTACGCCGAGGAGCTGCAGCTGCTCCTCCGGACGATCGGCGCCTCCGACGCCGACATGGAGCGGGGCCAGCTCCGGGTCGAGGCGAACGTCTCGCTCCGCCCTCGGGGCACGGAGCCGTTCGGGACCCGGGTCGAGGTCAAGAACATGAACTCGTTCCGGTCCGTCGAGCGAGCGGTCGCCTTCGAGATCGAGCGGCAGGCCGCGATCCTCGATGCCGGCGAGACCCTCCACATGGAGACCCGCGGCTGGGCGGACGACCGCGGCGAGACGTATCGGATGCGGAGCAAGGAGACGTCCGACGATTACCGCTATTTCCCTGAGCCCGACCTCCCGCCCCTGCGGGTCGACGCGGACTGGCTCGCGCAGATCCGGGGCGAGCTGCCGGAGCTCCCGGCCGCGCGGCGGGCACGCTACCAGGAGGCCCTCGGCCTGTCCGCCTATGACGCAGCGGTGCTCGTCGCCGACGCCGACGCCGGGCGCCTCTTCGAGGCGACCCTCGCCGCCGCGCCCGACCTGGAGCCAAAGCCGATCGCGAACTGGGTCGCCGGCGACTACCTTCGGATCCGGAACGCCGCCGCCGATCCCGTCTCGGTGGACCCGGCTCAGCTCGGCCGCCTCGTCGGACTCGTGACCGACGGGTCGATCAACCGCTCGTCAGGTCGCGACGTGCTGGATGCCCACGCCGCGTCGGGCGAAGCCGTGGACGCCATCGTGGCGCGGCTCGGGTTGCGCCAGATCTCGGACGCCGGCGCGCTCGCTTCGATCGTCGACGAGGTTCTCGCGGCGAACCCCTCTGCCGTCGCCGACGTGCGCGCGGGCAAGGCCCAGGCAATCGGGTTTCTGGTGGGTCAGGTGATGAAGGCGACCAAGGGCCAGGCCAACGCGGAGGTCGCGCGGGCCGCGATCACGGAGCGTGTGGCCGCGGCCGGCGGCGGCGACGCCTGATGGGGCTCCTCAACCTGCTGCTGATCGCGGCCGGCGTCGCGGCGATGGCCGCCGGGTACGCGCGAGCGAGGGGCCCATGGCGGCGCTACCAGGCGCTCAAGGCCCAGGACGAGAACATCGCCAGGTATGAGTCCTGGCGCGGCGGGCTCCGAGACTCCGGTCCGACCGGCGCGTCGGTCGCGATGGACATGGCCCGGAAGCAGGCCCGCGAGGGCGGAATCATCATGGCCGCGGGCTTCGCGATCACGATCCTCGGCTTCGTCCTGACCTGACCGTGGCCCGCGAGCGCACCCACGGCAAGGGCTTCGCGACGCGCGCGATCCACGCCGGCGAGCAGCCGGACCCGGTCACGCACGCCCACAACACCCCGATCTACGCGACGGCGACGTTCGCCTTCGACACCGCTGCGGAGAAGGAGGACGCGGTCGATCGGGCGATGGACGGCGATCCGACCGCGTACTTCTACTCCCGCACCGGGAACCCGACGACGCGGGCCCTCGAGGAGAAGCTCGCCTCGCTCGACGGCGCCGAGGACGCGGTGGTCGCGGCATCGGGGATGGCCTGCGTGTCATCGACGCTCCTGGCCCACCTCGGAAGCGGGGATCACGTCGTGGTCGGCGACGAGCTGTTCGTCATCACCCGGGTCCTGCTGGAGGACGACTTTCCGCGGCGGGGCATCGGCGTCTCGCCGGTCGACATGACCGACCTCGCCGCCGTCGAGGCGGCCATCACGCCGCAGACGAAGCTGCTGTTCTTCGAGACCGCGACCAACCCGCGCCTGCGCGTCGCCGACATCGACCGCCTGGCGGAGCTCGGCCACCGCCACGGGCTGATCGTCGTCGCCGACAACACGTTCCTCGCGCCGGCCCTGCTCCGCCCGATCGAGCACGGTGCGGACCTCGTCGTCCACGCGGCGACGAAGTGGCTCTCCGGGCATGGCGATGCCGTCTCCGGGGCGGTTACGGGCTCCGCCGCGCTGCTGAAGCCGATCCGGAAGCAGGTCGACACCCTCGGGCAGGCCGCAAGCCCGTTCGCGAGCTGGCTCGTGCTTCGGGGCGTCCGCTCGCTCCCGCTGCGCTCGCGGGCCGCGTCCGCCAATGCGGCCCGCCTCGCCGTGTGGCTGGAATCGCAGCCGAAGGTCGAATGGGTCCGCTACCCGGGACTCGCCTCGCACCCGGACCACGCCGTCGCGACCCGCCTCATCGACGGCCCGGGCGGGGCGATGCTGACCTTCCGGATGCACGGCGGGATCGCCTCGATGACGGCCTTTACGGACAACCTCCGACTGTGCGACGTCGGCGTGAGCCTTGGTGACGTCTTCACCCTCGTCTACCCGCAGCCGAAGCGCGACGGCCTGGTGCGCGTCTCGGTCGGCTGCGAGGACGTGGATGACCTGCTCGAGGACTTCACGCGCGGGCTGTCCTTCGTGGCCTGACGGGGATGGGACCCGACCTGCGACGCGCCTCGGCGCTGCTCCCGCTGGCGGTCGTCGTGGTCGTCGCCGCGGCGCTCATCGCGACGAGCCGGCCCGGCGTCCCGGGCCTGCGGGACCCCATCGCGAAGGCCGTTCCGGTCGGGCCGATTGCGTCCGATGCCGCGAGCCTTGATGGGCTCGGCTCCGAGCCGATCGACGGGCCGAGATCGCCCAACGGGCAGGCGTGCCTGGAGCGGATCACGCGCGGCAACGGTTGGGTGGACCTCTGCTGGAGCGTGCTGCGCGACCCGCACGACGCCGACCCGGCGAAGGACTACTACCTGCTGCGCCTGTACGGCAGCCATCACGGGCTGCGCTTCTTCGCGGTCAAGAGCGATCTCGTCGGCAGCCCGGATGACGGGGTGGTGTCACTCTGGCCGACGGGCACGATCGACGGTCCCTGCGAGACCCGCGCCGTGCACCTCAGTGGGTACCTCGGCGAGCTTGGCAGCGCGCACGTGTGCGGGAAAACCGTCGGCGAGCTCGTGGAGGTGGCCTGGTCGCACACTGTGACCTGGACGTGCGAGGGCTGCGCGCCCGGCCAGGAGGTCGATCGCAGCTTCGACACATACGTCTGGATCGGGGTGCCGGCGCACACCATCCCGATCTGGGACCTGTTCGCGGACGCCAGCGCGTGAGGCGAGTTCCGACGGCCGGCGCGCGACCTAGCCTGCTGCGCGCCCGAGGGCGGCCGCTGCCGAGAGCACTGCACCGATCGTGAGGTCCACGCGGCGGTTCACCTCGTCCTCCGGCGGGCGGTAGTAGGCCTTGCCCTCGGAGCGCGCGGCGGCGTCCGGGTCGTCCGGATCGAACAGCACGTCCGAGACGGTCAGGATCGATCCGGCCCGGACGGTCCGGCCCTTGGCGCGCTCGCGCATGGCCAGCAGATACAGCGTCGCGGTCTCCATCTCGACCGAGAGGTAGCCGCGGCGGCCCCAGCGGTAGACCGGGTTCGGGTCGCCGTAGAAGGCGTCGCCCGTGACGATGGGCCCAACATGGGTCGTCAGGCCCGCGGCCTGCGCGGCATCCCGCAGCGCAAGGACGACATCGAGATCCGCCGTGGGCGCGGTCGGCTCGCCGCCGCCGATGACGTTCGCGTGGCCGGTCCAACCGGCGGAGGCCATCGCCACGATGACGTCCCCGATCTGGGCCTGCCCGAACGCCCCGGTCGTGCCGACGCGGATCAGCGTCTGGACGCCCAGCATCAGCAGCTCCTCGACGACGATCCCGGTCGTCGGCGAGCCCATCATCGTGACCTGAACCGACACCGGGACACCCTCGACCGTTCCCGTGTAGCCGACCAGTCCGCGATTGGCGTTGACCTGGCGGGTTGCCTCCAGCCCACCATCGAAGCGCGCAGCGATCTTCGTCGCCCGGATCGGGTCACCGGGGATGATCACGGTCGGGGCGTAGTCGCCGGGCTCGGCGTGGAGGTGGATCTGGGGCATCGGATCTCCTCGGTTTAGGGGCCGTAGGCGTCGTCGGGGAGGGGGCGCTGCCAGGCGGTGGCCTGCGCGCCGCCAATCATGCCCTGCGCGACCGCCGCCTCGTGGTCTCCGCTCTGCCAGTACTCGTCGAGGTACCACGCGATGAACGCATCGCCGCAGCCGAGGGTCGTCCCGGCCACTTCGACCGGCGTCACCGGGTACCGGCGCTCGGTTCCCTTGGCGCCGTCGAAGACCAGGACGGCCCGGGCGCCAAGCGTCACGACGATCGCCTTGCCCTGATCGAACGCGACCTTTCGCATCCCGGCGACCTCCGGGTCATCCTCGGCGCCCGGCCAGCCCACGAACCCCAGGTCGACGTAGCGCATGGTCTCGGCCAGGCGCTCCACGGTGAAGTGGCGGAACCCCAGGAAGTCCGCGCTGACGTCCACGTCGTCCATGATCCATTCACCGCCGAACCTCTGGAGCTCGGTGATCGCGCCTTCGACGAGGACGACATGGAGGTGGTCGGCACGGATGAGCGCGCCCTCCTCGCCCGGCGTGAGCCGGTAGCCGTCCCAGACCCCGGGGACGAAGTTGTCCATCCAGGGCTGGCGATCGGGCTGGATCTGGATGTCGATGGAAGACGAGCGCCCTTCGGCGCTGAGATCCTGCGGCGACGCCACCTCGATGCCGTTGCGCCGCAGGAAACGCTCGATCGGCCCGCCGTCCTCGTCGCCGATCCGGGTGAGCAGCAGGAACGGTCGTCGGAGCCGGTACCGCCAGTGCCAGGCCATGTTCAGGACCCCGCCGCCCGGCAGGACGTCGGCGGTCGCCAGGTATCGATCGAGGCTGATCGTGCCGAGGAGCAGCGTGGCGCTGGGATCGCGCGGGTTGCGCGAGTCGGTGTCCGGTCGGCGGTCGGTCACTCGCCGAGGGGATCGGCGCGTCTCGCCCCCGAGGCGAGGAACCGGTCGTAGCGGACCTCGACGACCTTGCTCATCTGCCAGAACGCCTCGACCGAGAGGTGCCCGATGCCCTCGGCGTGGTACCACTCGCGCCGCTCGGGCAGCGTGGTGATGAGCGTCGGGTCGTGGATCGGCACGACGGCGGGGGAGAGCAGGAAGCCCGGGGAGTCCGGCTCCCGGATCTGGAGCAGGCCGTCGCCACGAAAGCCATAGGCGCGCGGGACCCGTTCCGTCAGGCCGGTTCCGAAGTCGACGAGGTCGGCATCGCCGGGCTCGGTCGCCGTGACCTCGGGCCAGGCGGGATCGTCGGCCAGCTCGGCGATCACGCGCCGCACGGATATGTCCTGGTAGTGGTTCGAGGCCGTCTCGGGCTGGTCGTACTCGTTCGTCCAGACGTTCTCAACGGCGTCGTCGTAGACGTTCCCGCAGGCCTCGGCAAGGAACGCGACCAGCGGCCGCCGATCCGTCAGGAACACGCGGTAGGCCTGCTCGTACTCGAGGATGGCCGCAGCCTGCGGCACCACGCGCCCGCGCACGACGTGCCCGAGCCGCCAGCCGTCCGGCCCGAAGCGCGCGTCCAGCCGCGCCGCCCGCGCGCTCTTGTCGAGGCCGGCAAAACCGGGGAGGCCGACCGGGACCCACACGGCCGCGACATTCGCCGCCGCCGTGGGCGACAGCGAAGTCCACCAGCTCGTTCGGTCGACCATCCCGGGACGCCTCCCTACCCGGCCCAGCCGACGACGCGCAGGCGAGCCGCCGGCGCAACGGCGCCGAGCAGCGCACGGAAGCCTGCCTCCGGGTCGACGGGCGCGCCGGGTAGGCGGCCCAGCCAGGCCTCGGTGATGTCGGTCGCCTCCGCCCGAGCCGCCGTTAGCTCGACCATGGCCGCCTGGGCGGCCGAGATCGAGGGATTGAAGGCCACGCTCTCGGCGGCGGCAGCGGCCACGAGCCGGCCACTCGCGAGGCGAAGCACCACGGCGCTGGGTGCCTCGGAGTAGGGGGTGTGCGCCCGGCCGCCGACGTCCAGCAGCAAGCCGGCAACATCGGGTGGGGCGGCTCCCGCGCCGATGGCGAGGTTCGGCCACTGGACCAGGCTCGGATCGTCACCGGGGACCCCGAGCGCGTCCGGGCGGAACGGCCATGGGTACAGGTCGCCGAGGCTTCGGCGGCTGCCGGCCTCGTCGACGAGCACGAGCGAATCGGCCGCGGCGGCCTCGAACAGCGTCTGGCGGCAATGCGCGCACGGCCGCGCTTCGCGTAGGACCAGCGTCGCCAGGGCCCGGCCGCGCCGGCGCGCACGAAGCGCCACGAAGCCCTCGGCATGGATCGTGGTCCCGAGCTCCGTGCCGGGGAACTCCAGGTTCGCGCCGAGCAGCAGGTCGCCGGAGATCGCCTCGATCCCGACGGCGGGCACCTCGAACCCCGAGATGGGCGCCCGGGCCATCGCCTGCGCGATGGGCAGCGCGCGGAGCGCGAGCGCTTCGACGGACGCGAGCCCGTGCCGGCGAACGAGGTCCGCGGCCATCGCCGCGGGGATCGTGGAGCCGTCGATCGGATCGGCAAGCGGCGCCGCGACGATCGCGCGGAGCTCGTCGCCGACCGCGACTCCGACGATCACCGGCCCGGAGCGGGGGAGTGGCTCGCCATGGTCACAGCCGCATCGCCTCCACCGCGAGGCAGCGGTTCATGACGACGCCGAGGCCGCCATCGTGTGCGATCCGGCCAGCCTCCCGGCTGGCGATGCCGAGCTGCAGCCACAGCACCTTCGCCCCAGCCGCCACGGCTTCCCGCGCGTGCTCCGGGCAGGCGGGAGGCAAGCGGAAGACGTCGACGATGTCCACCGGCCCCGTCGCCTCGACCGCATCCGCGAGGGTCGGGTAGCAGCGAAGGCCGGCGGCCTCCTCGGTGGACGGGTTCACCGGCACGACGTCGAAGCCGAGCCCCTGGAGGTCCACGAGCACGCCGTGCGATGCCCGGACCGGGCTCGGCGACGCCCCCACGATCGCGATCCGGGGCTTGGGCGGTGCTGCCAGGAGCTGCCGGATCGCCTCACCGTCCAGCACCGGAACGCCGATCCGGCCGGCCTCGAGGTCGAGGAGATCGACGGTCCATTCCTTTCGCTCTCGGCGGCGGGCGTCGGAGTCCGATTCGATCATGCGAAGACCGTCGACGCCGGGCATTGGGCTAGCGTATCCTGCCCCGCACGACCGGCGTTCCGTGGAGCACCGGAGCACATTGGAGGAGGACACAGTTGACACTGACTAGACGGCTGCTCGCGCTGGGCGCTTCGGCAGCCTTCATCTTCGCGGCGTGTGGGCCGCAGCCCGGATCTTCGACCGGCGCGACCACCGCTCCCGCGACAACCGGCCCGGCGACCGTGGCGCCCGCGAGTGACGCGCCCGCGAGCCAGTCCGGCAGCAAGGACTACAAGGCCTGCGTGGCGTTCGACACCGGCGGTCTCGGCGACAAGGGCTTCAACGACCTCGCCCAGAAGGGTCTCCAGGACGCAGCTGCGGCCGGCTACGAGACCGCCTCGGCCGAGGCCCAGGGCTCGACGGATTACGAGCGCAACATCCAGTCGCTGATCGACGACGGCTGCCAGACCATCATCACGGTCGGCTTCCTGCAGAGCTCCGCGACGGCCAAGATGACGCTCGCCAACCCGACGATCGCCTTCGCCCAGGTCGACGCCACGTGGAACTCCGCGGGCGATGACTTCACGCCGGGCACCGCGGACGACCCGCCGCCGGGCGTCCCCGTGAACTTCACGGGCCTCGACTACCAGGTCGACCAGGCCGCGATGCTCGCCGGCTACCTCGCCGCGAGCTTCAGCAAGACCAAGAAGATCGGCACCTTCGGCGGCCTCGCCTTCCCTGGCGTGACCCGCTTCATGGACGGCCTCTACGCGGGCATCAAGTACCACAACGAGCAGAAGGGCACGACCGCCGAGCTCTTCGGCTGGGACGGCTCGCTCCCGGACCCGACAACCACCGGCACGTTCGTCGGCGGCACGGGCGGGACGGACACCTGGAACGACACCGCCAAGGGCGAGCAGTTTGCCAAGGAGTTCATCTCCCAGGGCGCTGACATCGTCCACCCCGTCGCCGGCGAGACCGGCAACGGGACCATCAAGGCGATGTTCGAGGACGGCAAGTGGGCGATCGGCGTTGATACTGACCAGTGGCTCAGCATCGGCCCGCCGACCAACGCCGCGATCATCACCTCGGCCCAGAAGGCCATCGACGTCTCGGTCCTCGACGTGATCAACAAGACCGCCGCCGGCGATCTTGGTGGCGAGGACTACTCGGGCACGCTCGCCAACAACGGCGTGCTCCTGGCGCCGTTCCATGATCTCCAGGACGAGATCGACGCGACACCCGGTCTCACGACCGAGCTCGCGGCGCTCACCGAGGCGATCAAGGGCGGCACCGTCACGGTCTGCTCGTTCCTCGGGCGCGGCTGCTAGCTCGCTCGGGAACCAGACCTCACTCGACCTACCAACCGCCCCCGGCCCGCACCGCGGACCGGGGGCGGTTCGTACCCCGCACCACGCAGTCGGTAGCACCCCACGCCGAGGCTGAACGCATGCGGCTCGAGCTTCGCGACATCAGCAAGCGCTTTCCAGGTGTGCTCGCCAACGACAAGATCTCGATCTCCGCGGATCGAGGGAAGGTCCTCGGCCTGCTCGGCGAGAACGGCGCGGGCAAGACCACGCTGATGAACATCCTGTCCGGGCTCTACAAGCCGGACTCGGGGCAGATCGTCATCGACGGCGAGGAGAAGGTCTTCGGCGACCCCGCCGCGGCGATCGACGCCGGCGTCGGCATGGTCCACCAGCACTTCATGCTGGTCCCGGTCTTCGACGTCGTCGAGGCGGTCGCGCTCGGCTCCGAGACCGTGAGTGGGCCTCTCGGGACCTTCGACCGTGCCGCCGCGCGAAAGCGGATCGTCGAACTGTCCGAGCAGTACAAGCTCAATGTCAACCCGGACGCCAAGATCGAGAGCCTCCCCGTGGGCGTTCGCCAGCGGGTCGAGATCCTCAAGGCGCTCTACCGCCACAGCGACATCCTCGTCCTGGATGAGCCGAGCGCGGTCCTCACGCCGCACGAGACCGAGGAGCTGTTCACGATCATCCGCTCCCTCACGGCAACCGGCACGACTGTCATCTTCATCACCCACAAGCTCAACGAGGTGCTCGAGGTCGCGGACAGCATCGTTGTCCTGCGCCGCGGTCGAGTCGCCGGCAGCGCCGACCCCAAGACCACGACCCGCCAGCAGCTGGCCAACCTGATGGTCGGCCGGGACGTCGAGCTGATCGTTCCGAAGGGACCGTCGAAGCCGGGCGAGGTGGTCCTCGAGATCAAGAATCTTCAGGTTCGTGACGACCGGCTCGAGATGGCAGTCAAGGGCGTCGACCTGACCGTTCGGGCCGGCGAGATCGTCGCGGTCGCCGGGGTCCAGGGCAACGGCCAGACCGAGCTCGTCGAGGCGATCACCGGGCTCCGAACGAGCGATTCGGGCGAGATCTCGATCGGGGGCAAGCACGTCGAGCGGTCGTCCCCGCGCGAGGTCTCGGACCTCGGCGTCGCCCACATCCCCGAGGACCGCGGTCGAGACGGGCTGATCGCGTACATGTCGATCGCGGAGAACTACATCCTCGACACCTACCACCGGCCCCCGTACAGCAAGCGTTGGGTCTTCGACCGGAGCGCGATCGAGGCGGGCGCGGCCAAGGGCGTCAAGGACTTCGACATCCGAACCCCGTCCATCCACACGACCGCCGCCTCGCTCTCCGGCGGCAACCAGCAGAAGGTGGTCGTGGCCCGGGAGTTCTCCGTGCCCGTCCAGCTCGTCATCGCCGCCCAGCCGACGCGGGGCCTGGACGTCGGCTCGATCGAGTACATCCACCGGCGGATCATCGAGCAGCGCGACGCCGGCGCCGCGATCCTGATCGTGAGCACCGAGCTGGACGAGGTCCTCGCCGTGGGCGACAGGATCGCCGTCATGTTCGACGGGCAGATCGTCGGCATCCTCGAGGACGAGGAGGCGACCTACGAGAACCTTGGGCTGCTCATGGGGGGCGCAACCTTCGGCACAGGCGCAGCGGCATGAGGAAGGTAACCAGCCTGCTGCGGCGCGGGCTGTTCCCGATCCTGTCCATCATCACGGCGCTGCTCGTCGGCGCGATCGTGATCATCCTCACGGACTTCAAGAACCTCGCCCTGATCGGCGAGGGCGATCCCGTCGGCGCCATCGCCGGCGCAGTCGGGGGCGTGATCAACGGCTACGGCGCCATGCTCACCGGCGCATTCGGCGATCCGGGGCGGATCGGGAGGGCCTTCCAGACCGGCACCGCGGCTGACATCGCGACCGCCATTCGCCCGATCACCGAGACGCTCGTATCGGCGACGCCGCTGATCTTCGGTGGCCTCGCCGTCGCGTTGTCCTTCCGAGCCGGCATGTTCAATATCGGCGGCGGCGGCCAGCTGCTGATCGGCGCCCTCGGCGCAACGCTGACGGCCTTCATCCTGCAGGGCGCCGGGATGCCAAGCGTCATCATCCTGCTGGCGGCGCTGGCGATGGGCACACTCTTCGGGGCGTCCTACGGCTTCATCCCCGGGTTCCTGAAGGCCCGAACCGGCGCCCATGAAGTCATCACCACGATCATGTTGAACTACGTCGCCGCGCAGATCGTGTTCTTCGCGCTGCGGGGGCCGATCCTCCGGCAGCCCGGCAGCACCGCCCCGGTCTCCAAGAACATGCAGGCGTTCGTCGACGTGCCGCTCCTGGTCAACCTGCCCGCGATCCGCCTCGACGTCAGCTTCATCGCTGCGTTGCTTGTGGCGGCGCTCGTGTCGTGGCTGCTGTTCCGGACGACCAAGGGCTTCGAGCTCCGGGCAGCGGGTTTCAACATGACGGCTGCCCGGTACGCAGGCATGAGCGCCGGCGGCTCGATGATGCTGGCGATGGCCCTCTCCGGCGCACTCTTCGGCCTCGCAGGCAGCTTCCTCGTCGTCGGGACGGTAGGCCAGCTCTCGCTCGACCTGGACGGGGGCGTCGGGTTCACGTCCATCGCGCTGGCGCTGCTCGCCGGCCTCCGCCCAAGCGGTGTAGTCGCCGGAGCTTTGCTATTCGGGGCGCTCTCGAACGGCGGCAAGGTCATGGGAATCCAATCGGGCATCCCGTTCGACCTGCTGTCCTTCATCTTTGCGCTCGTGATCATGTTCGTGGCGGCTCCCGGCCTCATCCGCTCGATCTGGCGGATCAAGGTCAGCAAGCCGCAACCTGAGCTCGCCATCACCCAACAGCCGGTGGCGTCCGAATGACCGCCGCGGCCACGACGACGGTCATCAGCGGCGAGGGTCTGGCGGCCCGAAAGGCCCTCCGCGATTCGCGCTTCCGTGGCGTGGCCTTCGCGACGTTCGGGGTCCTGGCGTTCTACTACGCCAGCCGAAGCTTCGAGACCACGGCGAAGTTCTCCTTCTGGCTGGACAAGCAGGGCGGGCAGACCGTTCCCGTGGAGACGACCGTCGGGGTCCTGTGGATCATCGCCGGGTTGGCCGCCGGCTTGGTGGGAATCCTGCAACTCGTCAGGGGAGCGTCCCTCCGTTGGCGCCCCTGGCTGGGCGTGGTGGCCGCGGCCGGGATCGTTGCAGTCCTCGGCGCGCTCCTCAATGGCAAGCAGGCCAATCTGTCCGGCATGCTCAGCGGCAGCCTCGAGTTCGCCGCACCGATCGCGCTGGGGGCCCTCGCCGGGATCCTGTCCGAGCGCAGCGGCATGTTCAACATTGCGCTCGACGGCAAGATGCTTGTCGGTGCGTGTGTCGCTTCGGTCGTCGCGAGCCTGGCGATGATCATCACGGGCAACACCCTGCTGGCCACGCTCATCGGGATTGCCGCAGCGATGACGGCCTCGGGCATGCTTGGCCTGCTCCTCGCGTGGCTCGGCATCCGCCACAAGGTGGACCAGATCATCGCCGGCACGGTCATCAACATCGGCGCGGTCGGCATCACCAACTTCCTGTTTCTGCGGTTTCTGAGCCGGAATACCGAGTACAACGCGCCGCCGAGTGTCCAGGAGATGCGGATTCCACTCCTGGCGGACATCCCGATCCTCGGCCCGATCCTGTTCGAGAACCGGCCCTACGTCTACATCACGGTCCTTGCCGTGATCGCGCTGACGTACATGCTGTTTCGGACGCGCTGGGGGCTCCGACTGCGGGCCTCCGGCGAAAAGCCCGCCGCGGCCGGGACGGTCGGCATCAACGTCCTCGCGATCCGCTACCAGTCGCTGCTGCTCGCCGGGATGATCTGTGGCCTCGCCGGGTCATACTTGTCCCTTGCGAGCGGCGGCCGCTTCGGCATGGAGATCACCGCCGGCAAGGGCTTCATCGCGCTCGCCGCCGTGATCTTCGGCGCCTGGCATCCCGTTGGTGCTCTGGCCGCGGCACTCGTCTTCGGGCTCGCCGGAGCCGCCCAGACGCTTCTCGCCGTCGTGGGCGTCGACATTCCGCCACAGCTGCTCAACAGCGTCCCGTACATCGTGACGATTGTCGTGGTCGCGGGCGTCGTCGGGCGCGTCCGTGGACCCGCGGCGGCCGGCCAGCCGTACGAGCAGGGGTAGGGAAGCCGTTTTCACCCTATGACCGACGCGATCGCGGCACCGACGTTCTTTCCCGCGCCCGCCGTGCCGCGCTCGGCGCCGCTCGGGACCATCGAGAAGCCACTGCCGCTGATCATCGACAGCGACCCCGGCCTCGACGATGCCCTCGCCATCGCTCTGGCGGTCGCACGACCGGAGCTGGACCTCCTCGCCGTGACCACAGTCGGTGGCAATGCCGACGTCGGGCATTGCACGACCAATGCGCTCCGGCTCCTGCACCTCTACGGCGCCGGTGATGTGCCAGTGGCCGAGGGCTCCGCGGGGGCGCTCTTCGGATCCGTCGTGCGGGCGACCGAGATCCACGGCGAGTCCGGCATCGGTGACACGAAGCTCCCCGATGCGCCGGCCGGCGCCCGTCCGGAGGGCGCGGTCGACCTGATCGCCTCGATCCTGCGCTCGCATCCCGAGCCGGTCGTCCTCGCGCCGATCGGCCCGCTATCCAACATCGCCCTGCTCCTGCGGCTCCACCCGGAGCTGGCGTCGCGGATCGCGCATCTCTGCCTGATGGGCGGCTCCATCGGCGACGGCAACGCCACGGTCTCGGCCGAGTTCAACATCTACGCCGACCCGGAAGCCGCGGCCATCGTCTTCGAATCCGGCCTGCCGATCACGATGATGGGCCTCGACGTCACCCACCAGGCCGTGCTCTTCCCGCCGGCTTCGGAGCGGCTCCGCGGCCTGGGAACGCGCTCCGGCACCGTGGCCGCGGAGCTGGCGGACTACGCCCTCAACCGGGAGGGCCAGTGGTACGGCACTCCCCGGATGTCGGTCCACGATGCCGTCGCGATCGCGCATCTCGCGATCGCCGACCTCGTCGAGGTGGCGGCCTACAGCGTCCGGGTCGACACCGGCGACGGGCCGGCGCGCGGCCGGACCGTCTGCGACGGCCTCGAGCGTCGGGTCGAGCGCCAGGGCGGCACGCTCAATGCGCAGGTCGGGATCTGGATCGATCGGGACCGCTTCGAGGAGGTCCTCGTCGATGCCTACGCGCGGCTCCCGTAGGCCGGCGACGAGCCGTTCCGGTGTCGCCGCAGGCCTCGCCGCAGGCATGCTCGCGCTCGTGGTCGCCGGCTGTGGCCAATTCTCCTTCTCGTCCAAGGAGACCACGGTCCCAATGACCCCGCCCGCGACCGCCGATCCCGGTGCCTCGTCGGAGGCCGGCTTCCGCTACGTGGCCCTCGGCGATTCCTACACGATCGGGACCTCCGTCACGGAGGCGGAGCGCTTTCCGAACCAGCTGGTCGCCGCGCTGCCGCAGCTCGAGCTGGTGGCCAATCTCGGCGTCAATGGCTTCACCTCGCGCGATCTGATCGAGATCGAGCTGCCCAAGCTCGCGGCCCTCAGGCCGGACGTCGTCACGCTCCTCATCGGCGTGAACGACGTGGTCCAGGGCGTACCGGCCGCGACATACACGGACAACGTCCGTAGGATCCTCCCCGAGCTCGTGGCCCTCGTCGGCGCGGATCGGATCGTGGTCGTGTCGATCCCGGACTACACAGTGACCCCACAGGGCGCGGCGTTCGGTGACCCTGCGCAGCAGTCGGCCGCGATCCGGGAGCGCAACTCGTTGATGACGCAGCTTGCGACCGCCAACGACATCACCGTCGTCGACATCTACGACATCTCCCTCGAGGCCGGAACCGATCGCACCCTGGTCGCGAGCGACGGCCTCCACCCGAGCGGCAGCCAGTACGGCCGGTGGGTCGAGCGCATCACGCCGGCATTGGCGGCGCTGCTGGACCGGTGAGCGGGCCGGTCGGGGTCCGGCAGCTCGGCGGCGTGGCCGAGCTGACGTCGCTGGCCGACGTTCGCGCCGCGGCGAAGGATTGGGGCCGCTTCTCGTCGCGGCTGCAGGGCGATCCGGACGTCCGCGACTATCCGCAGCTGCCACTGGAGGTCGATCCGCCGGAGCACGGCGCCTACCGGGGCCTCCTCGAACCGATCCTGGGCCGTCGAGCCACGCTCGCACTGGAGCCGGATCTCCGGGCCATCGCGCGGCGGCTCGTGGCGTCCTTCGCCTCCAGTGGCCGCGCGGAGGCGGTCCACGACCTCGCCATCCCGTTGGTCGCCGGCGGCATCGCGGCCGCCCTGGGCCGGCCCGGCGACGCCGCCGAGCTGGCGAGTTGGGGTATCACGAGCTGGGAGCTCCTGCGGGATGGCTCGCGCAGCGGTGCGCGCCTCGACGCCTACGTCGACCGGGTGCTCGACGAGGGCGCGCGCCGGCCCGGAACCGATGCGTTCTCGCTGATCGCGCAGGCCACGCTCGATGGTCGTCCGCTGACCCGAACGGAGCAGGTTGGCCTCGCGAATCTCCTGCTCGCCGGCGGGCGGGACACGGTCATCCTGCTCCTCTGCGGAACGATGTGGCACCTGGCGCGCGACCCGGAGGCGCGTGCCCTCCTGCGCGGGGAGCCGGAGCGCATCCCGCTCGCCATCGAGGAGCTCCTCCGCTACCTCAGCCCCAATCGCGGCATGGAGCGGCGGCTCACGGCCGAGGCCCGGGGCGCATGGGGAAGCGCCACGGCTGGGGATCTCGTCGTGCTGGGTTGGGGCCCGGCGAACCATGACCCGCTCGCGTTCGATGCCCCCGCCGAGATCCGTCTCGGCCGACGCCCGAATCCGCACCTGGCATTCGGCAGCGGGCCCCATACCTGCATCGGGATCCACCTCGCCCGCCTGGAGGCCCGGGTGTTCCTCGAGGAGCTGCTTCGGGTCGTTCCGGACTGGCGGCTCGCAGACGGCGTTGTGTTCGAGACCACCCGTCTCGCCGCAGACGAGGTGCCTTCGCTCTTCGAGGCCCTGCCCGTCGAAGTCGAGTAGCCCGGCGCGGTAGACTGGCCCCGCCCCCAAGGTCCCCGGGTCGAGCGAGCCGCCCCGGCAGGGTCTCGATCGACCGCTAGCCGCTGGTGCCCGCCTTGACGCTCGCCTCCAACGACTTCGTCCACCTCCACACGCACTCCGAGTTCTCGCTGCTCGACGGCCTCGGGCGGATCACGGACCTCGTCGACGAGGCGGCGGAGAAGGGCTTCGACAGCCTCGGCCTGACCGACCACGGGGCCCTCTACGGGTCCGTCGCGTTCTACCAGGCGGCCGTCAACAAGGGCATCAAGCCGATCATCGGCGTCGAGACATATGTCGCCCGCCGATCGATGACGGACAAGGAGGGCAAGGCCGACGCCCAGCCCTTCCACCTCATCCTCCTCGCCGAGAACCTGACCGGCTACCGGAACCTCTGCCGCCTTGTCACCGACGCCCACATCGACGGCTACTACTACAAGCCCCGGATCGATCGCGAGCATCTGGCCAGGCACAGCGAAGGCCTCATCGGCCTCAGCGCCTGCCTCAACGGCGAGGTGTCGCGAGCCCTGGAGGTCGAGGACTGGGACCTCGCCCGGACCGTCGCGGGCAGCTACTCGGAGATCTTCGGGAAGGGCCGGTTCTTCCTGGAGCTCCAGGACCACGGCCTCCCCGAGCAGCGGCGGCTCAACGAGCAGCTCCTCCGCCTCGCCCCCGAGCTGGACCTCCCGCTGGTCGTCACGAACGACCTTCACTACGTCCGCCGGTCCCAGCACGAGGCCCACGACGTGCTGCTCTGCGTGGGCACCGCCTCGAACCTCGACACGCCCGGGCGCCTCAAGTTCGAGACCGACGACTTCTACCTGAAGTCGGCCGCGGAGATGGCGGCCCTCTTCCCTGACCAGCTCGACGCGATCCGGAACACCCGGCGGATCGCGGAGATGTGCGACGTCCAGCTGCCGCTGGGTACGACCCGCATTCCGCACTTCCCGGTGCCGGACGGCGAGACGGCCGAGTCGTGGCTCACCAAGGAGTGCCGCCGCGGCCTCGAGTGGCGCTACGGAACACCGACGCCGGAGCTCCAGCAGCGCCTCGAGTACGAGCTCGGCGTCATCACGTCGATGGGCTATGCCGGCTACTTCCTGATCGTCGCTGACTTCATTCGGTTCGCGCGGGAGAAGGGCATCCAGACGACCTGCCGGGGCAGCGCGCCGGGCTCGATCGTCACCTACACGCTCGGCATCACCCCGGTCGACCCGATCGCCTACGGCTTGCCGTTCGAGCGCTTCCTGAACCCCGACCGGGTGACGATGCCCGACATCGACGTCGACTTCCAGGACGACCGGCGCGACGAGGTCATCGCCTACGTCTCGCGGAAGTACGGCCATGACCACGTCGCCCAGATCATCACCTTCGGCACGATGCTGGCCCGGGCCGCGATCCGCGACGTGGGCCGCGTGCTGGGCCACAGCTACGGCGACGTCGACCGGGTGGCCAAGGCGATCCCGAACCAGCTCGGGATCAAGCTCGAGGAGGCGCTCGAGAGCGCACCGGACCTTCGCCGGCAGTACGACGACGACCCCAGCGTGAAGCGGATGATCGACTTCGCGAAGCAGCTCGAGGGCGTCGCCCGCAACGCGTCCACCCACGCCGCCGGCGTCGTGATCTCGCGCGAGCCCCTGACCGAGCTTATGCCGCTCCAAAAGGCGACCAACTCCGACTCGCTCATGACCCAGTACGAGATGCATGCCATCGAGGCCCTCGGGCTCCTGAAGTTCGACTTCCTGGGCCTCTCAAACCTCACGATCCTCAAGAACGCCGTCGACCTCATCCAGGCCCATCGCGGCATCGAGATCGACCTCGACAACATCCCGCTCGACGACACCAAGACGTTCGACCTGCTGAGCACCGGCGAGACCACCGGCATCTTCCAGCTCGAGTCGGCGGGGATGCGGCGCTACGTCCGTGAGCTGCGCCCGACTTCGGTCTTCGACCTCGCCGCGATGGTCGCCCTCTACCGCCCGGGGCCGATGGACAACATCCCGGCCTACATCCGCCGCAAGCACGGCCAGGAGCCGGTGACGTACCTGCACCCGCTGCTCGAGCCGTTCCTGGAGCGGACGTACGGGATCTTCGTCTACCAGGAGGACATCATGGCCGCGGCCATGGCCCTCGGCGGCTTCACCGGACCCGAGGCGGACACGCTGGGCTACGCGATCCGGAAGAAGAAGTCGACCGTCCTCCGGGCGCAGAAGGAGAAGTTCGTCACCCGCGCCGCGGAGCGCGGCGTCCCGCCCCAGACGATCGATGCCGTCTTCAAGGCCTTCGAGCCGTTCGAGCGCTACGGGTTCAACAAGGCCCACGCCACCTGCTACGGCCTGATCGCCTACCAGACCGCGTACCTGAAGGCCAACTTCACCGTCGACTACATGGCCTCGGTGCTCTCGGCGTTCCGCGACAACGAGGAAAAGGTCGCCGCGGCGATCGCGGAGTGCCGTCGCCTGGGCATCGAGGTCCGGCCGCCCTCGGTCGGGCGCAGCCAGGTCGAGTTCACCGTCGAGGACGACGCGATCCGGTTCGGGCTCCTGGCGGTCAAGAACGTCGGCCAGGGCGCGATCGAGTCGATCATCGCGGCTCGCGAGGCGGAAGGTCCGTTCAAGTCGGTCGGCGACCTCTGCCGGCGGATCGACCTGCGGCTGGCGAACCGGAAGGTCATGGAATCGCTCTCGAAGGTTGGAGCGCTCAACTCGTTCGGGCACCCCGCGCAGATCCTCGAGGGGCTCGACGACGCGATCGCGGCCGGCGCGGCCACGCAGCGCGACCTGGCGACGGGCCAGACCTCCCTGTTCGACGTCGGCGCCGCCGACTCAATGGTGATGGAGCGGCCGCTGCCCAACATCCCCGAGGCACCGATGCGCGAGCGTCTCCGCTGGGAGAAGGAGCTCCTGGGCCTGTACCTGTCCGAGCACCCGATGGGCGAGGTCGCCGAGCAGGTCGGCCAGTTCGTGACCGCGTACTCGGGTGACCTCCGATCCGACGAGACCCTCGACGGCCAGCGGCTGGTCGTCGGCGGGATCGTCGTCGGCGCCCGCACGGTCATCACCCGGGCCCGCGCGACGATGGCCGTGGTGACTCTCGAGGACCTCCAGGGCTCCATCGAGGTCGTCGTCTTCCCGCGGCTCTACGAGCAGACCGCCCCGATCTGGCAGGAAGGCGCGATCCTGCTGGTGGCCGGCCGGGTCGACCACCGCGGCGAGGAGGTCTCGCTGCTCGCGGACATCGTCAAGCCCTGGGAGGAGGCCGCCGCGATCGGACCCGAGGCATTCGGGCGCGAGGTGGCGGCAGGGGATCGGGGAGCCCAACGGCGGCGGCAGCCCGTTGCCGTTGGCCCGGGCGGGGCGGCAGCTCCGGGAGGGGGCCCGGCTCCGGGCGTGCCAGGGTCCCCGAACGGGACGGTCCCGCTCGACACAGGCCCTCGCTCGGCCGTGACGAACGGTTCGGGCAATGGGCACGCATCCAACGGTGTCGATCCGCGGGCAGGTGGCCCGGGCCGGCGCCCCGAGATCGAGTACGTGTCGCCCCTCCGCGGCGGCCTCCTTCCAGAGCAGGGACCGTGGGAGCGCCCCGGCAGCCCCGTCTCCACGCTCCCGCGCATCGAGCCGGCCGAGCCCGTCTCGACGTACGCCGAGCCGCCCGGCGCGCCCGACCTGACCGACCACGACATCGAGCCCGCGCTGCCCGACGAGGCCCGGTCCCGCGTCGCCGCGGAGGCGGGCGCCGAGACCGCGCCCGTCGAGGCGGTGGTCCCCGGGAGCGTCGTCCACGTCAAGTTCGGCGCCGCTTCGGCCGTCCGCGTCGTCGAGGCCTGCAAGGTCATCACCCAGATCGTCCGCGAGCGGCCAGGCGATACCGAGGTGATCGTCCACGTCCCGGCGCCCGGCGGCCGCCCGCAGCCCATGTCCCTCCCGAAGCGCGTGGCCTACGATGCGGAGCTGATCGCCGAGGTGCGCCGGCGCCTTGGCGAGGGCTGGATCGACGTTCGGCTCGGAGACGGATCATGAAAGAGCGCCTTCCGGGCTGGCCCGAGCTGCTCGCCGGCTCCGTGCCGGCGCCATTCCGGGAGCTGCCGGCTTCGACCTGACGTCGGGCCACGCGCGCTACCACCGCCCGTAGGCCGGATGTCCCTCACCAACCGGGACGAACACGGCCCGGCCTCGGGCCGTCACGACGCCATCCGCCTCGACCGAGGTCTCCACCGCGACCCGATCGGGCGCCACCTCGATCGCCCGCCCGACGATTCGCAACGGCCGAACCGAGGGCGTCGGCCGCCTGAATCGCACCGAGTACTCCGCGGTGACCGTCGACGGCGCCTCGGAGGCCCACCCGGCCGCCATGAGCGCGGCGATCGCCGTCCAGTTGGAGTGGCAGTCGATCACTGTGCCGAGGATCCCGCCGTTCACGTAGCCATCGAAGGCCTCGTGCTCGGGACGCGGCTGCCACTCGGCGACGACGGCTCCGTCGTCGGCCACGAAACTCCGGATCCGCAGGCCCGAATCGTTCTTCGGCCCGCAGCCAAAGCATCGCCCATCCGGCGCAAAGCGCTCCTGCAGCGAGGGCCCGTCCACGCGCCCAAGTCTAGGGATCAGCGGCTGAGGGATTGGTGCCGGGGGAGGGAATCGAACCCTCAAGGGGTTGCCCCCAATGGTGTTTGAGACCATCGCGTTTGCCGTTTCGCCACCCCGGCGGGAGCCGCATCGTAAACGCAAGTCGCCGAGCCATCCAGGCAGTTGGGCTTTCCCACGGGGAATGAAATCGTGCCTGAGCCGGTCAACGGCCCTTGCCGGAGGCCGCCCCCAGCAAAACCCATGCCCGCCGGGAATGGATTAGCAGCGGACGAACCTCCAGGCGGGCCGCTCGCGTGGAAATCGTTCCTGCTGGGAATGGATCGGCGGCGGACAAACCGGAGCTGTCGGTCGTGGCATGGGAACTTGACGCTGGCGGGCGTCGTCTGCCGCGGGACCGATGCTAGACTCGCGGCCGCTCCCACTCGCCGTCCGGAGGACACCCCCGACCGTGGAGGACCTTCGCGCGACGACGGTCGTCGAGGACCCCGTCCAGCGCCGAGATCTGATCCTGCTCGAGCGCGCCCGGGAGGGCGATCTCAACGCTTTCAACGACCTCGTGGTCGTCTATCAGGACATGCTCTTCGCGCTGGTCGTCCGGATGGTTCCGGATCGCGATCAGGCGTCCGACGCCGTCCAGGAAGCGTTCTTCAGCGCCTTCCGCAACATGGCCGGGTTCCGCGGCGGGAGCGTCAAGTCGTGGCTCAGCCGGATCGCGATCAACGCGGCGATGGACGCGCAGCGCCTCAAGAAGCGGCGCCCCGCCGACCCCTACCCGGAGCTCGAGGACGACACCTGGCAGCCGCCGGCCGACGCTTCGGCCGATCCGGTGACGACGTCGCTCACGTCCGAGCGGCATCGCGCCCTCAATGCTGCCCTCGCGGCCATCACGAACGACCAGCGCGCCGCGATCGTGCTGTACGACGTCGAGGGCTACGACTACGCCGAGATCGCCGAGCTCACCAACGTCTCCGTGGGCACCGTGAAGTCCCGCATCCACCGCGGCCGGCTCGCGCTCCGTGGCCTCCTGCAGGATCGAATGGACCTCTTCCGTGGCTGAGCGACCCATGGAGCCGGAGGATCCGCGCCTGACCGCCGCGGCTCGCCACGCGCTCCACGACGAAGAGATCGTGGCGGGGTTCGCGGTCGACGGCGACGCCTGCGACGATCCGGCCCGCGCCCGACTGCTGATCGAGCGCTGCACGACGTGCAGCGACCTCCACGCGGACATGGTCGCCATCGGTGCGGTCGTCAGGGCCGCGGGCACGGCCGCGGCCGTCGGGGCGGCTCGGCCGGCGCCGCGGGACTTCCGACTCAGCGCCTCGGACGCGGTCCGCCTCCGCGGCGGCAACGGGCTCCAGCGCGTGGCCGCGCGGTTCCTCGACGGCCTCGCGACGTTCGGGCGACCGATCGGAGCAGGGCTCGCGACCTTTGGCGTTGTTGGCCTGCTCGTCGGCACGATGTCTTTGGGTGCGCTCGGCGGCTCGCCCGCGGCGATGCCGCTCGAGGGCACGGGCGGCGCCGCGCCCGGCGCGACCAGCGGCCTCGGCGCCGAGAACCAGCCCGAGGCGACCGCGGCCGTGGACAAATCGACGCAGGAGCCGGTGCCGAGCTTCGAACGGCAGATCCTGTCGACCGACGAGACGGAGGACGGCCAGCTGGTCTCGAGCGGACCGTCGTTGATCGTTGCGTGCTCGATCGCGCTCCTCATGGCTGGCCTGGCCTTGCTGCTCGCGGGATCCCGCCGCCGCCGACATGCTCCCGCGCGAGATCGCGCGCGTACCTAGGTTCCGCACGGTCCGATGGAACCCATCGGCCGTGGTGGCCGTCTGACCGACGAGATGCACCATTCCGCCCACCCTGACCACGCGCGCCACGACCTCGCCCTGATCGCCGGCCATGCCGCGGGCGACCTCGCGAACCTCGACATCGCCGCCGTCTCGGCACTTCTTGAGACCTGCGGCACCTGCGCCGAGGTCCATCGCGACCTCCTCGCCATCGCATCGGCCACCCGCGCCCTCCCGCGGACGGCGCGGTCGCCACGCGATTTCCGGCTTTCCGCCGAGCAGGCCGAGCGCCTGCGCCGTGGCAGCTGGCTCGGTTCGCTCATCCGGCCGTTCGCCTCAGCTGGCTCGGTAACCCGGCCCCTCGCCAGGGCCTTCACGTCACTGGGTGTGGCGGGCCTCCTCGTGGCGGTGCTCCTGCCCGGTGTCCTCGGGGGCCTCGGCGGTGCCGCGTCGGCGCCCACGCAGCGGGAGGACGGCCTCTTCGCCGGCGCTGCCGCATCCCAGGCGCCTGCCGTGAACCAGGGCGCCCCCGGCGAAGCGAGCGTCGACCCTGATTCCGCGGTCGATGCCGAGGCCACGGAGCTGGCGATTGCCGTTGGCGGCGAGAGCCCGGACGTCCGCGCCGGCGACCCCAAGCTCGAATCCGGCCGAGACCTGCTCGCGGCCGACACGCCGCCGAATCCGTGGCTCATCGGTTCCGTGGCGCTCCTCGCCCTCGGGCTGGCGCTCTTCGGCCTCCGCTTCGCGGCGCGGCGCCTCCGCTGAGGCAGGCGCCACAGCCAACACCGTGAAGGGCCCGCAAGATGGGCCCTTCGATCGTTCCGGGGCCGGCTTCGAGGCCCGGCTCGTGACCGACCCTCGGTACACTCGACACGAGATGGAACGCCTGATGCTGCTCGACGGCTTCGGGCTCGTGTACCGCGGCTATTACGCCCTCCCGCCGCTCACGACGTCCAAGGGTGAGCTGGTCAACGGCGTCTTCGGCTTCTGCAGCATCGTCCTGCGCGGTTTCGCGGACCTGAAGCCCGATTACGTCGCCGTGGCCTTCGACCTCTCGGGGCCGACGTTCCGCCACGAGCAATACGCCGAATACAAGGCCACGCGCACCCGCATGCCGGACGACCTGGCCGCCCAGTTCCCGAAGGTCCGCGAGGTCGTGAAGGCCCTCCGCATCCCCGTCTTCGAGCTCCAGGGCTACGAGGCCGACGACGTCATCGGCAAGCTGTCCCTCGACGCCGAGAAGGTCCCGCTCGAGACGACGATCGTGACCGTCGACCTCGACATGCTCCAGCTCGTCACCGAGAACACCCGCCTGATGACGACCCGCTCCGGGGTCGAGAACACCGTCATCTACGACCCGGCGCGGATCTGGGAGCGGTTCGGGCTGCGGCCTGACCAGATGATCGACTACAAGGCCCTGAAGGGCGATCCCACGGACAACATCCCCGGCGTCCCCGGGGTCGGGGAGAAGACGGCCGCGAAGCTGATCGCCCAATTCGGCGACCTCGACTCGCTGTACGAGCGACTGGGGGAGGTCAAGCCGGAGAAGCTCCGCGACAAGCTCGTCGAGCATCGCGAGCCGGTGCTCCGCGGGCGCGAGCTCACCACGATCGTGCGCGAGCTTCCGGTCGAGCTCGACCTGGAGGCGGCCCGCCTCGCTGACTACGACCGCGAGACGGTGATCCGGCTGTTCCGCGAGTACGAGTTCCGGACCCTGATCGAGCGGCTGCCCGCGATGTCCGGTGAGAGCGCCGTGGACAAGGTGCAGGCGCTGCGGGAGATCTCGACCAGCGGGACCGTGGGGGCGGCGCGGGTCGGCACGGAGCGTCCGGCGGGCTGGGGGAGCGGGCGCCCGATCCGCGCGGGCTCGCTCGGGGGCGAGGGCCTCCAGCTCTCGCTCGACTTCGACACGGTCTCGCAGCCCGGCCGGGATGGCGCGGGTGCGGGCGGAGGCGCGACGGCCCAGGCGGGGGCGGGCCCGGACGGCACGGAGGCGCGATTCGACGATCTCGCGACCGCGCTCGGGGCCACGATCTCGGATCCGGGGCGGATCCAGGTGGTCGACGCGGACCAGGTGGCGAGCATCGAGCCGTGGCTCGACGAGCAGTCAACCGTCGGCGCCTCGATCGTCTTCGACGATCCCCGCCCGCGACGTGGCACGGCGCAGTCCTTCGCGGTCGCCGGGCGCGACGGCCGGGTCGTGGCCGCGCTCGGGGCGGAGGCGGCGAATTCGCTCCGCGGCCTCGTCGAGGCGCGCAACCTGCCCCTGGTCGGGCACGAGGTGAAGCCGATCCTCGTGACCCGGTTTGCCACGGATCCAGGTGCGCCCGTCACGAACGTCGAGTTCGACACCCAGGTCGCGTCCTACATCCTGAACGCCGCCTTGCGCTCGCAGTCGATCGCCGACGTCGTCGCGGAGCGCCTCGACCTCGTCCTCCCGCCGCCCAAGGAGCTCGAACCGGTCCATCGGGCGGGCCTCGAGGCCCTCTCGGCCCTGGCCGTCCGCGACACGCTCGCGCGGTCGCTCCAGGAGGAGGGCCTGGAGCGGCTGTTCCGCGAGATCGAGCTGCCGCTGATCCCCGTCCTCGCCCGCATGGAGGCAGATGGCATCGCGGTCGACCTCGATGCGCTGGCCGTGCTCGAGAAGGAGTTCGCGACCGAGATCGGCCGCCTCGAGGCCGAGATCTACGCCGCGGTCGGGCACCAGTTCACGATCGGCTCGCCCAAGCAGCTCGGCGACATCCTGTTCGGCGAGCTGCAGCTTCCCAAGGGCCGGAAGACCAAGACCGGCTACTCGACCGACGCGTCCGTCCTCGAGGAGCTCGTCGGCGTCCACCCGGTCATCCAGCCGATCCTCGACTGGCGGATCTACACGAAGCTCCGGTCGACCTACGTCGAGGCGCTGCCGGGCCTGATCGCGGACGACGGCCGCCTCCACACCACGTTCCACCAGGCCGTCGCGGCCACCGGTCGGCTCTCCTCGTCGGACCCGAACCTCCAGAACATCCCGATCCGGACGCCGCTTGGCCGCCGCATCCGCCACGCCTTCGTCGCGGGCTCGCCAGAGACCGTGCTGATCGCGGCGGACTACTCCCAGATCGAGCTGCGGATCATCGCCCACGTCTCGGGCGACGAGCACCTCAAGCAGGCGTTCGCCCGCCAGGCCGACATCCACCGCGAGACGGCAGCCCGCGTGCTGGCCAAGCCAGCCGAGGAGATCACCGCCGACGAGCGGTCGATGGCCAAGATGGTCAACTTCGGGCTGGCGTACGGGATGAGCGACTACGGCCTGTCGACGCGGGCGGGGATCAGCCGCCAGGAGGCGCAGGACTTCATCAACTCGTATTTCGCCGCGTACTCCGGGATCAGCTACTACATGCTCCACATCAAGGACCAGGCCCGGCGCCAGGGCTACGTCACGACCCTGCTGGGTCGCAAGCGCTCGATCCCGGAGCTCCACGCGGCGAACGGCGCCCTGCGCGGAGCGGGCGAGCGAATGGCGATCAACATGCCCATCCAGGGGACCGCGGCAGACATCGTCAAGATCGCCATGATCCGGCTGGCCGAACGGCTCGAGGGCGAGGGGTTCAAGGCTCGCGCCCTCCTCCAGGTCCACGACGAGCTGCTGCTGGAGGCGCCGAAGGATGAGGTGGACCGGCTGATCCCCGTGCTCCGCGAGACCATGGAGAGCGCCCTGCCGCTGGACGTCCCGCTGACGGTCGACGTCAAGGTCGGCACCGACTGGGAGTCGATGCAGCCAGTGTCACGCCGCGACGCGCTGCTCGCCGAGGCGGACGAGGCACCCGCCGAGGTGCCAGCAGCCGGCTGATGCAGCCAGATCGCCGCGTTGGCCGCTCATCGCCACGGCTCACGCACCTGCCGGGTGCGCTCGCCGCGGTTCGTCACGGCCGCCTTGCGCTCTGGCCGCCTGAGCCAGGCTGCTGAGGCCGGAGATGCCGGAGCTGCCCGAGGTCGAGACCGTCGCCCGCGACCTGCGCGGGCTGGTTGTGGGTGCCCGGATCGCCGAAGTCCGGGTGTCGTGGCTGAAGACCCTGCGGTCGCAGGACGAGGGCGCGTTTGCCGAAGCGGTCATCGGTCGCGGCATCGTCGGTACGTCGCGACGGGCGAAGCTGGTCGTCCTCGACCTCGACGGCGGGCTGGGGCCGGACCGGGAGCCGCTTGCCGACGACGGCGCGGTGATCACGATCCACCTGAAGATGACCGGCCAGCTGTTCGTGGTGCGCGCCGACCAGCCGGATGATCCGTACGTCCGCCTGGTGCTGGCCTTCGAGGACGGGCGGGAGCTGCGCTTCCGTGACATCCGCAAGTTCGGGCGGGTGGGGGTCGCGCGGCGCGATCCGGCCACCGGCGACCTGTCGGGCGAGCTGGGCGGCGAGCGGACGTTCAAGGGCTTCGGGCCCGAGCCGCTGGATCCGGGCTTCACGGCGCGGGCATTCTCGCAGCGGCTTCGTGCCCGGCGCGGCCGGCTCAAGCCCCTGCTCATGGACCAGTCGTTCATCGCCGGCGTCGGCAACATCTACGCCGACGAGGCGCTCTGGGCCACACGGCTCCACCCGCTGCGATCCGCGCCGTCGCTGCGGACCGGCGACGGGGCCCGGCTGTACCGCGAGCTGATCCGGATCCTGACGGAGGCGGTGGCGCGGCGCGGCTCGTCGATCGACGACTACACGGCTCCCGAAGGTGACGGCGAGATGCAGGAGCGCCTGCTCGTGTACCAGCGCGCCGGTGAACCGTGCATTCGCTGCGGTCGCACGATCCGGCGGATCGTCGTTGGCGGGCGCGCCACGCACTTCTGCTCGTGGTGTCAGCGGCTGCCGAAGCCCGAGCAGGCGGCGGCCGCGGCGATCTTGCAGGACATGGAGCCGAAGCCCGGCCGCCGCGCACCGGCCGCGAGGGGACGGGCCGAGCAGACACGCCGGGCCGCCGCGACGCGGCGCGCGGCGGCGCGGGCGTCCCAGCGGGGTTCCTCGGTGGCGGGGGTCGCCTGATGTCGATCCTGCGGCTCGAGGCCATCCACCGCGAGGTCGGGACGTTCGTCATCCTCGACCGGATCGACGCGGCGATCGCGATCGGCGATCGAATCGGCCTGGTAGGCCCAAACGGCGCGGGCAAGACCACGCTGCTGCGGATCGCGGCGGGCGTCGACGAGGCCGACGCCGGGAAGGTCACGCGGAAGCGTGAGCTGACGATCGGGATGCTCGCCCAGGAGGCCCACCTCGACGCGGCGTTCATGGCGGCGCCGAACATCCGGGCGGCGGTTCGCCACGGGGCCGCCCATCTCGAGGCGATGGCGACGGAGCTGGAGGCGCTCGAGCACGCCCATCGATCGACCGAGCCGGAGTACGAGGCCCTCCAGCACCGCTTCGAGACGCTCGGCGGCTACACCCTCGACGTACGGGTCGAGGAGGTCCTGTCCGGGCTCGGGTTCACCGAGGCCGACAAGGTTCGAGCGCCGGCCTCGCTGTCGGGCGGGGAGCAGACGCGGGCCACGCTGGCGAGGCTCGTGATCGCGGCGCCGGACCTCCTCTTCCTCGATGAGCCGACGAACCACCTGGACCTGGGGGCGCTCGAGTGGCTGGAGGAGCACCTCCGGCGGCGCGACGGCTCGCTGCTGGTCGCCTCTCACGACCGCGCGTTCCTGGATGCGACCGTGAATCGCATCTGGGAGCTCCGCGATCGGAAGCTGACCGCGTTTCGCGGCGACTACAGCGCGTACCGCCGCCAGCGCGACGAGCGCGACACCTTCGCGGCCAAGTCGGCGGATACCTGGGAGCAGCAGATCGCCCGGGAGCGCGAGCTGGTCCAGACATACCGGAGCCACCGCAAGATCACGAAGATGCACGAGCACGAGGCGCGGCTCGAGAAGCTCCTGGAGGCCCGCCAGGACGCCCCAAAGGCGACCCGGAAGCTCAAGCTGCCGACCTCCGGGCTCGTCGGCGACGGGGGCCCCGTGCGATCCGGCGAGATCGTCATCCGCGTGGAGGACCTCGTCGTGGGCTATCTCCCGCCGACGCCCGAGCTTCCAACGAAGCGCGTTGCAACGGCGCCGTTCCTGGCCGCGCGGCGCGGCGAGCGGATCGGGATCGTCGGGCCGAACGGGGCCGGCAAGACGACGCTGCTGCGAACGATCGCGGGCGAGCTGCCGCCGCTCGATGGCTCGATCGAGTTCGGCCACCGGGTCCAGCTCGGCTACCTGGCGCAGCTCCGGGCCGCCGGGCTGCCTGGCTCGACGGTGATCGACTCGCTCCTCGAGACCGTCCCGGTCACGCCCGGCGAGGCGCGCGGCTACCTCGCCCGGTTCCTCTTCCGCGGCGACGACGTCTTCAAGGAGGTTCGACTCCTCTCCGGTGGCGAGCGCTCGCGGCTGGAGCTGGCGATCCTCGGGGTCATGCCGTCGAACGTCTACCTCCTCGACGAGCCGACGAACCACCTCGACGTCGTCGCGCGAGAGGCGATCGAGTCGTTCCTGATCGAGACGCCGGCGACGATGCTGGTCGTGTCCCACGACCGGCGCTTCCTCGAGACGGTCGTCGAGCGGCTCTGGGTGGTCGACGATGGCCAGGTCGCGCCGTTCGATGGCGGCTACCGCGCCTGGCGCGCCGCAATCGGCGATGGCTGGACGGTCGCAGGGGCGCTCGAGCAGGAGGCCAGGCGGCTGCAGCCGGCGGGAGTCACGACGCGATCGGGACCGGCGACGAACGGCACGGGCCGCGCCGCCGCCACTCCGTCAGGCTCGCGCTCCGGCGTCGCAAGGGCCCCTGCGAGCGGCGTTCCTGGGTCCGCTGCCGGGGCCGCGGCCGGCCGGTCTGCCGCGGCCGGCGGGTCTGCCGCGCTCGCCTCGGCCCCCGTCCCGGCCCCGCCACCGCCTCGTCCGAGGCAGCCGAAGCTGTCGAAGGACGCCTACCGCCGTCAGAAGGAGACGATCGACGCCGAGCTGACCCGCCTCGGGCTGCGGAAGAACCACCTCGAGCTTGAGCTCTCGCGACCTGCCGTCCAGTCGAACTTCATCGAGCTCCGGCGCGTGACGAGCGAGCTGGCGGACGTCGACACTGCCCTCGAGACCGCCGAAGAGGCCTGGCTCGCGCTCGAGGAGCGCGCGCCGTGACGGCTGTTCGCATCGGAATCACCGGGCCGATCGGGTGTGGCAAGTCGACGGTCGTGTCGTGGCTGGGGGAAGCCGGCGCGGTCGTCATCGATGCGGATCGCGTGGCGCGCCTGGTGACCGGGCCGGGGTGGCCCGCCGTCGCCGAGATCGCCTCGACATTCGGCGGTGCGCTGCTCCGGGAGGACGGTTCGCTCGATCGAGTCGCCCTCGGTCGGATCGTGTTCTCGGATCCCGCCGCCCTCGCGGTGCTGGAGGCGATCGTGCACCCGGCCGTCCGGCCGGTGATCCTCGAGGAGCTGGCCGCCGCCGAGAAGGCCGGCGCGCCGGCCGTGGTCGTGGAGGCCATCAAGCTGGTCGAGGGTGGCCTCGCGGAGCTGTGCGACGAGGTCTGGCTCATCGTCTGCGCAGAGGATGTGCAGCTCGCCCGCCTCGAGACCCGACTCTCGGCCGCTGGCGGCGATCCAGCCGACGCGGCAGCGCGGATCGATGCGCAGTCCGGGCTCATCGCGCGTCTCGCGCCGCTGGCTAGACGGATCCTCGACACGTCGGGGGACGCGGTCAGCACGCGCGCCGAGATCGAGCAGGTCTACGCCGAGGCGCTTTCCGCACACCAGGCGCGCCGCGCGGCGCCGGGAGACCGGCCGAGCCGCGACCCCTAGACGAGAAGCAGACCCGTTGGCGGATGGCGCCCGGCCTCCAGCGTCTCGCGAACGACGCTCGGGCGCAGCCTCGGCAGGTCCTCGAACAGCTCCTCGAACTCCGCCAGCACCCGCCGGTTGTGTCGGGTGTCCGCGATCAGAAGCAGGAACTCCTCAGTGGGATCGTCACGGCGCTTCAGCGCATGCCTCCGCCGCATGGCCTGGACGTCCCGCATCCGCATCTCCAGCTCGATTGCGGTCCGCTGGCCATCCCCGAACAGCATCGCGTCCCACGCTCGCCGCTCGAATCGGTCTTCCTTCGCCGGCAGTGGGGCTTCGACACGGTAGTGCAGTGGGGGTCGCGCCTGGCGGAGCAGCCCAAGGAGTCGGGCTGCGTGCCCTGCATCACGGATCGGCGGGCCGCCGGGGTAGAGGCGAAGCGACACGTCCAAGCCGAGTGCGAGGGCGATGCAGTCGACCTCCCGAAGATCGATGGCCGGCAGGCGACCGCCTTCGAGTTGGACGTAGTGGTTCCGTGACATCCCGCACGCGGCGGCAACGTCGGCCTGGCTGAGATCGAGGGCCAGACGTCGCTCTCGGAGCTCATCTGCGAGCTCGATTCGCTGCCGCTCTGCTCGTCGAGCCGCTACCTCGATCAGGCGACTTCTCGCGACCATCGCCGCAGTCTGACCTGCCTGCCTTCACGCGCAGTCACCCGCCGATGCACACCACGGTGGGCATAAGGAACGCCGTCGGCCGCACCAACCATCGATCGCCGAGCTGCACCGGAGCCAGCGCGTCAGCAATGCCCACGGACGAAGGCATTGAGGCGAGATCCTGGTCCGGGAGGGCCGCGATCGAGGCATGTGAGTCGGAAGGTCGTTCGATATGCCCACGAGCGTGGGCACGTGGCCGGGGCGATGTGAAGCGGGCCGTTGGGTCCAAGGCCGGACCGCCGGCGAGCGAGTCCAGGAGCCGCGGGAACGCAACGAGGTGCCGCTACGGGGCGGGGGACGCCTCCGCGGAGGGGGCCGGCGTCTCGGGAGCAGGTGTCGGCGGCGGCGTCGGGGTCGCCAGGGGCGGCAGCGGCGGAATGCTGGCCGAGGCTGCGGGGTAGATCGCCGGGAACGGCAGGCCGTACTTCTCCAGGATCCGGTTCGTAGTCGCGCCGAGCTGCGCGACGTCCACGAAGCGGACGTCCTGGTCGGGGCGTAGCGCGGCGCTGAACGAGATCGTGCCCGTGGCGAGCATGTGGTTGATCTCCTCGGCCACCGGGAGGGAGGCCTTGAGGATGTACTGCGTGCCGGCGCGCCCCAGGATGACCATGTCCTGGTAGGTGATCTTCGTGACCAGGTCGCTGTAGAAAACGCCGAGCGGCTCGGCGGTCACCGGGACCGTCATCGAAGCCGTCATGAAGATGTCGATCGTCTGGCCGGTGACGAGGAGGCCGGCGACGGCGCGGTCGTCGGGGATCGTGATCGAGATCGCGCGCCAGGCAATCGAATCGGGGGCCACCGTCTCGTCGGGCCCGAGGATCGAGAAGCCGGACTGGCCGGAGGCCGAGGCGATCATGTTCAGGTAGATGGGCTGGCCGGGCGCGATCGGGACCGCCAGCACCTGGCCCACGATCCTGGCGGGGTCGGTGGCGATGCCCACCTGGGTGGCCTCGTCCAGCGGGACCTTCGCGAGGACGACGGCCCCCGGCGCCACGGGCGTCCGTGCGGGGATCGCCTGCGCCGCGACGACGACGTCGACCAGCGTCGCCTCGCCCGGTCCGTCGCTGCGGGCCTGGCTGATGAGGTAGAAGGACGCCGCGCCGGCGACCACGGCGAGCACGACGCCCGCGATGATCACGAACTTGCCTCGTCGGTTGTTGTCCTTGTACTCCATCTCCATCGGGGCGAGCTGGCCTCCAGGTCTGGTGCGGCGGCGGCGCTGTGGGAGCGCCAAGCCGGGCGGTTCGTCAGGGTTGGAAAAACGGGCAGTCGAGCCCGTTCGGCCACGTCAAGCGGCCTCGGCCAGTCTCAGGAGCCGGGGTACCGGGTCGATATGGGCGGGTGGTACCAAGACGCACCGCCATCGGTCCGGGCGCCGAGTGGTGCGGCCTGTCGACAGCTGAACGCGAAGTCGCTCGCGCGGACTGGAACGCACGTTCGATTTCGGGCCATCGCTGGTAGAATTGGGACGTGCCCGATTTCCGCTTCGTCGCGCCGTTCGAGCCCACCGGCGACCAGCCCCAGGCGATCACGAAGCTCGTCGACGGCCTCGACAAGGGCCTGAACCATCAGGTCCTGCTCGGCGCGACCGGGACCGGCAAGACCCTGACGATCGCCAAGGTCATCGAGGCGGCGAAGCGCCCGACGCTGGTCCTCGCCCACAACAAGACCCTGGCTGCGCAGCTCTACGCGGAGTTCCGCGACTTCTTCCCGGACAACGCGGTGGAGTACTTCGTCAGCTACTTCGATTACTACCAGCCCGAGGCCTACCTGCCTCGGAGCGATACCTACATCGAGAAGGATTCGTCCCGCAACGACGAGATCGACCGGCTTCGGCACGCCGCGACGCACAGCCTCTTCGAGCGGCGGGACGTGATCGTGGTCGCGAGCGTCAGCTGCATCTACGGGATCGGCGCGCCGGTCGACTACGGCGCCACGGTCCTCAAGCTCCGCGAGGGTGGCTCGTACCGTCGCGACAGCGTCCTCCGGCACCTCGTCGACCTGCAGTACCAGCGCAACGACGCAGACCTCGCGCGGGCCCGCTTCCGTGTGCGCGGCGACACGCTGGAGTTCAGGCCGGCTTCCGAGGAGACGGTGGTCCGCGTGGAGTTCTTCGGGGACGAGGTCGAGCGGATCACCGAGATCGACCCGCTCACGGGTGAGCTCCTCGCCGAGCGCAAGGAGATCAACGTCTACCCGGCGACCCACTACGTCACTCCGAACGACAAGCTCAAGGCCGCGATCGTCGACATCGAGGCCGAGATGGAAGATCGCGTCGGGCAGCTGGAGGCAGAGGGCCGCGACCTCGAGGGCGCGCGGCTCCGGCAGCGAACCACCTTCGACCTCGAGATGCTGCGGGAGCTCGGGTTCTGCTCCGGGGTCGAGAACTACTCGCGCCACCTGAGCCGCCGCGAGGCCGGTTCGAGGCCGTGGACCCTGATCGACTACTTCCCGAACGACTGGCTCCTCGTGGTCGACGAGTCGCACATGACCGTCCCGCAGGTCGTGGGCATGTACAAGAACGACCGGACGCGCAAGGAGATCCTGGTCGACTTCGGGTTCCGGCTGCCGTCGGCGCTCGACAACCGGCCGCTGACGTTCGAGGAGTTCGAGCACACAGTCGGGCAGGCGATCTACATGTCGGCGACGCCCGGCCCGTACGAGCTCGAGAAGGCCCAGCAGATCGCGGAGCAGCTGGTCCGCCCGACGGGGATCATCGATCCGCCGATCTCCGTCCGGCCCACGGAGGGCCAGATCGACGACCTGATGGAGGAGATCAAGGTCCGGGTCGACCGCGGCGAGCGAGCGATCGTCACGACGCTGACGAAGCGGATGGCGGAGGACCTGACCGACTACCTCCGCGAGCTCGGCGTCAAGGTCCAGTACCTCCACTCCGAGGTCGACACGCTCGAGCGGGTCGCGATCCTGCGGGACCTCCGGCTCGGGGTCTTCGACGTGGTCGTCGGGATCAACCTCCTCCGCGAGGGCCTCGACCTGCCGGAGGTCACGCTCGTGGCGATCCTCGACGCGGACAAGGAGGGCTTCCTGCGCAGCGCCTGGTCACTGATCCAGATGATCGGGCGGGCCGCGAGGAACATCGGCGGCGAGGTCATCATGTATGCGGACCGGGTCACGGAATCGATGCGGGCGGCGCTCGACGAGACGGACCGCCGCCGGACCATCCAGCGGGCCTACAACGTCGAGCACGGGATCGAGCCGACGACGATCATCAAGGGCATTCGCGACCTGAACGACCAGCTCCGGACCGTCGCCGAGGGCACCGTGGTCTACACATCCGAGCGCGAAGCCCGCGACCACCGCCTCCTGGAGCTCGACACCAAGAAGGTCGAGGAGCTCGTCAAACGGATGGAGGCCGAGATGCGCTCGGCCGCCAAGGAGCTCGAGTTCGAGCGGGCCGCGGCCATCCGCGACGAGATCCAGCAGATCCGCCTGCGCGTCCTCGACCAGGACCAGTCGGCGATCATCGCCCGCGCCGCCGAGCTGGCGGCGCAGCGGACGCCATCCCGAAGCGGATCTCGCCCCCGTGGCGGCACCGCGGTCGCGGAGGGCGCGCCGCCACCGGCGCTGGAGGTCTCGTCGGTCACGGTGCTGCCAGCGGGCGAGGAGCCTGGCGAGAGCGGCGAACCGGCCGAGGGCACGGCGGCGGACTGGCTGCCGGGGATCCGCGACGAGCACGACGACGAGCCGGGCGGCTCGCAGGTCCGCTGGCTCGACCGCCCGACGTGGGATCGGACCGTCACGCCGAACATCCGGCGCCGGCAGGGCACGCGTCCGCCACGCCGGCGGCGCTGAGCGCACAGCAGGGAGGTCATCGATGAAGGTTTCGTTTCTGGCCGGGCTCGGCCCCCTGGTGCGGGAGCCGGAGCGAAGCCTCGCCTTCTACCGGGACGTCCTCGGCCTGCCCCTCGCGGGCGACGACTACGTGGCCGCCGACAACTGGGAGGGCCTCCGGCACTTCGGCCAGTGGACCCTGGCCGAGGCGGCGGAGTCCATCTTCGGGACACCCGAGTGGCCCGCGGACATCCCGGTGCCCCAGGCGAACATCGAGTTCGACGTCGAGAGCGAGGAGGCGGTCGCAGCGGCTGCCGCCGACCTCACGGCGGCGGGCTACCCGCCGCTCGTGGGGCCAAAGAAGGAGCCGTGGAACCAGACGGTGGTCCGCGTGATCGGGCCGGAGGGCTTCCTCGTCAGCGTGACGTACACGCCCTGGATGCACGAGGGTGACGAAGGTTCGAGCGTCGAGGAGTAGCTCGCGAGCGCGTTAGCCGCCGCTCCAGTTCAGGAACGTCTGGTAGCCCTTCGCGCGCTCCGCCTCGAGGTCAACGTCGTAGCCCGCATACCAGCTGACCGAGATCAACTGCGATTCATCGGTCCAGAAGAACATGAACAGCCCGAGGTCGTTGACGCCGCAGGCCAGGCTGCCGAAGCGCCCGTCTGGCCCGCTCCACGCCTCGTCGCCGACGTGCGAGGTCGAGCAGGATCCCTCGGGACCGCCGATGCCGCTGCGGACGAGGTCGAGGTACTGGCTGCGCTGCGTGGCGAGGTCGGGATAGCGCTCGTAGAAGAGCAGCTCGCGGTCGTCCGCGTGGCAGGAGATCCCCACGATGGCCCCCGAGAAGAGGCTCTCATTCCGGTCACAGGCCTCGATCACCGACTTGCCCGATTCGGGCAAGGCCGCGAAGAGGGCGCGCTCGGCCTCGTTCGGGAATGGGCCACCCGTCCCGGGAGGGGAGGTGACCGGCGTTGATGGCGTCGGTGGCGCGGTGGGCGATGTCGTCGCCGTGGGCGGGACGGTCGGGGGCACCCCCGTCGCCGAGCGGCTGGATCCAGGGCCGTTCGCCGGCTGTGGCGGGTTCAGCGCGAACGCGAGGGTCGCCACGAGGAACAGCGCCGCGAGGGTGACGATCGATCCGGCGAGCATGCTGTTGGCGCGGGCCCAGGCGCTGAGCCCGCCTCGGGGCGCGGGACGCGGCGTCGGCGTGGGCTGGCGCGAGACGGGCACCGCCCCCACACCAGAGGGCGCGGCGAGGGGGACGTTCACGGCGAGCCGCCGAAGGATCTCGTCGCGGTGGTTGCGGACCGGCAGGGGAAAGATGTCGATCCGCTGCAGACCCGCCAGGTGGTATTCGAGTGCGCCGGCCGTCTTGATCGGCTCGACCCGCACGGGCAGGATGATCCGGCCGCGCGAGCTCGCGAGCTCGACCTCGCGGGACACGTGCAGTGAACGATTCGAGCGTTCGGAGATCAGGACCAGCATCGCCTGGCTGGCCTCGATGGCGGCGAGGATCTGCTGGGCCCACGGGTCGGGGCCCGTGACGTCGTCCGGCGCCATCCAGCACGAGTAGCCGGCCGTCTCGAGCAGCGTCCGGAGCTCGCGCGCAGCCGCCGCGTCCGAGGAGCTGTGGCTGATGAACAGGTCGTACCGGCTCATCGCGGGGCGGATGCCGATGGCAGGGGCGACGATGCAATCGGCGCCGGGGTCGTCCGGCGGGCGCCGCGGCGCCGGCGATGCCGGCCCTCCATCAGGTCGGGATCGGTCGCGCGCAGGGCGAGCCAGGCGCCGGCAAGCCCGACGACCGTCAGGGCGAGGAGGATGGCGACATCCGCGCCCCACACCGCGGGATCGTGCTTCCACGTCGGCTGCTCGTAAGGGGAGAGGTCCTCCACGACCTGCCCGGATCTGGCGGTCTCGGTCATCGTGATGTAGGGCTTGCGAAGGTCCGCGAGATCGATCGTCGATGCCGCCGCGGCCATGCCCCATCGAGCGCTGAGGCCGTAGCCCATGACCTGGAGGACGATGCTCGAGCCCGAGATGATCGGCACGGAGACGATGACCTGGACGACCAGGATCACCGGCAGCACCGTGGCCGCGCGATCCACGCCGCCGACGACCGCGGAGAGGAGCAGGCCGAGGGCCATGCTCGAGATCCCGACGATGATCGCGACCACGATCAGCTCGACCAGCTGCGATTCGAGGAGCACGCCGGTCGCCGCCAGGTCGACGTTCGCGACGCCCGGGTCGATTCCGAAGCCGATCAGCAGCGCCGCCTGCGACGGCGAGTTCTGGGGCGGCAGCACCTGGTAGAGCATGGAGATCGGGACAAGGACCACCGCCTGGACCGCCGTGATGAGCCCGAGCACGACGACCTTCGACAGGACGTACGCACCCGCCGACAGCCCGATCGTTCGCTCGCGCCGATAGATCGGCAGCTCCTTGACGATCTCGCGGATGGCGTTGGACGTCCCGAGCCAGGTCGCGCCGATCACGATGAGCCAGATCAGCAGGCTCGCGTTGAGGGCCTCCGAGGTGAGCATCGTGTTGAAGAAGAACATCAGCGCGAAGAGGATCCCGAAGATCGGCGCCTGGAGGGCCAGCGTCAGGGCGAAGCCGCGGTCGGCGCGGATCACGGCGAGGTAGCGCCGGATCAGCACGCCCAGCTGGTGCGCGACCGGGGTCGGCGGCGGTGGTGGGTCGATGTTGGGACGGACCGGCACGGGCATGAGGTCGGCGCTCGCAAGCGGCTCGGTCACGAGCGTCGTGTATCCGGGCGTGGCCCGGAAGGTGGCCTTCCAGTCGACGTCGCGACGCTCCTCCAGTGCCTGGAACATGCCGGCGTACCCGGCCTCGGGATCCGCCCCGAGCCCCGCGAAGTAGGGCAGGGCATCCGCCGGCGGCCCGAAGTAGCCGAGCTGCCCACCCGGCGCCATCACCAGGAGCCGGTCGGCGAGGTGGAGGCTCTGGACGGAGTGCGTCACGACGACGACCGTCCGCCCCGCCCGAGCCAGATTGCGAAGCGTCTCCATGAGCGCTTCCTCGTTGCCCGGATCGAGGCCGGAGGTGGGTTCGTCGAGGAAGAGGAGCGCCGGCTCCGTCAGGAGCTCGCAGCCGACGCTGACGCGCTTGCGCTGGCCGCCCGACAGCCGGTCGAGCCGCACGTCCGCGCGCTCGTCGAGGTTCAGCTCGGCCATGACCTGCTCGACCCGAGCCCTGCGCGTCTCCGCCGTGACGTCGCGCGGAAAGCGGAGCTCGGCCGCGTACGACAGCGCGCCTCGGACCGAGAGCTGGGTGTGGAGGATGTCCGCCTGGGGCACGAGGCCCATCCGCGATCGCACCTCCTGGTACGTGGCGTAGACGTCGCGGCCGTCGAAGACGACGTTGCCGCTCTCGGCCGGGCGGAATCCGGTCAGCGCGTTGAGCAGGGTCGACTTGCCGGACCCCGATGGCCCGACGACGGCAAGCATGCTCGATGGCTCCAGCGCGAACCCGACCTCGTCGAGGATTCGCCGCCCACCGGCGTTGACCACGAGATCGACCGCTCCGAACCAGGCGGTGCGCCGGGCCGAGACGAGCCGGAGGCGGCCGGCGTGGACCTGGAGCGTCTGCCCGCCGATGCCGATGAAGTCTCCGTCCTCGAGGGGTTCTGCGCCCCTGATCCGGCGCCCGTTGAGGAAGGTGCCGTTCGAGCTGCCGAGGTCGCGGACCTCCTGGCTGCCGTCCGACCGCGTCGCGACCTCGGCGTGGAGGCGAGAGACGCGCACGTCGTCCAGGGAGAGGTCGTTCTCAAGCGCGCGCCCGATGCGCACCGCGCTTCGGCCGCGCAGATCGATGCCCTCGTCTGCCACGCGCTCCTCCCGCGACCCTCCGCCGGCCCCCCGCCGGGCGGTCGAATGGTATGCGGTGCAGGTCGGCCCGACTGTCCCCCGGGCTATGCTCGGCCCCGATGGCCAGCCCGATTCGATGGGTCGAGTCGCTGCCCGACCTCGAGGCCGAGCTGGCGGGCCTGCCGCGGGGCCGGAGCCTGCTGCTCGTGGGCGGTGCCGACTTCGCGAGCGCCGATCCGTTCATCGTCGAAGGGATCCAGTCGTTCCTCGCGAGGCTCGCGACGGTCTGCGAACGCGCGGCGATCGCGGTCGTCGACGGCGGAACCGATGCCGGGGTCATGCGGTGGTTCGCCGGCGCCCGGGCGGCGATCGATGGCCAGTTTCCCCTGGTTGGCGTCGCCCCGCGGTTCGCCTTCGAGCGGCCGACCCGCACCGGGCGGCCCATCACGGCCGCGCACGGGCATTCGGTCGTCCTGGCGGTGCCCGGCGAGCAGTTCGGCGACGAGACGGCGTGGTTGTTCGCCGTGGCGGACCACCTCGGGTTCGATTGGCCGGCCCCCACGGTGCTGGTGAACGGCGGCGATCTGGCCGCGACGGAGGCCCGGCAGCGGCTCGCGGACGGGCACCTCGTCGTCGCGGTCGCCGGCTCGGGCCGGGCGGCCGACGAGCTGGCGAGCGAAGAACCGGCCATGGACTTGCCCGGGTCGGGCAGACTGCGCGTGATTCCGCTGGCCGCGGACGAGACGACCCTGGCTGCGACGCTCGAGGAGGCCTGGACCGAATGACCGCACCAAGCTCCCGGGCGCCGGCGTCCAGCGACCGCCTCGCGGCGCTCCTCGAGGGCCTTGAGGTGGCGCCGTTCCGCAAGGAGGTCCTCCGCCAACGCTGGCTAGACCAGGTCGGCTGGATGGGTCGCCAGGCCCGCAGGATGCGTCGCCGCTACCAGCTGATCCGGGTGCCGACCGTCCTCGGCGGCGTCGCGCTCCCCGGCCTGATCGCCATTCTCCTGTCCGCGGGCGGCCGCGACCAGACGTTCCTCCCAGGCCTGTCAACGGAGGCGGTCCGGATCGTCGCGTTCTTCGTGAGCATCGGGGTCGCGGCGCTGGCCGCGTACGAGGAGGTCATGCGGTTCGGCGATCGCTGGCGCCACTACCGCCGCACCACGGAGCTCCTCAAGACGCTGGGCTGGCAGTACCTGACGCTGAGCGGGCAGTTCAAGCGCTTCCGCTCCCACGACGATGGCTTCACGGCCTTCACGGAGCGGGTCGAGGACGTCCTGAACGAGGACGTCGACGGCTACCTGAGCGCGATCACCGCCGAGGGCTCGGACAAGCGCCAGGACATCGTGGTCTGACGGGTCAGCCGCCCGCGCCCCCGACCCAGTCCTTGTAGTACTCGAGCCCGGTCTCGTAGTCCGTGGTGAGCCAGCTCGACATCACTCGAAGGTCGTCGTGGGTCCACACGTACTGGATCCCCGAGAACGAACCCGAGGTCGCCGGATAGCAGCCGAGGCGTCCCTCGACGATGTCCAACGTGCTGTCGAACGACCAATCGTTGTTGCTCTGCACGAGGTCGAAGCAGCCGGTCTCGGTCTTCGGGAAGTTGGCGAACAGCGTCGTATAGGCCTCGTCGAGGCTGGCGGGGTCGGGGTAGCGCGTGAAGACCGCCTGCCACGCCGCGTCCGGCGGCCCGAAGCACGACAGGCCGGCGATCGCCGGCTCCACCAGCCCCGTGAATCGGGTGCATGTCGAGGTGTCCACGAGCGGGCTCGGCAGGACGGCCATGAGCTCCTTCTCATCGGCATTCGGGAAGATGCTCGGATCGACGGTGGGTGGCGGCGTCGGAGGTGCTTCGGTCGGCGGTGCGACGGTCGCGCGGGGCGTCGCGGGATCGACGATCAGCGTGGGGACGGCACCCGTCGGTTTCGTCGTTGAGCTCGGGTCGCCACCGAAGATGAGGCCCGCGCCGAGGACCACCGCGGCGACCAGGGCTACCGCGCCGCCGCCCACCGCCAGCGCGGTGTTGCCACCGACCCAGCTGCGGGCCTTCGCGGCCGGCGTCGCGCCGGTCGTGACCACGACGGGGCTCGTGGTTCCTGTGGCGGCCGCGGCGGCCACGGATTCGAGGTTCGAGATGAGCTCGCGCGCCGAGCCGAATCTCGCGGCCGGGTCCTTGGCGAGGACCTTGTCGAAGATTCCGTCGATGGCAGCCGGGTACTCCGGGCGGATCGACGTGAGCTTTGGCGGAATCTCGTGCGCGTGGGCGTATATGAGCTGGTCCGGCGAGCTCCGGACGAACGGCGCCTGGCCCGTCAGGCACTGGAAGGCGACACAGCCGAGCGCGTACCGGTCGATCGCGGCGGCCAGCTTCGGGTCGCCCTTGCCGGTGAACTGCTCGGGCGCCATGTAGTCGAGCGTCCCGATGGCCATGCCGGGCATGCTCAGCTGGCTGTCGACCTCCAGCCGCTTGCCGAGGCCGAAGTCGGTCAGGTACGGCCGGGCGTCGCGATCCAGGATGATGTTCGACGGCTTGAGGTCCCGATGGATGACGCCCATCTCGTGGGCGTAGTCCACGGCATCGGCGATCGGCTCCAGGATCTGGACGGTCTCGCGCAGGCTCAGGTGGCCCTTGCTCTTGATCCGGGCCTGGAGGTCGGGGCCGTCGACCAGGCGCATCGCGATGAACAGGACCCCGTCCGACTCGCCCGCGGCATAGATCGGGACGATGCTCGGGTGCTCCAGCGCCGCGAGGGTCTCCTGCTCCTCGAGGAAGCGCTGGCGGTACGTGTCGTTGGCCGCGTGGTCCGAGCGGATCACCTTCAGCGCGACCAGCCGCCGGGGCTCGTCCTGACGAGCCCGATAGACGGTCGCCATGCCACCTTCGCCGAGCTGCGATTCGATCGTGAAGTCGCCGATCACCGAGCCCTGCCCGAGGTTCGACGTCGAGCGCCGGCGCGATGCTCCGGGCGGGGTCGTCGGCGGCGGCGGAACGGGCTGCGTGCCTTCGTCCTCCCGCGGGGTAGGGGAGGGGTCAGCCTTCGCCACGCTGTCCGGTTTCCTGGACCTGGTCCTGGGGCGCGGCTTCGGCTTCTCCCTGGGTCCCGATGGTTCGTCCGGTGGGGGCGGGGGAACTGGAAGCGGCGTGGTCTGGGGCCGCTGGACGATCGACTCGAGCCGTCGGAGGATTCGTGGGCCGTGCGTGGCCATCGGTGGCGGGAAGGCGTCGAGGCGCTGGACGAGCGAGAGGAGGTACTCGAGCGGACCTTCCGGCGCGACCGACTCGATCCGGATCGGAAGGACCGCGCGCTTCCGGCCGAGCGCCAGGTTGACCTCGCGCGAGACGTGGGGCGAGGCGTTCGCGGCCGCCGACACGAGGACGACCATGACCTTGCTGTCCGCGATCGCCCCGAGGATCTGCTCGGTCCAGGTCTCCGTTCCGACGATGTCGTCGGGCGCCATCCAGCACGAGTACCCGGCATCCTCGAGCACGGCGCGCAGCTCGCGCGCAACCTCGGCATCGCCCGAGCTGTGGCTGATGAACACGTCCCTGGGGGCCATCGTTGCCGTCCCAGCGCCTCCCTCGCCTGCCTGGAAGACCTCCGGTCCCGCGGCCGGCTGATCCTAGCGAAGTCGGGATGACATCGACCAGCATCCACGCGACCGTAGACTCGGGGTGTGAGATCCGACCCCCGCGTCCGCCTGGCCGCACTCGGGCTGGTCCTCCTAATCGGCGGGATTCTGGCGTTCGGACTGGCGACCCGGCCGCCGACCCCGGCCCGAACGATCCAGGTCGCATCGCTCGACGAGGCCGTCGCCATCGGCATGCTGGATCTGGCGGTCCTGGATGAGCTGCGCGCGGCGGGGTCGGCGGTGGCGATCGTGCACCTCGACACGGAATCGATCCTCGGGGCGATCCGCTCGACGATCGGCGCAGATCGCGCGGATGCGCTCGTCGCCGCGATGACCGCGGCGTTCAAGGCCAACAAGGCCGCCATCCGTTCGGCCCTGGGGCCGGACGTCGAGCTCGTGGAGGACTTCGAACGGGTCGGTGCGTTCGTCGTTACGTTCCGGTCGGAGGCAACGCTGCTCGCCGCGCTGCGCAGCAACCTCGTGCGGGACATCACCGAGGATCGCACCGTCCCGATGTCGACGGAGGTCCGAGCGGATGACGCGCCGATGCCCATGCACCTCGGCGTCACGGCCTACGACGGCGCAGGAGTCGCGGTCGGGGTGCTCGATACCGGCGTCGATGCGGCCCGCTATCCGGAGTACTTCCCGGCCGGCAGCGTGGGCCAGACATTCGAGGCCGGGCCGGAGGATTTCCGCCCGGACGACGACGGCCATGGGACGCACGTCGCCAGCACCGTCCTCCTGAAGGCCCCGAAGGCGCAGCTATACGTCGCCGACGTGTTCAGCGTCATGACCGTCGATGGCGAGACTGGTCAGCGTGCGCCGCTGACCAGCGTGCTCCGAGGGATGGACTGGCTGCTGGGGCTGCGGCAGGCGGGTGTGAATCTGCGAGCCGTGAACATGAGCCTCGGTCACGGCCACTACCCGCCGTCGATCTGTGTCGACAACTATCACCTCGCCGAGGCCTACGCCGTCGGGATGATCCCGGTCGTCTCCGCCGGCAACTCGGCGTTTCGTGACGACAAGGGCAAGGCGACCCTGACGTGGCAGCCAGGGCTCGGCAGCAACGCGTGCGACGAGAACACGTTCAGCGTGGGCGCCGCGACGAGCGGCACGTGCGCCGATGGCCTGGTCGACACCGTCGCGACGTTCTCGCAGTCAGGCCCGGGGCTGGAGCTGCTCGCGCCGGGCGCGTGCATCACCGCTGCCGGCGGCTCGATGAATGGGACGTCGATGGCGGCGCCCCACGTTGCCGGCGCCGTAGCGGTCCTGGCCAGCGCCCGGCCCGGCGCGAGGGCCTACGAGATCTGGACTGCGCTGATGAACGCGGGGCCATTGATCACGGATCCGAACTCGGGTGAGACTCGGCACCGGCTTGACGTCCCTGGCGCGGTCAACGCGCTCCTCGGGGCGAGCGGTTCGCTCCCGACGCCCCAACCGGGGGTCGCCCGAGGTGTGGCGCTCGGCGTATCGACGATCTCGCTCGCGTCGGCGCTGGAGCCCGGCGAGTCCCTCGACCTCGACCCAATCGCCGTCCGGAACGTCGGCACCGTGGTGGCGACGTACGACGTCGTCGCAGGAGCCCCTGCCGGCGGGTTCGTCACGCCGGCTCCGGCGTCATGGTTCGCGTTCGCGCGGGACGCGATCACCCTTGGGCCTGGCGACATCGGCGAGATCGCGGTACGGGTCAGCGTGCCTTCCGGCGCAGCGTCTGGGGTCTACGCGGCCGAGTTCCAGGTCGGGGATCGCGAGGCGGCGGCCGGCGAAGCGACGAAGGTCGTCGACGTCAGCCTCGTCGTGTTCAGCGAGTTGGACGGCGGCTCGACCGGGCCAGGCCCGGGGTCGGGCTCGTCTGGAGGATCCTTCGAGGACGACCTCGGCGAGCTGCTCGACAACCCGCTGGTGATCATCGTGGGGATCGTGCTTGTGGTCTGGGCCCTGCGGCGGCTGTTCGGCGGATCGCGCCGCCCCAGGACACCGCCTAGCGGCTGACCGACCCCGAGGTCCCGCCGGCCGGCCGCTGCGCCGGACGAATCGGCTATGTGGTGCGGGGTCGTTGCGTGGGGTGCGCGCCGGAGCGCTGGAGATCTGGTGGTGCCAATTCGCACCTACAGTCAGCAAAAGTACTTCCGTTTCGGTGACCGAGCAGTACGATCCGGGGCCAATTCAATAGCGTTGCAAAGCGCGAGCAGGTCCGGTCCATCCGCACTCATCATTCATTCGACTCCTTCCCGGCCCTGGACGCGCGAGATACGGCACCCGTGTGCCCCGGGGAGGTCCTTGCTCATGCGCGTTCGAGTTACCCGCTTCACGGCGGTCTCGCAGGCCCTCTTGCTCATTTCCACGCTCATCGTGCCCGCGCTCACAAACGCGGCCGTCTGGACGGACCAGGAGGACTACGCCCCGGGCTCTGTCGTCACGATCAGCGGCGACAACTCGAACGGCGCGGGCTACCTGCCTGGCGAGACCGTAGACGTGGCTGTCTCCGGACCGAACGGCTATACGGCCTCCTGTTCAGCGACCGCCGACGACACGAGCGCTTGGTCCTGCCAGGTGACGCTATGGAATAGCGAGCTTGCTGTGGGTGCCTACTCGTATATCGCCACCGGGGCAACCTCGGGCGTAACGGAACCAGGCACGTTCACGGATGCGATGCCGACGACGATCACCGTTCTCGCGCCCAGCTCGGTAACGGTTGCGCAAAGCGGCACAGCTGGCTACACGGTCCAGGTCGCCACGAGCAGCCAAGGCAACGCCTCCCTTTGCAGCGTGACTCTGTCTGCGATCGGCCTCCCTGCGGGCGCGAGCGCATCGTTCTCTCCCAATCCACGCACGGTCGGACAGAACACGACGGCAAACGCAGCCATGACGATCACCACGAGTGGATCAACGCCGGCAGGCACGTACACGATTACGGTAAGCGGCTCGAATGGCAGCGGTTGTCAGGGTTCGGGCGCGAGCTCCGGTACCGCGACGCTTGTGGTGACCGCCAGCCTCATTGCGACGACGACCACCATCAATGCACCCGCTGTCACGTACAACGCGAATGGCTCCGTGACCGTCTCGGTCGCGCGAACGGCCGGGGGCGCGGCTCCGACGGGCAACGTCACCCTGAGCGTCGACGGTGGCGCCGCGGTGAGCAAGGCGCTTTCGAGCGGCTCCGCGACCTTCACGAACGCAGACATCGCGGCTCTTACGAGCCCGAGCGCGGGATCACACACCTTGTCCGCCAACTACGCGGCGCAGAGTGGCTTTGGCGCGAGCTCAGCTTCAGGCACCCTGACGGTGAACCAGGGATCGTCGACGACGACGGTCACCTGTGCCACTGGACCGCATGTCTATTCCGGCTCGGCCATTCAGCCGTGCACGTACACGGTCACTGGCGCCGGCGGCCTGAACATCGGCCCAACGGCCGTGCCAGCGGGTGGCTACGCCAACAACGTCAATGCCGGCACGGCCAGCGCCAGCTTCACCTACGCGGGTGACGCGAACCACACCGGATCAAGCGACAGCGAGACCTTCACGATCGGGCAGGCCGGTTCGACCACGACCATAACCTGCCCAGCCACGTCGACGTACACGGGCTCGGCCATCGAGCCCTGCACGTACACGGTCACGGGCGCCGGCGGCCTGAACATCGGCCCAACGGCCGTGCCAACCTCTGGCTACACGAACAACGTCAATGCCGGCACCGCGAGCGCGAGCTTCACCTATGCGGGTGACGCCAACCACTCCGGATCCAGCGACTCTGAGAACTTCGCGATCGGCCAGGCTGGCTCGACCACGACCGTGACCTGTGCCGGCGCGCCGTTCACGTTCAACGGCGGCAGCCAAGGTTGCAGCGCGGTAGCCACCGGCGCTGGCGGGCTCAATCAGAGCCTGACCGTGACCTACACCGGCACGGAAACTACCAGCTACGGCCCGACCACGACGGCGCCGACCAATGTCGGCACCTATCAGGCCGCGGCGAGCTACGCCGGCGACGCCAACCACACCGGCTCCAGCGACACCGAGACCTTCACGATCGACAAGGCGGCCTCCGTCACCACGGTGACCTGCCCAGCCACGTCGACGTACACGGGCTCGGCCATCGAGCCCTGCACCTACACGGTCACGGGCGCCGGCGGGCTGAACATCGGCCCAACGGCCGTGCCAACCTCTGGCTACACGAGCAACGTCAATGCCGGCACCGCGAGCGCGAGCTTCACCTACGCCGGCGACGCCAACCACACCGGCTCCAGCGACACCGAGACCTTCACGATCGACCAGGCGGCCTCCGTCACCGCGGTGACCTGCGCTGGCGAGCCGTTCACGTATGACACGACCGGCCATGGCTGCCTCGCATCCGCGACCGGCGTCGGCGGGCTCAACCAGAGCCTGACCGTCACGTACATCGGCATCAACGGAACGACCTACGGCTCCAGCACGGCCCTCCCGGTCAACGCGGGCGACTACCAGGCTTCCGCATCGTTCACCGGCGACGCGAACCACACCGGTTCGAGCGATACCGAAGACTTCACGATCGACAAGGCCGACGCGGTCTGTTCGATCAGCGGCTACGGCCCGACCGACTACGACGCGGCCTTCCACGGCGCCACTGGCACGTGCACCGGCGTTGACGCCGGCGGCGCGGCTCTGGGCAGCACGCTCGACCTCGGTGCCAGCTTCAAGAACGTCCCCGGCGGCACGGCCACCTGGTCGTTCACCGGTGGCACCAACTACAACGACCAGACCGACTCGGTGACCATCGTCATCGACAAGGCCGACGCGGTCTGCACGGTCACGCCCTACAGCGGGACCTACGACGCCAACGCCCACGGCATCGGCGTGGCCTGCACCGGCGTCGATGCCGATGGTGCCGCGACCGGCAGCACCATC
>JBKKDM010000160.1:0-58367 GCA_046707905.1 Candidatus Limnocylindrales bacterium
AGCGAGCGCCGCCACGCCATCCGCCGGAGCCGCCGCGGACGGGCCGCCCGCGCGCCCCGCCGTCATGGCCCCGCTGAGCGGCATCTGGTACGGCTCGCCGGCCCCCGGCACCGCGCCGTACGTGAGCGTCGGCGGCGAGGTCGCCGTGGGCCAGGTGATCGGGCTGATCGAGGCGATGAAGCTGTTCAACGAGATCAAGAGCGACAAGGCCGGCCGCGTGGCCAAGATCAACGCTGAGAACGGCAAGCTCGTTCGTGCCAAGCAGCCACTGATCGAGGTGGATCCGCTGTGATGCACTCCGCCAACGGCACCGCCCCCGCCACCGGGAAGCGCATCCGGGCCCACGTCACCGGCTGGGGCCGCTACGTCCCCGCGCAGGTCCTCTCGAACAAGGATCTCGAGCGGATGGTCGACACCAACGACGAGTGGATCGTGAGTCGCACCGGGATCCGCGAGCGGCGCGTCGCCGCGGCGCACGAGACCACGGCCTCCATGGGCTCCGTGGCCGCGCTCCGGGCCATCCACGCGGCCGGGATCGATCCGGACGAGATCGACCTCATCCTCCTCGCAACCCTGACCCCCGACTACTGGATGCCCTCGACCGCGGCGCTCGTGAAGGAGGCCATCGGGAACACGCGTGCCGCCGCGATGGACGTCGCCGCCGCCTGCTCCGGCTTCGTCTACGGCTTCGCGACCGCGCAGGCCTGGATCGAGGCGGGGCTCGCGAAACACGTCCTCGTCATCGGCGCGGAGCTGCTGACCCGATTCCTGGACTACACCGATCGCTCGACCTGCATCCTTTTCGGCGACGGGGCCGGCGCGGCCGTCCTGTCTGCGAGCGAGGAGCCCGGCGGCGCGATGGGCATCGAGCTCACGACGTCGCCCGAAGGCGCGTACATGATCTGGCTGCCCTCCGGCGGCGCGAAGAGCCCGCCGTCGGCCGAGACGGTCGCCCGTGGCGAGCACTACGTCCGGATGGAGGGCAAGGAGACCTACCGGTTCGCCACCAAGACGATGGCGACCACGGCCCTCGAGTCGGTTCGCAAGTCCGGCCTCCAGCCCAGCGACATCAGCCTGTTCATCCCGCACCAGGCGAACGTCCGGATCATCGAGGCGGTCGCGAAGGGCCTCGGCCTCTCGATGGACCAGATCTATACGAACGTCAACCGCTACGGGAACACGTCGGCGGCGTCCGTCCCCATCGCGATGGCCGAGGCCGTGAACGAGGGCCGGGTCAAGGTCGGCGACAGGATCACGGTCGTGGCCTTCGGGGCCGGCTTCACCTCCGGCGCCGTGACGATCGAGTGGACGGCCGATCCCGAGCGGGGTCGAATCGCGGATGCGGCGATCCGCCCGGAGGACGTCCATGTTCGGCTGCCCGTCGACTGGGACTCGGTCGACCCCATTCCGCCGGCGCTCGCCGAGCTGATGGCCCGCCCATCGCCTGTTGATCCACCGCTCGACGACGTCGTGCCCGGCGAGCCCGAACCCGCTCCGCACCCGGTCGCGCGGTAGGAGGCGGCGATGATCGATCTCAGCGGTAAATCCGCGGTTGTCACCGGCGGCTCGCGTGGCATCGGCCGGGCCATCGCGCTGCGGCTCGCCACGCAGGGCGCCGACGTCGCGTTCAGCTATCGGGGCAACGAGGCCGCCGCGAAGGAGACCGCGGCCGCGATCGAGGCGCTCGGCCGGAAGGCGCTGCCCGTCCAGGCCGACGTCTCCGATCCCGAGTCCGCGGACGCGCTGATCAAGGCCGCGCTCGAGGCGTTGGGCAAGGTCGACATCCTCGTCAACAACGCCGGCGTCACGCGTGACGACCTGATCATGCGGATGTCGATCGACGACTGGCGGACTGTCCTCGAGACGAACCTCTTCGGTGCGTTCTACGCGATCAAGGCCGTCACCCGCCCGATGCTCAAGGCCAAGGGTGGGAGGATCATCAACATCAGCTCGGTTTCGGGCCAGGCCGGCCAGACGGGCCAGGCGAACTACTCGTCGGCGAAGGCCGGGCTGATCGGGCTGACGAAGGCCACCGCCCGCGAGCTGGCGTCGCGGGGGATCACCTGCAATGCGGTGGCGCCCGGCTTCGTGCTCACCGAGCTCACCAAGGACCTTCCGGAGAACCTCCAGGCCCAGCTCACCGAGCGGACCCCGCTCGGCCGCTTCGGCACGGTCGAGGAGATCGCCGACGCCGTCGCCTTCCTGGCCAGCAACGAGGCCGCGTTCATCACCGGTCAGGTGCTCGCCGTCGACGGCGGCCTCGTGATGATGTAGCGCCGTAATCGGCGCGTCTGCGCACCGCCGATCGCCTGCCGGCTCGACAGGCGCGGGCTGGAACGGCGATCCTTGACCCCAAGGTGAGTGCCGGACCGACAACGTCACCGGGCCGCGCGGGGAGCGGCGGCGATCCATCGATTCGCCGCACCTGGTGGCTTCTCGCGGGCGTGTTCTTCCTGCTGGCGCTCACGGCCGGGATCCGCCTCGCCACGGAGCAGCAGCCGGTCGATTGGCTGGTCGTCGGGCTCGTCGTGCTGGCGGCGGTCGCGGCGATCGCGCACCGGAATGCCGTCGCCGGTCTGGAGTCGCGGGGCCGCGGCGAGGCGGAAGGCTTCGCCCGGATCGTCCGAAGCCTGTCGCGCTCGGTCTCGGCCGAGGCGATCGTCTCTGCGATCCTCGACGACCTGGTCGATGCAACGGCCGCGGACCACGTGGTGTTCGTCCGGCGGCGTCGAGATACCGCCGCCCTGGAGGCGACCCTCGTGACGCGCCGGGCCGGCGTGCCCGCCACCTCGACGATCCTCCCGCTCTCGCTGCTCGATCGGGCGGGGGAGGACGGGCCGAAGGAACCTGTCGCGGTGCCGATGGGCACGGCTCCCGGCCCGGTTTCGACCGAGCTCCCCGCTACGGAAGCACGAGACTCGGTCTCCACTCCCAATCCTCCCGTCCCAGCCGACGTCATCGACCGCACCCTGCCGCTGCCTCGGGTCGCCCGGCGGGCCTCGGACGCTGGTGGCGGCCGAACACTGCTCCGCCGCGTCGCCGCCGAGTCGCTCGCATTGCTTCGGGACATCGGGCTCCCGACGCCCGACCTGCTCGGCATCCGCGGCCGTGCCCGGCCGTCCGAGGTCCTGGCGCGCGGCGACGAAGCCGTCGTGGTTGAGCGAGTCGCGGATCGGGTGCGAGCGGCATTCGGGCTGTCCCACACGATCATCGCGCCCCTTCGATCGGCCGAGACCGGCGTCATCGGCGCGATCGTCCTCTCGCGGCGCGACCGGGAGGCCTGGCCCGAGAGCGCCCGCCGGCTGGTGCGCGGCGCCGCAAGCGAGACCGCGGCCGCGCTGGAGCGGGCCTATACGTACCGGGCCACGGAGGCGAGCGCCGCCACGGACCCGCTGACGGGGCTCCCGAATCGCCGCTACTTCGACGAGTTCTCGACGCTCCTCGCCCGTCGCCGGCGTTCCGGCGACGGGCTCGCGGTCCTCATGATCGACATCGACAAGTTCAAGGGCCTCAACGACACCTACGGCCACCCGGTCGGCGATGAAGTCCTGAAGTCCGTCGCCGGCGCCATCACCTCCGCGGTGCGAGACCAGGACGTGCCCGCCCGCATCGGCGGCGAGGAGTTCGCCGTGCTGTTGCGCAATCCAGGCCCCAGCGTTGCGCAGGAGGTCGGGGAGCGGGTGCGGCAAGCGGTGCGCGATCTGGACCTCGGCGATTTCGGCGTCCCGGGCGTCAGCGTCTCCGTGGGCGTCGCCAACGCGACCGGCCCCGACGAGCCGATCCACGCCCTCGTCGACCGAGCCGATCGCGCCCTCCTGCGGGCCAAGCGCACCGGCCGCGATCGGGTTGTCGCGGGCTAGCCCATTCGCCCGGCCACCGCGTCCAGACCGGTGGCGATCTGCCCGGATTGCTCCCAGGGCGACCGTTTGCAACATTCCGCCGGGCAGGTTCGATCGGCGGAGCGCGAACCGTCGATACCATCGCCGCGATGGATGACGAGCGCGGCGCCGTCGAGCCCCACGACGTGGCGGCACACGACGAGGAATCCGAGGCCGAAGCCGCCGAGGCGGGGACGGCCGGAGCTCAAGGTGAGCTCGGCGAGGTGCCGCTCCTGACCAACGGCCAGCTCGCCCAGGTGTTTCACGACATCGGCGACCTGCTCGAGGTCAAGGGCGAGCTGGTCTTCAAGACGGTGGCCTACTACCGCGCCGCCGACGCAATCGGGCGGTCGCCGATCGAGGTGGCCCGCGCCTATCGCGAGGGCCGGCCGCCGGAGATTCCCGGCGTCGGCAAGGCAATCGCGGACAAGCTCGCGGAGCTCGCGACGACCGGTCGCAGCGAGTACCGCGACAAGCTCCTCGCCGAGTTCCCCACCAGCCTCCTCGAGATGCTCCGCCTGCCCGGGCTGGGGCCGAAGACCGTTCGCGCGATCTACGCCGGCCTCGGGGTCAAGACGCTGGACGAGCTCAAGGTCGCGGCGGAGACCGGACGCGTCCGGACCCTCCGCGGACTCAGCGAGCGGACCGAGCAGATGATCCTCGAGGGCATCGCCAAGCTCGAGACGCGCGAGGGCCGGATGCTGCTGAATCGCGCCAACGCGCTCGTCGACGAGATCACGGCAGGGCTCCTCGACGTGCTGGACGTCGAGCGCATCGTGCCGGCAGGCTCCTTCCGGCGCCGGAAGGAGAGCATCGGTGACCTCGACCTCCTCGCGGAGACCGACGCACCGAAGCGGGTCATCGAAACGTTCGTCGGCCTGCCGTCGGTCGAGGCCGTCCTGAACCGTGGGGGCCACAAGGCGGCCGTCCGGCTCGGCGGCCGCGGGCCGCAGGTCGACTTGATGGTGATGCGGCCGGGCGAGGCCGGCACGTACCTCATCCACTTCACCGGCTCCAAGGAGCACAACGTCCGACTCCGCGCGATGGCCCGCGACATGGGCTGGAGCCTGTCCGAATACGGCTTCGCGAAGCTCGGCGAGGACGGCGAGACCATCGCGGACCTCGCAGCCGGTGGTGAGCTTCGGACGTTCGCGACCGAGGCGGAGGCCTACGCCTTCCTGGGACTGCCGTTCATCGAGCCCGAGCTGCGCGAGGACACGGGCGAGATCGAGGCGGCGCTCGCCGGCACCTTGCCGACGCTCGTGGCCGAGGCCGACCTTCGCGGCGACCTGCATTCCCACTCCGACTGGTCGGACGGGTCGATGCCGGTGGAGACGATGGCCGAGTTCGCGCGCCGCCGCGGCCACGCCTACCAGGTGATGACAGACCACACGCAGTCGCTCGCGATTGCCCGCGGCCTCGATCCGGAGCGGGTCGCGCAGGAGCGGGCGCTGATCCGGAGCCTGAATGCGAGATTTGAGGCGGAAGACGCCGACGGCTCCGCGCCACCCGAGACCAACGCCGAGGGCTTCCGGCTGCTCCACGGCTGCGAGCTCGAGATCCGCGCCGACGGCCAGCTCGACTACCCGGACAAGCTGCTCGCGACGTTCGACCTCGTCGTGGCCTCGCTCCACGTCGGGCGGCGCCAGCCGCGCGCCGAGCTCACCCATCGCGTCCTGAACGCGATCGAGAATCCGCACGTCGACGTGATCGCCCATCCATCGGGCCGGATGATCGGGACGCGCGACGACCTGGACCTCGACTGGGAGACGGTTTACCGCGCCGCCGCGCGAACCGGCACGGTGCTCGAGATGAACGGCTCGCCCCACCGGCTGGACCTGTCCGTGGAACGGGCGCGAAAGGCGCTCGAGCTCGGTTGCGTCCTCTCGATCGACTCTGACGCCCATCACACGCGGGAGTTCGCCTACCTCGCCTGGGGGATCTCGCAGGCCCGCCGGGCCTGGGTGACGCCGGCCGACGTGCTGAACACCCGCTCCCGTGCCGGGCTGCTGGCCTGGCTTGCGATGCCGAAGCCGAGAGACAAAGCCAAGCTCGCGCCACCGGGTCGGTGAATGGCGGCCGCGCAACGCGTCTGGCGCGGCCGCGGGCGGATAATCCGCCCCGATGAGGGGCGAATCCGGGGCGAGGGACCTGGCGATTGCCGTGGGCGTCGTGGTGGCGCTGACGCGGTTCGCGCCAGATGGGTTCGTCTGGCCGATCGCGGTCGCGCTGCTCGCGGGCGTCTTCTTCGGGGCCCTTCAGGTCGTCGCGGAGGCGGATCCCGCATCGGGTAGCTCGGGCGTGGCGATCGAATCCCTGATCCTCCCCGGAGGGGCGGCCCTCGCCGCCGTGGGAGCGATCCGTCTCGTGCCGATCGGCGTGGTGCTGCTGCCCGCGATCGTCCTCGCCGGCGGTCTCGTCGGGCTCGCACTCGTGACGGAGCTGCGACTCGCGCGAGCCAGCGGCCCACCCTCCTCGAACGATCGGACCGCAGTCCTGATCCAGGTGCTGCTCGTCGGCTTTCTCGGCTTCGCCGGTGTGGCGACGCTCGTCCCCGGCGGCCTGCCCGACCCGGGCGAGGCCCCATCGCCCGTCGGCCCCGACGCGATCGCCGTGATCGCGCAGGCCCTGGGGGACGCGGTGATCGGCTTCCTGCTCGCGTATCGAACCGCGGCCCTGCGCACCTCCAACCTCCGCGAGGTGGCGTGGTTCGGGCTGACCGGCGCGGCCGTGGTCGCGATTGCCGCGGTCGCGCTTCGATCGATCGAGATCCCGCGGATCCTCGGCCCGGCCCTCCTGGTGCTCGTGTTCTTCCTCTGGGACGCGATCCACAGCGGCGGACCGGTCCGCAGGCGCGACCCCTGGCGCGTCTGGGAGACCGCCCTCCTCGCCGTGCTCGCCATCCTCGTCATCGGCTGGAGCATCGGGATTCGCGCCTGACGCCGGCGCAGTGGCGGACCCGACGACAACGGTTGACGCGACGGCCGCCTGGAGTCCGCAGCCGGTCGCCTGGCAGACGAGGCGTAAACTAGGGTCGAGCGGTCGCATCCAGCTCGCCCGGGTTTGACGCTCGGCGGGGCGGGTGCTATCAAGTCTCGCCCCGAATCTGTCAGCCAACCGCTTCGACGCGACCGTCGAAGCGCGCCGATACCCCCGCCGCCCGACGGCCCGAAAGGATCTCGCCACGTGACCTTCTCCGACACGGAATCGAACGCTTCCAGCCCCGCGGCAGCGACGCGCGTCCGGCGGCAGCTCGCCGAGCAGGCGATCGCCCAGGCCGCCGCCGGCCGGTGGAGCGAGGCCGCCGAGACGAACCGCAAGCTGCTGGACATGGCGGCCGAGGCCGAGACGGAGAACCGCCTCGCCAAGGCGCTCTGGGAGCTCGGAGAGCTCGGCGCCGCGCGCGAGCACTACCAGGCCGCGCTGGCGCTCGACCCGACCAACCGGATTGCGGAGCGCAACATCGACCGGCTCCGGACCCTGCTCGTGGCGGCCGGCGAGAAGACCGTGCCGGCGCAGGACGGCTCCAAGGCCCCCGTTCGGATCTTCGTCGAGGAGACCGGCAAGACCGGCTTCGCCCACCTCCTGGACCTGCCCGACGCCAGGAAGCTTGCCCAGGTCAACCCAGGCGACACGGTCGAGCTCACGCCCGAGGGCAACCGCCTGATCGCGATCAGCAACGGCATGCGCATCGGTGTCGTGGAGCCGCGGGTCGCGGCGCGACTCCTGAAGCTCATCGCCGATGGCAACAAGTACCTCGCCGGCGTCACGTCGCTCGGCGCGCAGGACGTCCGGATCATCATCCGCGAGGTCTTCCAGGACCCCCGCAACTACGGCAAGGTTTCGTTCCCGACCGCCGCCAAGTCGACCGACCTCCGGCCCTACACCAAGGGCACCCTCCTCCGCGAGGACGAGGAGCTCGAGGAGGACCTCGAGGACGACGTCGAGGACGAGGAGATCACCGACCTCGAGAGCGTCCTCCCGCCCGAGGACACCACCGACGAGGCCTTCGAGGAAGAGTCGGACGAGAACGAGGACAACAACTAGCCGCGGCTGACCGGTGTTCGCGCGCCGGCGCCGCTGGCCCGGGCGCGGCTCTCGTAGGCGGCCAGCTTGTGGCCAGATTCACGCCCCCGGGCAACTAGGGATCGCGACCCGCGTCGTCGGCTGACGACCTCGAGCGCGCATGATCAGCGTGGATCGATGACGACGCTGCTTGCGGCTGATCCAGGGTGTCTCGAAGCGATTTCCTCGCCGTGCTGCCCTCGGCGTGAATCTGGCAGGAAGGTCGCCAACGCGGCCGTCCCCTGACGGCACGGGAGCGGGATTCGACCTGCCACAATCGAGACGATGGTGGGGAGGCTCCTCTCGCGCGCGGAGCCGGGGTTCACCCTCCCTGCCTTCGACCGGATTGCGCCACCGCCACCGCCGGAGCTCGTCCGGGCTCGGCTCGAGTCGGGCAGCGCACCGGGCGACATCGTCGCGGACCTGTTCGGGCGCGGCGGCTGGATTGCCCGGGCGGCGATCGACCGGCAACGTCGCGCGTTCTCCCTCGAATCGAGCCCGCTGACCCGTCTGCTCGCGGAGGTCGTCCTCCGACCGCCCGACCTTCGGCACCTCGACGCCGCGTTCTCGTCGCTCGCGGCGTCGCCGCTCGGCGAATCCAGCCTCCGACTCTCGATCAACGACCTCTTCGCGACCAAGTGCGCGACCTGTGGCCGGAACGTCACGGTGGACCAGGTCGAATGGGCCGACGGCTCGCCCGCGAAGGTCCACTACCGGTGCCAGCTGTGCCGCGACCAGCAGGGTCGACCGGAGCACCAGGCGGTCGAGCCGACCGACGCCGATCGCGACCGGGCGAACCGGACCGTGGGGGCCGCCACCGTCCGCCAGCGCCTCCGCGATCGATTTCCCGTGCCAGATGGGGGCGAAGGCCTCATCGACGACCTGCTCGGTCTCCACTCGGAGCGGCAGCTCGTCGGGCTCGCGGCGATTCTCGCCAGGGTGGAGGGCGACCTCCGGGCCGCGCCGGTCGAGAGCGCCCTGCGGCTGGCCTTCCTGCATGCTGTCCTGCCGGCCAGCCGGCTCGGGCTTGGCAACGCGAAGATTCCCGCGCTTCGGATCGCCTCCGGACGTGTACGGACGCCATTCCCGGTGCGGTGGCACGAGCGCAACCCATGGCTGGCGTTCGAGGACGGGTTCCGCCTGGTCAGAGGGTTCGTGCAGCGCCTGGAGAGCGGCGCGCTTGGCCCGCTGGAGGCGCGGCTGGGATCGGACCTGCGGAGCCTCGTCGAGGGGGCGCCGAACGCCGTGGTTCGCGTCCTGACTCCCGGCGCCCTCGAGGCGTTCGCCCGCGAGGCACGCGACCACGGGCCACGGATCCGGCTGGTGCTTGGGCAGCCGCCGGCGCGCTTCAACCAGGAGCGGCTCGGCGCGACCTACCACGCGACCGCCTGGACGCGGGGCCGGGAGGCGGACGCCCTCCTGCCCCTCGAGCCATTGCGGGGGCCCGCCGTGCGCGCGCCGTGGTCGTGGCAGGCGACGGCGCTGCGGCGCTCGCTCGAGGCGGCGGCACCGCACCTGGCTCGCGACGCGCGGGTCGTCCTGCTGCTGGACCACGGCGGGCCCGAGGCCCTGGTCGCGGCAGTCCTCGGCGGCGTCGGCGCGGGCTACCGGATCGTGGAGGCGCGGCTCACCGATCCCGATGACGAGGTCGCCGGCGTCGTGGAGCTGGTTTCCCCGGGCGGCATCCTCCCGCCGGGACCGCTGTCGCGCAGCAACACGCGGCTCGAGCCCGGGCCGGGCGATCGTGGCGACCCGGACCTCGTGCCGGGGCCCGGCCTGTTCGCGCCGCCGGAGCGAATCGAGGCTCGCCCGTTCTCGCCGCGCGAGGCCGCCGCGACGGTCCTCGAGACGACGGTCGAGGTGCTCCGCGCCCGTGGCGAGCCGGCGAGCTTCGAGCGGCTGCTCGGCGAGATTCTCGTTGGGCTCGATCGATCCGGGTCGCTGCGCCGGCTACTTACCACCGAGGCCCAGCCCGATCCCGGAGACTCGGCGCACGTGCCGCCCGACCCGCCAGATGCGGACATCCACGGCGGGGATGACCGGCTCGGAGGCGCAGCGGCCGCGGCCTCGCACGCGGGCGCCGGCACTCCGCCGGCGACGCGACAGCGCACGTTTGCCCAGCCACAGCCACCCAGCGATCCGGTCGAGCGCGTCCTCGCGCTCATCCATGACGAGCTCGGGCGCCCGACGCAGCATCGCCTGGCCGAGGTCGAGCCCGGTCGATGGTGGCTCGGCGATCGCCACGACCGCGAGACGGCGGCGATCCCGCTCGCGGATCGGGTCGAGTGGGCCGTCTACAGCCTCCTCTCCACCGCCGGCCCGATTGCCGAATCCGCGTTCTTCGAGCGCGTGGCGGCGCTCTTCTCCGGGCACGACCTGCCAGACGAGGCGCTCGTCCGGGCAGCGCTCGCGAGTTACCGCGGCCCCGCCTCCACCGCGACCCGCCTCGTCACCCACGAGGACCTCCGGCGACGGACCGGCGAGCACGCCGAGCTCCTCGCCCACCTCGCCAACGGCGGCCACCGGCTGGGGATGCGGATCTGGATCGGTCGGCGCGACCAGGCCCGCCAGGTCGGGGACCGAACCCTTGGCGACTATCTGGACCCGCACCGCGAGCGCGAGCCGTGGTTCCCGACGATCTCGATCGTCCCGAAGGAGGACGGCGAGGCGGTCGACTGCATCTGGTACCAGCGCGGCGGCACCGCCCTGCTCTGGGAGGTCGAGTGGACCGCGATGCTCGGCGATGTCCTGCTGCGGCGCCACGCTCGGATCCCGCCGGACGACCGCATCGTCCGGTTCCTCGCGATCCCCGCGGAGCGCCGGGAGCTCGCTCGCCACAAGCTCGAAGCCTCGCCGATCCTGCGGGACGCGATGGAGGCTTCGAACTGGCACCTCATCCTGTGGCCTCACCTCCGGGCGTGGCTCGAGCGCGACCCACTGGACCTCGCCGACCTCGAGCCGTACCTCGGCCTCGAACCGCCGATCGAGCGCCGCGCGGAGCAGCTGCCGCTGTTCTGATCCCGCTGCCACCCGCTCGCGTCGCGTGCCGAACGTGTACGTGGCGACCGCGTTGCGTGCCGAGCGGCTGCGTGCCGACAGCGCTGCGTGCCGACCGCGCTGCCGGCCCGAATCGAGTTGGTTCCACCCATGGTTCACCACCGTCAGCGAAGGCAGAATCGAGCCGGCGCGGCCTCGGCGGGACAACGATTTCGATCGGGGCGCCGACGCCACGACCGGCACCGACCATGCCGGCGGGCCCGTCCGCCGCAAGCAGGTGGACCATCCGCGGCGCCAGCACGCCATGTCGAGCGCGCCGCCCGCTCATCCCAGCCTGCGCTCTCGATCGAGCAGCGCCGCTCGCTCGTCCACGGACACCGTCCAATCGAACGCCACCGCGTTGGTTTCGCTTCAGTGGAACCAACTCGAATCCGGCCCGCAGGGCGACCACGCCGCGGTGCGTGATCGGGGGCCATCAACGAAGATTCACGGCCGGCGCCACCACGGGGGGCGCCGCCACGCAGGCGCCACCACGCAACCGGGTGACACCGCTACCCTGTGCCGTCCGAACGGGGAGACACGACCTTTGCCAACACCGAGCGACGTCGACCAGCTTGCCGATGGCTTCTGGGAGCGGCTGAAGCAGCTCCAGCCGTTCAGCGCCACGATCAACGGCGACAACCGCTACGACGACCGGCTGCCCGACACGAGTCCGGAGGGTCGGGCCCAGGTCCGGCAGTTCGCCGACGACATGCGCGACGCTGCCCTCGCGATCCCCGATGCGGACCTGTCGGTCGAGGACCGGATCACCCGCGACGTCCTAAGGGTCATTGGCACGATCTTCGCCATCCAGGACGACCAGCGGATCGACACCCTCCAGGTCGTCGACCAGATGGCCGGCCCCCAGCAGCTCCTTCCCCAGATCTGCCAGTTCCAGCCGGCCGACACGCCTGAGAAGCTGGACCTCTTCCTCGCTCGCCTCCACGCCTACCCCAAGTTCATGGCCGACAACCGCGAGCTCGTCCGCGAGGGCCTGGAGAGCGGCCTCACCGCGCCGCGGATCGTGGCCGAGCGCACGATTGCGCAGCTGGAGCGGATGCTCGCCGTCCCGATCGACCAGGCCGTCGTGCCGTCGCTGGTCACGGTCGCGCGGGAGGAGGACCGGGAGAAGATCCGCGCCGTGGTGCGCGATGAGGTCTATCCCGCCGACGCCGCGTTCCTCGAATCGCTGAAGGGCGACTACCTAGCCGCGAGCCGGCCGGAGAACGGCATCTGGTCGGCCCCGAACGGCGACGAGCTGTACCGCACCCAGATCCTGCGTTGGACGACCCTCGACCTGGACCCGCGCGAGGTCCATGAGATCGGGCTCGCGGAGCTCTCGACCATCGAGGTCGAGCGACAGGCCATCAGCCGCGGCGCCGGCTTCGGCGACGACACGGTCGCCTACCGCGCCTCGCTGGCCAACGACCTCGAGAACCAGGCCGTCTCGAAGGAAGCCCTGGTCGAGCGGGCGAACGAGGACATCGAGCGGGCCTTCGAGCTCGCGCCGGCGATGTTCCGACGCGCCCCGGTCTCGGCCTGCCGGGTCATCCCGGTCGAGGAGTACAAGGAGCGCGACGCGCCGTTCGCCTACTACTACCCGCCGTCGGCCGACACGACCCGACCAGGGACGTACTACGTCAACACGTTCGACCTGCCGTCGAGGACGTTCTCGCGCCTCGCCGCCACGACGTATCACGAGGCGATCCCGGGCCACCACTTCCAGATCGCGCTGGAGGGCGAGAACACCGCCCTCAACAACTTCCGGCGCTTCGCCTCCCGCTACGCGGGTGGCGCGTACGTCGAGGGCTGGGGCCTCTACGCCGAGCGCCTCGCCGACGAGATGGGCCTCTACCGCAACGACGCTGAGCGCTTCGGGATGCTTGATGCGCAGGCCTGGCGAGCTGCCCGCCTCGTCGTCGACACGGGGATGCACGCCCTTCGCTGGACGCGCGAGCGGTCCATCGACACGCTCCTGGGCGCCGGGCTCACGGAGACCGATGCGGTCATCGAGACCGATCGCTACATCGCCTGGCCGGCGCAGGCCCTGACGTACAAGGTGGGGCAGCGCGAGATCGAGCGGCTGCGCGGGGAGATCGCCCGCAGAGACGGTCCGGCGTTCGACCTCCGCGAGTTCCACGATCAGCTCCTGGGCCACGGCTCGCTGCCCCTCGCGACCCTCGCTTCCGAGCTGCCCAAGTGGGTGTCGACCCCCGTCTGAGCCCCGGCTCGCGACTGGTTGCGAGCCTCCCCCCGAGGGCGCACGATGGCCCTCGACGGCCGGTCGGAGAGGGAGGGCAGTGGATGACGGGCGACCCCGGGGTGCCGCCCCATGCGCGCGAGTCTGCGCCGCAGCCGCAGCCGCTGGTCGCGTGGGAGCCGCCAACCGCGACCTCGTACGCGTCGGCTACGTCCGGCGCCGGGAGCTACGCCGGCGGTCAGCCGCCCTTCACCGTCGGGGCGCTGCTCTCGGACACGTTCGCCCGGTACGGGGCGGACCTGCTGCGGCTGCTCCTCGTCTCGGCCGTTGGCAGCGGCATGAGCTGGATCAGCTCGCTCGCCGCCCCCATGGGCTCGAACCCGTTCGCCCAGCCGACGGGCTTCGTCGACGTGAGCGGCGTCCTCGGGCTGCTGAGCTTCGTGGCTGGATTCGTCGGCAGTGCGGTGATGCTGGCCCTCGCCGAGGGTGGCCGCAGCGTCGGGTTCGGGCGCGCCTTCCGCCGCGGGGTCGAGCGGTCGGGCTGGCTGTTCCTGACGTCGCTGCTCCTCGGGGTCGCGTTCATCGGCCTGTTCCTGGTGGCGCTGATCCCGCTGGGCCTGTTCCTGGTGATCAGCCCGGTCCTCGTGATCGTCCCGATCATCGCCGTCGTCCTCGTCTTCCTGTGGGCGAGCATGCGCCTGAGCCTCGCCGTGCCGGCGAACGTCGCCGACAACTGGAACTCGATCGAGGCGGTGAAGCTGTCGTGGCGGGCGACGCGACCGTCGGCCGTGTGGCTGCGGATCCTCGGCGCGTCGTTGCTCCTGGGCCTGATGGTCGCGCCCGCCGCGTTCGGCGCGATCCTCCTGGTCTTCCCCGCGATGTTCAGCGGTGGCGGACAGGTCCTGCTCCTGCTCGTGCCGGCGGTGGCCTTCGCGCTCTTCACGCCGCTCCCGCTGCTGCTGTCATTCTCGGCGTACCGACGGCTGGTCCCGCCGGTGCAGCCGTCCTGGACGGCCACGCCTGGATCGCCGACCGCCGCCGGATCGCCGACCGCCGCCGCGATCGACGCACCCCAGATCGACGCACGCCCCATCGACGCCGCACCCGTCGACGCGCCCCCACCACCGACGACCGGCGTCGCCCCGGTCGTTTCCGAGGCGATCGCCCCCGCGCCCGACGCATCGGCACCGGCGGCACCCACCGCGTCGGCGCCGGTGGCGCCCACCTTCCGTGTCCCTCGCCTGGGGACGGCCGGCATGGCCCTCATCGCCCTCGTGCTCGCGTTCGACGTCGCCGGGGTCGCCGCGATCCCGTACGGCGTCGCCCAGATGGAGACGTTCGTTCGCAATGGCTTTCCCGGGTTCGCGGGGGCGCCCGGCTCACCCGGCTTCCCGGGCTTTCCGGGCGGCAACGGCTTCGTCCTCCCGGGCCAGGTGGCGTTCGGGAGCGGCGCGAACCTCGAAAGCTGCACCATTGACGGCCAGCTGTTCTTCGTGACTGCCGGCACGAGCGTGGAGTGGGTCGCGTCACTCGAGCGGACGGTGACGGCAGGGGACGAGGTTTTCGTTCGGGTCACGCGCGACGGCCAGGAGCTGGAGACGAACCTGCAGCCATCCGGCACGTACGACTGCCTGGGCAGCCAGGGCCCCGTGCCCGGGTTGTCGCAAGGCGTCTACACCTTCGACGTCGTAGTCAACGGCACGCTCAGCGCGAGCGGGTCGTTGATCGTGCGGTAGCGCAGCCTCGAGGCCATTCCGCGGCGTGATTCGCACGCCATCGGTGCATTCCGTACGAATATCGCGTGGCGCCGGGCAGGGAAACGTGGCACGATGGGAGCGTCCTGAGGCATCACGCGGACCGCTCCAGGGCGGCCCGTACGCCCCGTAGGGAGGGATCATGTCGCCCGCCACGACGCCGCCGCCGCTGAAGCGGCAGCGCCAGACCGAGCTCTATCGCCGCGCGCTCAAGACGATGCCCGGCGGCACCGATTCCAACTTCCGCGCCTGGGGCGACGACACCGTCTACATCGATCGCGGCGAGGGCGGCCGGATCTGGGACATGGACGGCAACGAGTACATCGACCTGCGCATGGGCTACGGGCCGGTGATGCTGGGCCACGGCGACCCGCGCGTCGACGACTACGTGAACGAGCGGATGCGGAAGGGCGTCAGCTTCTCCCTGACCTCGGAGGACGAGATCGAGGCGATGGAGCTGATCAAGGAGATGACCGGCTGGGTCGGCAAGGCCCGCATGACCGTCTCCGGGACCGAGGCGACGATGCACGCGATGCGCGTCGCCCGCGGCTACACGAACCGCAGCAAGATCGTGAAGTTCGAGGGCCAGTACCACGGCGTCCACGACTACGCGCTGATCTCCGTCACCCCGAACGACGTGTCCGAGCTTGGCGACGAGGACAACCCGGTCGGCCTGGCGTGGGGCCGGGGCATCCCGGAGCAGGTGGCAAAGACGATCATCCCGGCCCGGTTCAACCGCCTCGACGTGCTCCGCAAGATCTTCGAGCGCGACGGGGACGACATCGCCGCGGTCATCGTGGAGCCGATCCTCGGGAACGCCCAGGCGATCCTGCCTCGTGAGGGCTTCCACCAGGAGATGCGGGCGCTGACCAAGGAGTTCGGGGTCCTCCTGATCTTCGACGAGGTCAAGACCGGCTTCCGGATCGCAAAGGGCGGCTCCGCCGAGTACTTCGGCGTCACCCCGGACCTCGCGACCTACGCCAAGGCGATCGGCAACGGCTATCCCGCGGCCTGCTTCGCCGGCTCGGACGAGGTCATGTCCGTGCTCCCGGACCACGTCTCGCATGGCGGCACGTACGCCGGTAATCGCGTGGCGGCCGCCGCGGCCGTGGCGACCCTCCGGATCCTCCGCGACACGGATGCCCTCGCTCGGATCCACCAGGTCGGGCGCGAGGTCCAGGCGGGGCTGTCCGAGGTCATCTCCGAGCGCGACCTGCCGTACGTCTTCACCGGGCACCCGGCGATGTTCGGGATCATGTTCACCGAGCAGGCGCCGACGGAATACCGTGACTGGGCCAACTCGGACCACGACCTCTACGACGCAGTGGCCCTGGGGATGCACGCCCGCGGCGCCATGCCCGAGCCGGACTCGCGGGAGCCGTGGTTCTTCTGCGAGGCCCACGCGCGAGAGGACGTCGTGGACCGGATCGTGACGATCTTCGCGGACTCGCTCGACGCGGCGCTCGAGGAGCGCGCCAAGGGCGAGTCGCACCACGTCGGTGCATCGCAATGGAGCATGGCGGGCGACAAGGGCACACCCGCCTAGGCGCTCGCGCGGCCGCCACGCCGGCGCCCGCGGCTACCCTGTTCCGGCATGGATTTCGGGAAGCCGCCGTGGTCAACGGTCCTCGTCGTGCTCGAGGAACGCGCGATTCCCATCGTGATCATCGTCGTCGTGGCCTTCGTGCTGCTGCGCGCGTCGCGGCTGTTCGTTCACGGCACCGTCAAGGCCCTGATGGACCGCGAGGCGACGGAGGGGACGGCCCAGGAGCTGTCGGCGGTCGAGCTGAAGAAGCGGATGGAAACGCTCGACGGGCTCGGCGGCAACGTCATCCGATTCTTCATCGTGATCATCGCCGGGCTGATGGCCCTGCGGACGTTCGACCTCGACATCGGGCCGGCCGTCGCAGGCCTCGGGGTCGTCGGCGTGGCGGTGGGGTTCGGTGCCCAGCACCTCGTCCGGGACTACCTCAACGGGGCGCTCATCCTCATCGAGAACCAGTTCAGCAAGGGCGACGTGATCCGCGTCGCGGGCGTCTCCGGCACGGTCGAGGACTTCAGCCTCCGTCGGACGACCGTGCGCGACCTGGACGGCGTCGTCCATACCGTGCCCAACGGCGAGATCACCATCGCCAGCAACCTCACCCGGGTCTGGGCCCGGATCAACCAGGACGTGACCGTCGCGTATGGGACGGACATCGACATGGCCACGGGTGTCGTCGACGCGGTCGGCACCACCATGGCCGCCGACCCGGCCTGGAAGCGCCGAATCCTCGAGGCGCCGAAGGTCGACCGGATCAGCGCGCTCGCCGAGTACGGGGTGACGATCAAGATCCTCGGGACGGTCCGGGCGCCCGATCAGTGGGCCGCCGCCGGAGAGCTGCGCAAGCGCCTGCTCGAGGCCTTCCGGGAGCACGGCATCAAGATTCCACGACCGCAGCGTGTCGTCCTGGCACGGGAGCCCGGCCTGCCGCCGCCCGACGAATCGATGGCCGCGGCGCTGGACGGGGACTAGCCGCCCGGCGCCACGCTCCCGAGCCCGCGGCGCGCAGTCGGTGCAATGCCGCTGCAACGGCCTACGCCGCGATCTATGGCGCCACCGTAATTTTCGGATCGGCAGCGTTCGCGCCAGGCCGCCCGCCAAACCGGCGCGCCCGTGCCGAGGGCGGCGGAGGGAGGTTGCGCATGGCCTCGGCAACCGCGTCCGCTGCGGCGGAGAAGCCGACCTATCGGCTGCCGTTCGTGATCGGTGCCTCCTCCGCCGGCACCATCATCGAGTGGTACGACTTCTACCTCTACGGCGTCCTCGCCGCGTTCTTCTCGACGCAGTTCTTCCCGAAGGACAACCCGACTGCGGCGCTCCTGGCATCGCTCGCGACGTTCGGCGCCGGCTTCGCGGTCCGGCCCTTCGGTGCCGCGGTCTTCGGCCGGATCGGCGACATCATCGGCCGCAAGTTCACGTTCCTCGTGACGATCCTCGTCATGGGCGTCTCGACCGCCCTCGTCGGCATCCTCCCGACCTATGCCCAGATCGGCATCCTCGCGCCGATCATCCTCGTCCTCCTTCGGCTGGCCCAGGGCCTTGCGCTCGGTGGCGAGTACGGGGGCGCGGCGATCTACGTAGCGGAGCACAGCCGCGACGAGGACCGCGGCAAGAACACCAGCTGGATCCAGACCACGGCCACTCTCGGCCTGCTCCTGGCGCTGATCGTCATCCTGATCACCCGGCAATCGATGTCCGCAGAGGACTTCGCGAGCTACGGTTGGCGGATCCCGTTCCTGCTGTCCGCGATCCTCGTGGTCCTGGCGCTGTACATCCGGCTTCGCCTCCAGGAGACGCCGCTGTTCGCCCGCCTCAAGGAGCAGGGCAAGTCATCGAAGTCGCCGTGGCGCGAGAGCTTCGCGGACCGCAAGAACGCCAAGCTGATCCTGCTGGCCCTCTTCGGCGCCACGGCCGGCCAGGCCGTGGTCTGGTACCAGGGCCAGTTCCAGGCCCTCTTCTTCCTCGGGACCAACCTTGGGGTGAAGTACCAGGATGCCTACCTGATCGTGGGCACGGCGATCGTCTTTGCGACGCCGTTTTTCTACTTCTTCGGCCGGCTGTCCGACCGGATCGGGCGGAAGAAGGTGATTCTCTCCGGTGCCGCAATCGCCGCCGCTACCTACGTCCCCATCTACATGCTGATGATCCAGTTCGCCCACCCGCAGGGCCAGCTGGCGACCACCGGCGCAACGGCCGGCCGCTACGTCGACGCTGCGGGCGCGCTGACCGTGGCCCAGCCGGAGATATTGCCGCTGATGTTCCTCGTCTGGATCCAGGTCGTGTTCGTGACGATGGTCTACGGCCCGATCGCGGCCTTCCTGGTCGAGTATTTCCCGGCCCGAATCCGGTACACGAGCCTGTCCATCCCGTATCACATCGGGAACGGCTGGTTCGGCGGCTTCCTGCCGCTGATCGGGTCGGCCCTGATCATCTCGACGGGCAGCCTGCTCGCCTCGCTGATCTATCCCATCACCGTCGCCGTCATCACCGTGATCATCGGCGGCCTCTACATCCGCGAGTCGCGCCACGTTCGGATCTGGGACGAGGTCGGCGGCCACCACGACGACATCGCGGCCGCGGACGCCGCTTCCGCGGCCCGCCCAGCAACGACCAGCTGACGCGACGCGCCAGCGTTCTTCATCAACGGCGCCGGCCGGGCCACCCCGCCGGCGCCGGTCGCCGATCAGGGCGTGATGACGAGGACCGGGTCGTTGGCCGTCTCGCGGCTCGCATAGATCGCGGCGTCGTTGTTGCCGCCGGAGAGCGCGAAGCTGAAGGTGCCGTTGCCGGTGACGACGGCGGTCACGTTGCACTCCACCCACGTCCCAACGGCGGCGGCCCCGATGCTGGACACGGGCGTTCCGGGGATCGCCGGTGCGTTGTTCCAGGTGATCCCGGTCTCCGTCCAGGTGTTGCCGACGAGGAAGCAGCTTCCGCCGTTCGTGCTGGCGTCCGTGACCCAGAGTCGAATTCTGGCGGAGCTTGGCGCCGCGGTGAGACCGGCGACCACGAATTTGACGTACGAGCGGTATTGGCCCGACCTGACCTGGAGCTGGGTCTGCGTCCCGAAGTTCGTGCCCGTCTTGTTCCAGCGGATGTAGGCGTCTGCAGCCGTCGCGATCGAGAACGAGTTCGTCGTGTACGTCGCGGTATAGGTCGTCGCCGTCGCCGGGGCGATGACCTGGTGCGACTGCCCCAGCCCATCCGACCACGCCGCGAACGTGTGGGTCGCGCCGGTGACGGTCTGCGGTGACGTTGCCGTCACCGAGTTCGATGAGCCGACGATCACCGTGCGGCTGATCGGTGCCGTGGAGGCTAGGGCGTTGACCGCGAGCGAGAGCCCGGCCGGCGCCGTCTGGAAGCTCAGGACCACCGTCTGCGGGTCCAGGCGCACGGTGCGAGTGGCGGTCGTGCCGAAGGTGTCCGTCGCGGTGAGGCTGAGCTCGAGATACGAGGGATATTCGTGATCCGGCGCATTGAAGGAGCCCGATGCGACCCCGCTCCATGTCTGGATGGAATGCGCGTGGCAGTTCGAGGGGCAGTGCTGGAGCACGAGCGCCCAGCTCAATGCCGAGGCAGGCAGCGTGCCGTCCTGTGCGTCGGTCGCCGACCCGCTGAACGCGATCGGATCGCCGACCTTCCAGGTCAAGGCGGCGGTCGGGCTCGAGATCGTCGGGACCGGCGGGGTGTTACCGACGTTGATCGTCTGGTTCGCCGTGCCGGACGCTTGCAGTGCGTCCGTCACCTGCAGCCTGACGGTCACGGTCCCTGCGCTCTGGTAGGTCCACGACGCCGTCGGGCCGGTGGCGTCGTCGAACTCCGCATCGCCATCCAGGTCCCAGGCGTACGTCAGCGCGGAGCCTTCCGGATCAGAGGAGCCGCCTCCGTCGAACTGCACGGTCAGCGGCGCGGCACCGCTCGTGGGAACCGCCTGGATGACAGCCGTCGGCGACTGATTGCCGCCCGACCACGTGATCCGGCGGATGGAGCCCGTGTCGAAGTCGACGTAGAACAGGTCGCCGCCCGGCCCGATGACGAGGTCGACAGGGCCCGCCACGCCAGTCGCGAAGGTCTGCCGCGCGGCGGGATCAGGTTGTCCGTTGGTCCCCTTCGGCATGAACCAGATGCACTTTCGGCTGTGGTCGGTGAAGAACAAACCACCCCGGTAGGCGGCCGGGAACGTGCCACCGGTCTCGGGATAGAAGGCCAGTCCCGCGGTCGCCGAGCTGCCAGCCACGCAGCCATCGTCGGCCACCACGGGCGCGCTGTTGCTGTAGGCAAAGATGGGCGCGGCAATCGCCGCAGCACCCTGGGCATAGAGCGTTTCGCAGAGGTCGAGGTTCGTCGCGTCATAGCCGCCCTGTCGACCGTTGCCCTCGTAGCACGGCCAGCCGAAGTTCTCCGCCACGCCGTCGGTGGCGTCCGGGATCCGATTGATCTCCTCCCAGGTGTTCCAGCCCACGTCCCCGAACCAGAGCTCGTTTGTCCCGGGCCGCGTCGTCAGGCGGAAGGGGTTGCGCATCCCGTGGGCGATGATCCGGCGCTCGTTCGCGTCCGCACTGCCGGAGAAGGGGTTCCCAGCCATGCCCGCGCCCGTCGCGGGATCGACGCGCAGGATGGCGCCGTCCAGGCTGGTCGGATCCGACGGCGGCGGGCCGCCTCCGCTGGATCTGGCGTTGAAATGGGCCGCGACCTGCGCAGCGCTCAGGGTCTGGCTGTAGACGGCGACCTCATCAATCCCGCCGGGCCACGACTGGGAGCCCGCGACACCGCTATCGGTTCCCGTGCCGACCCGGAAGGGTTGCGTGGCGCCCGTTCCCGGATAGCCCAGCCCCGACGTTGCGACCTGACTTCCATCGAGGTACAGCCTGCCCGTGGTCCCGCTCGCGTCGATGGTGCCGACGAGGTGGTGCCAGCCCTGATCCGCCGGCGTCCAGTTGAAGTGGGTGTTGCCGTTCTCCGTGTAGATCCCGAGCTCCAGCGTGTCGGCATCGACGGAGAACGCCATGAGGCGCAGCGCCCGGGTCCCGGCGTTGACGAACCCCGCGATCGTCGTGTCAACCGCGGCGAACTTGACGCCGTCGTGGCGGATCCATGCCTCGAGCGATGCGGGAGCGGCGGGTTGTGTGACCCAGCCGGCGACCTGTGCGTAATCTCCCGCTCCGCCATCGAACACCGCTGCGGTCCCGACGGCACCCGGCTGGCCCAGCGCCGGCGAGCCGACGTACGTCCCGCTGTGGTTGCCGGTCGCGTCAATGAGCGCCGAGCCCCCCGCCTCGTTCATCCCGTAGTAGGCGAGTGGCGAGTCCGCCAGAACCACGGCGGGGTAGCCGGGGCCTCCGCCGCTCGGCGCCGTTGTTCGGACGTCCTGGCTGCGCAATGCGCCGCCCTCGGCCGTCGGCGGGGTCATGCCGTCCGCCGGCGGATCGCCGCACGGGTTCTTCTGGGTCACAACAGGACTCGTTGTCCCGCCGAGCTGGCCGTAGTCGACCACGCCGAAGCTCGCACCGTCGCCCCCGCTCAGGTAGAGCGCGCCGTCGAGCCCAAACGCCAGGCTCCCGACCGAATGGCTCGGGAACTGCTGGCACCAATCCTCGATCAGTACCTGCTCCGCCTCGCTGACCGTCGTCCCGCTTACCGCAAACCGCGAAAGCCGCCCGCTCACGACGCATCCATCAGTGGTGGGTCCCGGGGGCGTCGGGCAGGCGTCGCCCCACCTCGGGGCGGTGCCGCCGGCGCCCAGGATGTGGTCGTAGGTATAGAGGACATAAATGAACGAACCCGTGCCGCTGCCGCCCGTGAGGCTTGGATCGAGGACCAGTCCCAGCAGCCCGCGGTCCCAGAAGTTCTGCACGTTCGTGGTCAGCCAGGAGAACGTCGTCGGGGATGGATCCGACAGGCTCTCGAAGATCTTGATGACACCACTCTTCTCGGCCACGAACACGCGACCATCAGCCGCGAACCGGACCGCAGTCGGGTTGACCAGCCCCGACCAGACAGTGCTCTCCTGAAAGCCCGCTGGGACGAGCTGGGCAAGCGCGGGCGCCTCGCCCCCGGTCGGGCTTGTGCAGGGCTCTGGCGCGCGCGACCGAGCAGCGGAGTCGAGGAATCCGTCCTGGCATTGGGCCGTGGGTGGCTGGCCCGCTCGAGCTGCCGGCGGTGTGGCGCCCTCCGCGGCGACGCTGCCCAGCGTCGCGAGGGCAGCGAGCCCGACCAGCATCGTTCGTCGCGTCGAAGTCGCGGCGAGGCGGGCTGGGCGCGCCGTCACGTTGGGGAGGGGCATCTGAATTCTCCGGACCGGACCTCGCCCGAGCCAGCCTGGCTGACCGGGTCGCGACTATAGGCCCCTCGTGCGTGCCGTGCGTGACGGGTCCACAACATCCAACCCATATTGCACGTGGCGACACCCGAATCTGGCCGACCAGAGGAGGCGGCTGGTAGCATCGACCGTCCCAACCGAGCAGGGAGGCTGTCGTGGCCGTCGACGAGCCGAAGGCGCCCCAGGCACCCGCCAACGGGAACGAATCCGGCGCCGCGCCGGCGATCGAGAACTGGCTGCGTGAGGCCCGGACCTTCCCGCCCGACCCCGCGTTCGTCGAGCAGGCGAACGTGAAGGCCGACCTGTACCTCGAGGCCGAGCAGGACTACGAGCAGTTCTGGGCGGACCTCGCCCGCGAGCGCCTCAGCTGGACCAAGGACTTCGACACGACGCTGGAGTGGGACCTGCCTTTCGCCAGATGGTTCGTCGGCGGTGAGCTGAACGCCTCCTACAACTGCGTGGACCGGCACGTCGAGAACGGCCTCGGCAGCAAGGTCGCGTACCACTGGATCGGCGAGCCCGGCGACACCCGGACCATCACCTACGCGGATCTCCATCGCGAGGTCCAGAAGACCGCCCGAGCCCTCGATGCTCTCGGCATCGTCAAGGGCGATCGCGTCGCCATCTACATGCCGATGATCCCGGAGCTGCCGATCGCGATGCTGGCTTGCGCCCGGATCGGCGCCCCGCACACCGTGGTCTTCGGCGGCTTCTCCTCTGAGGCTTTGGCGAGCCGGATCAACGACGCCGAGGCCAAGCTCGTAATCACTGCCGATGGCGGTTGGCGCCGCGGCAAGCCGGCGGAGCTCAAGCCGGCAGTCGACGTCGCGCTCGAGTCGACGCCATCCGTGCACAACGTCCTCGTGGTCAAGCGACTCGGCGACGACGCCCCCAACGTCAACATGGTCGAGGGCCGCGACCACTGGTGGCACGACATCGTCGAGGCGCAGCCACCTGACTTCGCCCCGCTGCCGCTCGACAGCGAGCACATGTTGTACCTCCTCTACACCTCCGGCTCGACCGCCAAGCCGAAGGGCATCTTCCACACGACCGCCGGCTACCTCCTCGGGACGTCGTACAGCCACTGGGCGATCTTCGACCTCAAGCCCGACGACGTGTACTGGTGCGCGGCCGACATCGGCTGGGTGACCGGCCACAGCTACATCGTCTACGGCCCGCTCGCCAACGGGGCGACCGGGGTGATGTACGAGGGCACCCCGGACACGCCGGACTGGGACCGCTGGTGGCAGATCGTCGAGGACTACAAGGTCTCGATCCTGTACTGCGCCCCGACCGCGATCCGGGCCTTCATGAAGCAGGGCGAGGAGCATCCCCAGAAGCACGACCTGTCGTCGCTGCGCGTGCTCGGGTCCGTCGGCGAGCCGATCAATCCCGAGGCATGGCTCTGGTACAACGAGCACATCGGCGGGGGCAAGGCGCCGATCGTCGATACCTGGTGGCAGACCGAGACGGGCCAGATCCTGATCTCGCCGCTGCCCGGCGTCACGACCACCAAGCCCGGGAGCGCAACGTTCCCGTTCCCTGGGATCCAGGCCGACGTGGTCGACGGCGACGGCAACTCCGTGCCCCTCGGCGGTGGCGGCTACCTCGTCCTCAAGCGGCCTTGGCCGGCCATGCTTCGCGGCATCTACGGCGACCCCGAGCGCTACAGGCAGACCTACTGGAGCCGCTTCCCGGGAATGTACTTCGCGGGCGACGGCGCGAAGCGCGACGAGGACGGCTACTTCTGGTTGCTGGGGCGCGTCGACGACGTGATGAACGTGTCCGGTCATCGCCTGTCGACCACCGAGATCGAGAGCGCCCTCGTCTCGCACCCCGCGGTCGCGGAGGCCGCCGTCGTCGGCGGGCCCGATCCGGTGACCGGCGAGGCGATCAACTGCTTCGTGATCCTGCGCAAGGGCGTCGAGCCCACCGACGAGCTGGCGAAGGAGCTCCAGGGCCACGTCTCGACCAAGATCAGCCCGATCGCCCGGCCCAAGTCGTTGATGTTCACGCCAGACCTGCCCAAGACCCGTTCGGGCAAGATCATGCGCCGGCTCCTCCGCGACATCGCCCAGGGTCGCCAGCTCGGCGACACCACGACGCTTGCGGATCAGGGCGTCGTCGAGACGATCCGCGCCAACAGCGGCAAGGCCGAGGAGTAGGCGCGCCTGTCCGCAACCATCCGGGCCGTCGTCTTCGACGTCGGTGAGACGCTCGTCGACGAGACGCGACCGTGGGGAGCCTGGGCGGATCACCTCGGGATCCCACGGCTGACGTTCTTCGCGACGCTCGGCGCCGCGATCGCCGACGGCCGCCACCACCACGACCCGATCGGGCTGCTTCGCCCCGGCATCGACGTCGACGCCGAGCGGCGGATCCTCGAGACCGAGCGCGGCTTCTCGTTCGTGACGCAGGACGACCTGTACCCGGACGCGCTCGATTGTCTCCGAGCGCTTGCTGACGCTGGCTTCCGGCTCGGCGTCGCGGCGAACCAGCCCGCAGCGACCGCGGCGGTCATCGAGGCACTCGGGATTCCGCTGGCGCTGGTCGGGATGTCGGCCGACTGGGGAGTCCACAAGCCGGACCCCGCATTCTTCGACCGAATCGCACGGGAGCTGGACCTGCCGCCGGCGGAGATCGCGTATGTGGGTGATCGCGTCGACAACGACGTGCGACCGGCGCACGCCGCGGGGATGACGTCTGTCTTCGTGCGACGCGGGCCGTGGGCCTGGATCCAGGCGGGTCGCGAGGACCCGCCCGAAGCCGACGTCGTGATCGAGAGCCTCCTCGCGCTCCCGGAGGCGCTTCGGGACCTGCCGTAGGCCGGCCCCCGTCGGGGCTAGACCTCGGGCAGCGGCTTCCGGCCGAACAGCCCTCGGATCAGCGATCCCGGGTCCCGGGAGCGATCGGGCGCGGCGACCCCGGTCTGCGGGGACAGCAGCCGATCGGCCAAGTTTTCGAAGTCATGCGCGACAGCGTGCTTCGGGAATTTGTCGATCAGCGTCTTGCCCGCGTTCGAGGACCACACGAAGTGGAGCCCGGCCGAGCGGATGTGGGCCATCGCCGGCAGGCCGACGGTCGCTTCCATGTCCGCCACGCTCACGCCGCTGTTGGCGCGATTGATGATCATCGCCAGGCGGTCCCGGACGCCGATCTCCGCCGCGACCTCCTTGAGCTGGATGGCCGCCCGCATCGCGGGCAGGTCCGGCGTCACGGGGACGAGGATTCGATCGGCGATCGCGAAGACCGCGAGGTTGACCTCGGTGTAGGACGGGTGGAGGTCGACCACGATCGCGTCGACGCCGTGGCGCGCCTCCATGATCGCGTCTGCGACCCGGGTCGGTGCCAGCGTGGCGTGGCTCAACGGGTTCGTGGACAGGGACGCGACCCGGATGCCGGAGTCGTGCCGGGTCGAGAGGTCGAGCAGCGTCTCGTGGCCGTAGCCCTGGTCCTCGTCGGTCCAGGAATCGGCCGCGGAGCGACCCATCGAAAGGCCGAGCGAGAGCCCGACATGGCCGGTCACGGTGTCGGCATCGAGCAGCAGGACCTGCATGTTCTTCCAGAGCTGCAGGACCGCGGCCAGGTTCGTGGCGATCGTCGTCTTGCCGACGCCGCCCTTGGGGTTGAAGACGGCGTAGACCGGCGCCGCTGGGGCGAGATCCGTCGCGAAGTTGCCGCCGGCGAGGACCGGGTCCCCTCCGTCGGTGACGGTTACCTGGGCGCGGATGGCCATCGCCTCGACGCGCCAGCGAAGGGCATCGAGCTCGAACGGCCGGATCAGGATCTCGTCGGCCTCGTGGAGGCCGGCGGCGGAGAGGCCATCGAGATCGCTCGCGTCGACCGCGTAGACGACGAACAGGGCGTCGGGGCGGCCCTTGCGGGCCTCGGTGGCTCGGGCGACCGCGGCGGCAGGATCGCCAGCCACGTCGACCACCGCGATGACACGAGGATTGCGCGGGGAGAAGGCCTCGGCGAGCTTGGCGTCGCGGGCCAGTGGGATCGTCTCGAAGCCGGCTTCGCCGAGCGCCTCGAGAACGACGGACAGCTCGGGCTCGGCCATCGCGACCGCGATGGCGGGCCGGCCGAAGTCGGTGGTGCTGTTGGAAGTGCTCATCAGGCGGCCGGCTCATGGGCCACGACTGTGATCCCGTCGTCCGTGGCGTCGGTGATCCGGGCGCCGAAGCCGGGAAGGCTCGCGACCCCTGTCGCGAGGTCGAGCCCCGGTTCGTGGGTGATGGCGAAGACGAACTCGCCACGCTCGCCGGAGGACACGCTGACGGTGTGGATACCGGGCAGCTGCCCGAGCGCGCCCTTGAGCGCGGAGATCCCGGCGACGCTGCCGAGGCCGGTGACGAGGAGGCGCGTCGCGCCGCCGTCGGAGTCCGTGGCGTTGGCCTGGACGTCATCACGCTGGGCCGCGAGGGCCGCAGCGGGCCACTCGTTGCCCTGGCCCATGTCGAGCCCCTCGATGGCGGCGACCTCGGCGGCCTCGGCCGCGTCGGCCTCGAGACCATCGGAGGCGATCGCTCGGGGCGCCGAATCGAGCATGTCGATGGCGGCCGGGCCGTCACCGCTGAGGTCCGGCGCGTCCGGCGCCTGCTCCGCCAGGGCGGCGAGTCGGGCCGGATCGTCCTCGGCGAGGAGCCGCTGGAAGAACTGGTCCATGTCGGTCTCGAAGGTCGCGACGACGGACTGGACGTCCGCGATAAGGCGTTCGACGCTGGCGGCATGGCGCTCGGTCTCGCCCGCGAGGTCCGTCTTGCGCGTGTCGATCCGCGTTTCGGTCTTCTCGCGGATCCTGGCGATCTCGGCCTTCGACCAATCGCGGATCTCCGCGATGTCCGACTCGGCGCGCTGCTTCAGCTCGCCGGCTTCGGACGTGGCCCGGCCGCGAATGCTGGTGACGCGCGCCTCGGCCTCGGCCTGGAGGCGGGAGATGGTGTCGTCGCGGCTGGCGATCGCGGCCTCGCGCATGGCCTTGACGAGGCCCGCGACGAGGGGGTTCTCGCGCCGTGCCGGGCGCGCCTCCCCGGCCGCGTTGATCGGCGGGCGAACGACCGCGCGCTCCTCGTCGGCAGCATGCTGCGGCGAGGTCCGTCGGTCGACGTCCGGCCACCCGCCGCTTGGGGCGTCGGGGTTGGACTGGGTCTGCGCCTGGGTGTCGATCATCGCGGCCTCGGCAGTGTCTTCGGGCACGTCGGACGAGGCCGGCGCCTCTTCCGTGGTCGGCAGTGGCGAGGCGCCGGCAAGGTGGAAAGGCCCCTCGCCGAGGTCGTCGCTGTCCACGCCAATCGTCGGATCCTGGCTCGCGGGATCGAGCGTCGCGGCGGCCGAACCGTCCCCGTCAGGGGCGCGCTCGGCCCCCCACGGAAGCCGGAAACCACGTTTCTGCTGGCTCGACATCGTTCGACGATTCCTCGGGGCGTGGTAGCCCGGCTCATTCCGGTACCGGACGTTCTGGATGGTCGTGGTGCGGTCGCGTGCGGGGTAGTGCACCTGTGGTACCCCCGCGTGCGCCGGAGGTACCGGTGTCCCGAGAGCCGCCGCTGGCCCGGATCCGGGCCGGCGCTACCCTTTCCGCATGCTCGAGCAGCCGCAGACCGAAGCCATCGGGATGGCGACGACCGTCCATCCCGTCGATCGCCTGGGCCGGCCGCTGCGCGACCTGCGGATCTCCGTGACCGACCGCTGCAACTTCCGCTGCCCGTACTGCATGCCCCAGGAGGTCTTCGGGCGCGACTACCGGTTCCTGCCGCGGGACGAGATCCTGCGGTTCGAGGAGATCGCTCGGCTGGCGGCGGTGTTCGTCGGGCTGGGCGTGCAGAAGCTCCGGGTTACCGGTGGCGAGCCGACCGTGCGCCGTGGCCTCCCGGATCTCATCGCGATGCTCGCGGTGCTCCGGACGCCTGATGGCGCTCCGCTCGACCTCGCGCTGACCACGAACGGCTCGGCGCTCCGGGCCCTGGCTGGCCCCCTTGCCGACGCGGGCCTCAAGCGAGTCACGGTCTCGCTCGACTCGCTCGACGACGAAACCTTCCGGCGGATGAATGGCGTCGACTTCCCGGTCGCGAAGGTCCTCGACGGGATCGACGCGGCGGTCGAGGCCGGGCTGGGGCCGGTCAAGATCAACGTCGTCCTGAAGCGCGGCGAGAACGATGGCGCGATCCTCGAGCTCGCGGCGTGGGCCCGAGACAACGGCCACATCCTCCGATTCATCGAGTACATGGACGTCGGCACGACCAACGGCTGGCGCCTCGACGACGTCGTTCCGGCGATGGAGGTCATCGGGGCAATCTCGGTTCGCTGGCCGCTGGAAGCCGCGGCGCCAACCTACGCCGGCGAGGTTGCCGAGCGCTGGCGCTACGTCGACGGCGCCGGCGAGATCGGGGTCATCGCCTCGGTCACCCGGCCCTTCTGCGGCGACTGCACGCGGGCCCGAATCTCCGCCGAGGGCAAGCTCTACACGTGCCTCTTCAGCGCCGTCGGCCACGACCTCCGGGACTCGCTCCGGGCGGGGGCGTCCGACACCGAGGTCACCGAACGGGTGGCCGCCATCTGGGGGGCCCGCGACGACCGCTACTCGGAGCGCCGGGCAGCGGCGACTGAACGCCTCCCGAAGATCGAGATGTTCGCCCACGGCGGGTGAGCCCCGCTCATCCGGGCCCTGGCGGCGTTGGCTGCTCCGGCCCTTGCTCACGCACGTTCTCGTGCGCTCGCGGCGGGTCCTCGCAGCCGCCTTGCCAGGAACTCGGCTGAGCGGCGCTCACGATCTCGAGGTGTTTTCCACGGGATGTCCACAGTGGTGCAGAAGTGGTGGATAGACATCGGCAGGGTCGGGAGAAACTCGTGGATAACGTCGTTGACCCGTGGCGAGATGGATTCGTATTCTTCGTCTTGCCCGAAGGGGCCGCCAAGGAGCGGAGAACCGAGATCACATCAAGGTTCTTCGAGCCAGGGCCGGTCGCTTCGGGCGCTTCTGTACCCGGTCGCGACGGCGTTCCTGCGCCGTCCCCGGGAGGCTCGGCGGGACGTGACCGGCATCCCGGTGTCGGTACTCTCGTCGGGCCCGCAGAAGACGCGGGCCCCCGGCCGTCGACCCCTGGACGAAGTTCTGGAGGCCCGCATCCGTGACGGTTCGCACGTGATCGACCCGTCGCTGCCCATCCACCCCGCGGACCAGCCCGCGCGCCTCGACGCGCTGGAGGCAGCGGTTCGCGCGCGATCGCCGGTCGTGCCAGAGGTCGGGATCGTCCTGGGATCGGGGCTGGGCGGGCTCGCCAACGATCTCGAGGACGCCGTCGCCGTCCCGTTCGACGAGCTCCCGGGCTGGCCGGCGGCGACGGCCCCGGGCCACGTCGGCCGGCTGCTGCTCGGGACGCTGGGGGGCAAGCCGGTCGTCATGCTCCAGGGTCGCTTCCACCTCTACGAGGGCAACGCGCCGGGGCTCGTCATCGAGCCCGTGCTGCTGTTCGGCCGGCTCGGGGCGCGCGTGGTGGTGCTCACGAATGCCGCCGGTGGGCTCGACCCCGCGTTCGGCCCCGGAACGCTGATGGTGATCAGCGACCACCTCAACCTGACCGGCCAGAATCCGCTGATCGGCCCGAATGCGTCGTCGATCGGCGAGCGCTTCCCGGACCTGACCGACGCCTGGTCCCCCCGCCTCCGGGAGCGGCTCCATCGCGCAGCCGGCGCCGAGAAGGTCCCGCTCGAGGAGGGTGTCTACGTCGGGCTCACCGGCCCGAACTACGAGACCCCGGCCGAGGTCCGGATGTACGCCGCGTTCGGCGGCCACGCCGTCGGGATGTCGACGGTCATGGAGTGCGTGGCCGCCCGCTGGGCCGGGCTCGAGGTCTGCGGGGTCTCGCTCGTCACCAACGCCGGCGCCGGCTATACCGGCGAGCCGCTGACGCACGAGGAGGTCATGGTGGCCGGCGCCGAGGCGGGCCCGCGCCTGGCGAGCGTCATCCGGCGATTCGTCGCCGACCTGTAGCCTCGCGCTCGCCCCGGCGGTCACGAATGGCGCCGCTCGAGGCTCGGTCGGGTATGCAGCGAAACCTCACGGCCGCCATGGTCACGGCCGCGCTGGTGCTGGCCGCGTGCGGCGGCTCGACGACGACCCCGGTCCCGACCACCGCATCCGGGGCGACGAACGTCCCCGTGACGACCCCGGCCTCCGCGGCGCCCACCGCCGCGCCCGCGACCGCCGGCCCAACCGTGGCTCCACGGCCATCCGGGAGCCTCGCCTGGCCGACGGAGTTCGCCGTCGAGATGACCCCGGGGACCTACTTCACCTCGCCCCCCTTCGTCGTGCCGATGACGCTGACCATCGATGAACCGGGCTGGTACGCCGGGCACCTCAATGCCGTGTTCATCGACCTCCAGCGGTTCGACGGCCTCGCGGTGGGCTCGTTCCCGACGCGGATGCTCGCCTTCGGGCGACCCGAGAACGTCCGCGGTGCGGACGGCGCGGTGCCGGTCGCCGGGCTCACGCCGACGGCGGCCCTCGACCTGATGGCCTCTCGAGGTTCCGTCAAGCCGGGCGAGCGCGCGGCGGTCGAGCTGTTCGGCCTGGAGGGCGAGCGCATCGACCTCCACTCGGATCTCGGCAACAACCCGATCTTCGGGACGGCCAACGGGGACTTCGGGCTCGGGCCGGAGCTGGGCGTGCGACTGGCCGTGCTGCCGTTCGAAGACGGCCTCCTGATCGTGGGCATTCTCGCCGCGGCCGATGACGTCGATGCCGCTTGGGGGCAGGCGCTCGCGATCCTGGGGACGGTCGAGCTGCACGACTAGCTCGCTCGCCGCCGCGTCGCTCGCCCCGCCCAAGGCCTCATCGGCGGTCGTAGACTCCGCGTCATGACGACCGAGATCGACGTGCCCGAGGTCTCCCGGCCGGCAGCTCCCGTGACGATCGGCGACGGCGACCGGGTCGAGCTCCTCGATCATGGCTTCGTCCGCCTGGACGCCTCGATGGCCGACGATCTATCGGTGGCGAACGCCGCCCGGGTGAGCTTCGCCCGGCGCAAGGAAGAGCTCGACGACGCCGATCGCGGCCTCATCCGGTTCCTGATGCGCGACCGCCACGGGACGCCGTTCGAGCACAACAGCTTCCGCTTCCACATCCGCTGCCCGATCTTCGTCGCCAGGGAGTGGATGCGACACCGGATCGGCTCCTTCAACGAGTTCAGTCTTCGGTATGCGAAGGCCAGCGACGACTTCTACGTGCCCGAGCGCGATGACGTCCGGTCGCAGGTCGGGAAGCCCGGCGCGTACACGTTCGAGCCGGTCGATGACGCGCTCGCCGCGCACACGCTCGAGGAGCTGCGCAAGGTCTACGACGTCGCCTACGAGACGTACACCGGGCTGGTGGAGGCGGGGGTGGCGCGCGAGCTGGCGCGCTCCGTGCTCCCCGTCGGCGCGTACACCGAGTTCTACTGGACCGTGAACGCCCGTGCGCTGATGAACTTCATCTCGCTCCGGGCCGCCGAGACGGCCCAGCGCGAGATTCGGCGCTACGCGGTGGCGGTCGAGGCCTTCCTGGCGCGCGACATGCCGGTCACGTACGCGGCGTTCCTGGCCAACGAGCGGCAGGCCCCCTAGGCGCGCCGCGGCCGTCGACCGCGTTCGTCGTCGGCGCTAGTCGATGCGGCTCTGGCGGAGGGTCTCCAGCTCCTCGGCCGTGAGTCCGAGCGCGTACGCGACTGCCTCGTGGAGGCTCAGCGCCGCACCCTCGGCAGCCCAGCGCTGGAGGTCTGCGGGCTCGATCGAGTTGCGGACGTTCGGCCGCAGCTGCGTCTCGATCCACCCGTCCGTGTATGAGGCGAGGGTCGCGCCCGTCGCCTTGGCCAACGCCCGCCCGGCACCCCAGAGCTTCGAGGCGCGCTCCGGCTCGTCGTCGGCCAGTGCCATGGACGACAGGTCGTCGATCACCATAGTCATCCCGGCCGCGTCGCCGGCGATCACGAAGTGCTCGAGCGCCTCCCGGAGCAGCGCCCGTGCTTCCTCCGGCCGCTCCTCCCGGAGCATGCCGCCACCGACCATGTGGAGCGACCAGGCCTCCATCGTCCGGTCGCCGACGCTCCGGAACTTCTCGAGCGCCGCGAGGAAATACTTCAGCCCGGCGTCGGGGCCCTCGCTGAAGTACCTACTGTTTCCGCGGCCCCACAGGACGTTGCCCTGGCCGTGCTCGTCGCCCAGCTCCTCGAACAGGGCGTAGGCCTCATCGGATGCGCGGCGGCCCTCGCCGTCCGGGTCGAGATCCTCGGGCGGGGCATTCGGATCCTCGGGGACGCTGAAGACGAAGGTGTAGTTGTAGAGGGCGTTCGCCAGTTCCGCCTTGTCACCGATCGTCCGCCAGAGATCGACGGCCTCGCGATACGCGGCGCGCATCGCGCGGATGTCGGCCTGCCACCAGCACACGCCGCCGAGCGCCTCCATCAGCCGCGCCCGCAGCCTCTGGTCGTCACGCGACCAGTCCGCGGCCGCCATGCCATCCAGCCGCCGCCGGGCCTCGTACAGGTGGCCCCGCTTCTGCCAGAAGCGCCACACGGCATGGGCCAGTCCAATGGCCGTCTCCGCAGCCCCGGCGGCCGTCGCGCGATCGACGACTGCCCGGATGTTGTCGTGCTCCAGCTCGAGCTGGTCGAGGAGGCGGCGCTGGTCGGCGCCTGCGAGTTGCGGGGCGATCTGCTGGGCAAGCTGTAGGAACCAGGCCGCGTGACGATCGCGCAGGGATTCGGCCTCGCCGCGCTTGGCGAGCTGCTCGGCCGCGTACGCCCGAATCGTGTCCAGGACCTGGAAGCGCGGCTCGCCGGCCGTGTCGCCGCGGGCTTCCTGGGTCCGGATCAGGCTCTGGTCGGCAAGATCGACGAGGCCGTCGACAACGTCGAGGCCCAGCTCGCTCGACGGTCCGCAAATGCCCTCGGCCGCGGCGAGGTCGATGCCGCCCTCGAAGACCGACAGGCGGTCGAGCAGGCGCCGGTGGCCGTCGTCGAGCATGTCGTAGCTCCACGCGATGGCCCCGCGGAGCGTCTGCTGCCGCTCCGGGAGGTCCCTCGCGCCGGCGGAGAGCAGGGCCAGCTGGTCCTCGAGCCGGGCGCGGAGGGCGTCTGGCGAGAAGAGCTTGATCCTCGCGGCGGCGAGCTCGATGGCGAGCGGCATGCCATGGAGGCGCGCCGCGATCGCCGCGATGGCCGGCGCGTTCTCGTTCGTGACCCGGAAGTCCGGCTTGACCGACGCGGCCCGGGCGATGAAGAGCCGAACCGACTCGTACGTGGAGAGCAGCTCGGCATCGATGGTTCGTTGCGCGGCTGGCAGGCTGGCCAGCTCCAACGAGCTGAGCTGGGATAGGTCGGGCGGTGTCGGGAGGCCGGGCACGGGGTACTCCTGCTCACCGGAAATGCGGAGCGCCGCTCGCGATGTCACGAGCACGGAGAGGCTCGGCACGTCGCGGAGCAGGTCGGCGACGATCGGACCGGCATCCACCACCTGCTCGAAGTTGTCGAGCACGAACAGCACCTGCTTCCCGGTCAGCCACTCACGGAGCAGGACATCCGCGCTGCGGGCGCCCGTCTCGGCGAGCCCGATCGACGATGCGATCCGCGAGGCCACGAGCGCCGGCTCCCGAACGGTCTCCAGCGCGACGAAGAAGACCCCATCGGGATAGCGGTCGGCGGCGTTCGCCGCGATCTGGAGGGACAGCCGCGTCTTCCCGGTCCCGCCGGGGCCCGTGAGCGTGACGAGCCGGTTCGCCTCCAGGAGCGTCCCGGCCTCCTGGAGCTCGCGCTCCCGCCCCACGAACGACGTCAGCTGCGTCGGGAGGTTGTTGGGCCGGGCGTCCAGGGACCGGAGCGGCGGGAACTCCATCCGCAGCCCGTCGGCGACGACCTGGCAGAGGGGCTGGGGCTCGCGGAGGTCCTTGAGCCGATGGTTGCCCAGGCCCCGAAGCGAGATCCCGGAGCCGAGGTCGGGCGTCACGAGGGCCCGAACGGCCTCGGACACCACGACCTGCCCGCCGTGGGCCGCCGCGGCGATCCGGGCCGCCCGGTTGACGTCGAGGCCGACCAGGCCCGCGGCCGACGTCGAGGCCTCGCCGGCGTGGAGGCCCATGCGCACGGTGACTTCGCCACCCGGGGGCCACGGCTCGGCTGCCAGCGCTCGCTGCGCGTCGACGGCCGCTCCGACGGCCGACAAGGCGTTGTCGAAGACGACGAAGAACGAGTCGCCCTCCGTGCCCTCTTCGCGGCCGCCGTGCTTCGCGAGGGCCTCGCGAATGATCGCCGCCTGGCGCTCCAGGACCCCCGTGTAGGCCTCGCTGCCGAGCGCCTCGAGCAGGCGCGTCGAGCCCTCGATGTCGGAGAACAGGAAGGTCAGGGTCGAGGCCGGCGCCCGCACGGCCATGGGTGTGTCGCGGGACCTCAGTGGCGCGTCGAGTCGGTCGCGGCGCGGAGCCGGGTGGCGACGCCGCGGAGGATCGCGAGCGTGAGGGCCGGCTGCTCCAGCAGGATCCGATCGAAGTCCCAGGACGCGAGCGCGAGGCACGAGGTCGGCTCCTCGGCCGAGACCGTGGCGTTGCGGGGCATCCGGTCGAGCACGGACAGCTCCCCGAAGAACTCGCCCGGCCCCAGCCGCGCGACGACGTCACCGTCGCGGACCACCCGGACCAGCCCGCTGATCACGACGAAGAAGCCGGTACCGATGTCGCCCTGCCGCGCGATGACATGGCCGACAGGAAAGTCGACGGGGGTTGCCGACGCGGCCAGATGGGTGATGCCGTCGGCGTCGATGCCGCGGAAGAGCGGGCAGGCGGCCAGGAGCTCCGCTCGGCGGTCATGGGTCAGGGTCATGTGGGCTCGATTCCTCCCGAGGTCGAGTGTCCTCCGGCGCAGATTGTGCGCCCCTCCCGCGCCAACGCGCATCCGGCGCCGCGGTGGCGCAGAATCACCGTCCTGCCGTCGTGGTTTCCTGGAGGCTGCTGCATGGCGACCCGAGACGAGATCGCCGACGCGATCGCCGGCATGGCGATCTTCGTCGACCTTGCCCGCCCGCAGCTCATAGGCGTCGCGAGCCGGTTCGAGGAGGCCTTCTTCGCGAAGGACACGCGGGTCCTGCGCCAGGGCCTGACGGGCTCGGGCTTCTACGTGATCCTCGACGGGGAGGCGGACGTGGTCGCCGACGGACAGAAGCTCGCGACCCTCGCCAGGGGCGACTTCTTCGGCGAGGTGAGCGTCCTGCTCGGCGAGCCCCCGACGGCCGACATCGTGGCCACGCGACCCTTGCGCTGCATCGTCCTCGGCGGACCGGGGGTCGAGAGCTTCCTGGTGGACCACCCCCGGGTCATGTTCCGGATGCTCCAGGCCCAGGCGCGGCGCCTGCGGAACGCCAATCGGCGGCTAACGGCGAACCAGTGATGGTGGTCCGGTGAGCGACCGCGCCCCGACCGACGGGCGCCCGTACCCGCCGGGCGAGTACCCCATCGTCATCGTCGGCTCCGGGCCCGGGGCCCTCCAGGTCTCGTACTTCCTCGGCCGGCTGGGGATCGAGCACGCCGTCATCTCGGGCGACCCCGGGCCCGGCGGGATGTTCCGGAAGTGGCCGTTCTTCCAGCGGCTGCTCTCGTGGACCAAGCCGTACGCGCCGCCGGATCGGACGACCCGTGAGTTCGAACGCTGGGACTGGAACAGCCTCCTCGCCACCGAGCCGGCGCTGCGAGGGATCGCCTCGGAGTTCCTCGATGGGACGTCCGACTTCCCGTCGCGACCAGAGATGGAAGCGAATCTCACGGCCTTCGCGGATCGGGCGGGGCTGGTCGTCCGGTACGGCTGCGAGTGGCAGTCGACCCGCCGCGAGGAGACCGCCGACGGCGACCGGTTCGTGCTCGTCACGAACGAGGGCGAGTACCGCTGCCGCTTCCCGGTCTTCGCGGTCGGCGTCTCGCAGCCCTACGCGCCGAACACCCCCGGCATCGACCTGGCCGTCCACTACGCCGACACCCGCGACGCCGAGTCGTACGCAGGCAAGCGACTGTTCATCATCGGCAAGCAGAACTCGGGCTTCGAGCTCGCGACCGGGCTCCTGCAGTGGGCCAGCCGGATCACCCTCTCGTCGCCGTCGCCGGCGAAGACGTCGATCGAGACGCGGTCCCTCGTTGGGGTCCGGGCCCGCTACGTCCAGCCGTTCGAGGACTCGATCCTCGGCGGGGGCGTCGACATCCTGTCAGCGAGCACGAAGGGCATCAGCCGGTCGTCCTCAGGGGCACTGGCGGTGAAGCTGGAGCGCAGCGACAACGCGATGCCGATGACGGTCGAGGCGGACGAGGTCATCGCCGCGACCGGCTTCGTCTGCCCGCTCCGCGACCTGCCGGCGCTGGGCGTCGCGACCTTCGGCCAATCGAAGCTGCCCGCCCAGACCGAGTTCTGGGAGAGCGCGTCAGTGCCCGGCGTCCACTTCGCCGGGACCATCACCCAGGGGGCCGCCGGGCTCAAGAAGCACGGCATCCCGTCGAACTCCGGCGCCGTCCAGGGCCACCGTTACAACGGCCGCCTTCTAGTGCGCCATCTCGCGCAACAACACTTCGGGATCGAGCTGGAGAAGCCGCTCATCGCCGTCGGCGACCTCCGCGACCATCTGCTTCACGAGGCCGCGAACGCCCCCGAGCTGTGGCACCAGAAGGCCTACCTCGCGAGCATCGTCACCCTCGACCCCGACGAGGGCATCCGAGACGTCGGCGTCCTGCCGCTCACCCACTTCCTGGACCACGAGGGCCCGGACGCTGTCGCGATGACCGTCGAGAGCGACGGCGGCTCGATCTTCCCGGTCGTGTACGTCCGGCGCGACGGCAAGACCGAGGAGCACGCCCTCGAGCCCGACCCGCTCCACGACTTCGAAGGCCGCGCCTACCGGCACGCGCTCGGGTCGATTCTCGACCGCCTCACGGCCGGCGCGTCGGCCGCCTAGCGACCTCGCCGGCGTCGGCCGGCCCTGCGCTTACTCCTCCTCGCCGGCCTCGAGCAGGTCCTCGAGCTCGTCGTCGTCGAGCTCTTCCTCGATCTCGATCGAGATCTCGTCCTCCTCGGGCGTCAGGAACCGGAAGACGCCCCAGCCGAGCACCGCGCCGACGAACGGACCCGTGAGGTAGACCCAGAGCGACGCGTAGTTGCCGGACACGACCGCCGGCGCCAGCGACCGAACGGGGTTCACGGACGCGCCGCTGATCAGCATGCCCACGTAGTGGATGGCGACCAGCGTCAGCGGGATCACGATGACCGCATACGTTGGCTGCTTGGTCGTGATCGTCAGGATCACCGCGACGAAAACGGCCGTGAGCAAGGCCTCCGTCGAGAATGCATGGAGCTCCTGCGCGAAAAGGTTCTCGGCAGTCGGGCCCGGGCCATTCACCGCGCCGTCGATCACCGACGCCGAAGTCAGGAGCAGGACGGACAGCGTCGCAGCAAACCCGCCCAGCACCTGGGCGACGACGTATCCGATGGCCGACTGCCACGTCACCCGGCCGTCGAACACCGCGGCGAGGGTCACAGCCGGGTTGTAGTGGCCGCCGGAAGCGTGGCCGCCGACCGCGATCGCTGCCATCAGGCCGAGGCCGAACGAGAACGGGATCACGAGGATCGCGACCAGGGGGTTGCCGGTGCCCTCGGTCGCGATTCCGAGCGTGGCAACACCCAGGAAGCCGAAGGTCAGCAGGATGAAAGTGCCGATGGCCTCGGCGGCCAGCGCGCGGACGTTCATGGTCGGGTGATCCTCCCTCACGCCGGCCGCTGGGCGTCGCGCCACGGAGCTCGGCGCTCGAAGAATAGTCCGCTAGGAGCCGGCCGAGGGTGCCACGGCAGCGCGGGCCGCGCGGATAAGCAGCGCGTCGCGCCAGGTCCGGCACAGGACCTCGACGAGCTCGAGTCGGTCCACGGCCTGGGCCATGGCGCTCGGTCCGGCCTCCGTTCCGACGGCGACCGCCCCGTGCCGCTCCAGCAGGACCGCGACCGGCAACGCACCCGCGTCGCCGACGAACGCCGCGCTCACGCGACCGGCGAGGTCCGCGCTCCCGGGCTCGCCGAAGCGCAGGAATGGCAGGCGCCCGAGGAACAGCGCCGTCTCCGGCAGCGCCGCGGGATCGGGAGCCTCGCCCGCGAGCGTCAGTCCCATCGAGGCGGGCAGATGTGCATGCGCCACCGCCGTGACGTCCGGCCGCGCCGCATAGATCGCGCGGTGGATGCGGACGTCCGAGCTCGCGCCACCCGGAGGCGCGTCGGAGGCCGCGCCCACGACCACGAGCTCGTCCGCGCCCAGCTCCCACTTCCGACGAGCCGTCGGCGTGATCAGCAGCCGCTCCGCGTCCAACCGGACGCTGAGGTTGCCCTCCGTGGCCGCGATCAGCCCGGTGGTCCACAGCCGCGTCCCGGCCGCGACGATGGCGTCGCGCAGGCGCGCGTCCTCGGACGGGTTGGGGGAGCGGCGTGGCATCGGCCGTGATGCTACCGGCGCTTGAGAGCGCCGGTCAGGCAGCGACGGGCATTGCCTCGGGGTAGGTGTCACCCAGCTCCAGGACGACGTTGCAGGTCTCGCACCCGACCTCGTCGGTCAGCTCCGCGATCTGCGTCGTGGTTCCGCAACAGGGCATCTCGATCTCGACCATGGCCCGAAAGTTGCCCTGACGGCGTGTCAGCTTGTCTGTCACGATGATTCGCATGCCGCGCGTTTCGCTGGATCTTCCGGCGGTCGAGACGAACGATCTTCGCAAGCGTTACGGCGAGGTGGAGGCGCTCGCTGGCCTTTCGATGACGGTGGGCCGAGGCGAGGTCTTCGGCTTCCTCGGGCCGAACGGCGCGGGCAAGACCACGACCGTGAAGCTTCTGCTGGGCCTGGCGCGCGCGACGTCCGGCACGGCCAGGGTCCTCGGCGCCCCGCTCGGCGACCTCGCCACCCGCCGCAAGATCGGCTACCTGCCGGAGCTGTTCCGCTACCAGCCGTGGATGAAGGCCCGCGAGGTCCTGGGCCTCCACGCCGAGCTCATCGGCATGCCCCGCGCTCGCCGCAAGCCCGCGGTGGAAGAGGCCTTGCAGATCGTCGGCCTGGACGCCCGCGCGGGCGACCTCGTCGGCAAGTTCTCGAAGGGCATGCAGCAGCGCCTCGGGCTCGCGACGGCGCTGCTCGGCGAGCCGGCGCTCATCGTCCTCGATGAGCCCACCTCTGCCCTCGATCCCGTCGGGCGTGTCGACGTCCGTGGCATCGTCCGCGCCGCCGCCGATCGCGGCGCCGCCGTGTTCCTGAACTCGCACCTCCTGTCCGAGGTCGAGCAGGTCTGCGACCGGGTCGCGATCCTCGACCACGGGCGCGTCGTGGCCCTCGGCGACCTCGACGACGTCCTCGGCGTCGCCGAGACGCAGGTCCGCCTGGCGGGAATCAGCAGCGACGACCTCGCCGCCTTCGAGCGCTTCGGGCCACCGACGCTGGACGGCGACATCCTCCGCATCCGGCCGATGGCTGCCGCCGAGGTTCCGGACCTCATCTCGACCCTCGTCGCAATGGGCGCACGGATCCACGAGGTCCGTTCCGGCCGGACGTCCCTCGAGCAGCGCTTCCTGACCCTCGTCGCGCAGGACCGGCCGCCGGCCGGGACCCCGAGCGCGCAGCGACTCCGATGATGTCCCGATGCTGACGATCGCCAAGCTCACGATCGCCGAGGCTGCCCGAAGGCGCGTCCTCTGGGTGCTCACAGCGCTGGCCGTCATCGCCGTCGGCCTGACGGCCTGGGGTGTCTCCGCGCTCGTGGGAACCGCGCGGACGAATGGCACCAGTGACATCGAGATTCGAATCGGTGTAGCCGGGATCCTGATCTTCATCGCCTTCATGTTCGGCTTCGTCCTGGTTATGACAGCCGCGTTCTTCGGCTCGCCGGCGATCGCCACGGACCTCGAATCGGGCGTCGCCCAGGCCATGCTTGCCCGACCCCTCCGCCGAAGCTCCTATCTGCTCGGTCGATGGCTGGGACTGGCCGCCGTCATCGGCGCCTACTCCGTGGCCTGCGGCGCGCTGGCGATCGTCGCCGTCGGGCTCGTGTCGGGCTACTTCCCGCCCGATCCGGTCAGGCCGGTGCTGTACCTCGCCGGCCAGGCGATCGTGCTGCTGTCGTTGACGGTCTTCCTCTCGACCCGCCTGCCCCCGATCGCCGGGGGCGCCATCGCCGTGGTCGCCTATGGGCTGGCCTGGATGGCGGGGGTGCTGGCCAAGGTTGGCCTGGCGTTTGGGACCACCAGCCTGGTCACGGTCGGTGACGCGATCCGCGTCCTGCTTCCGACGGACGCGCTCTGGCAGGGCGTGGCCTTCGGCCTGGCGCCGCCGCTCTCGACCGTCGACCTGGAGCGGCTGGCTGATTCGCCGTTCTTCGCCGGCGCGGCGCCGTCCGACGCGATCGTCGCCTGGAGCGCGATCTGGGTCGCGCTCGTGCTCGTCCTCGCGATCAACCAGCTCCGTCGCCGCGAGCTGTGACGTGACGCGGTCCGTCCTGCTCGGACATGGCGCCAGTGGCAACGCGGCAAGCATGGCCCCGTTCGTGGACGGCCTTCGCGCCCGCGGGCTCACCGCGAGCGCCGTCGACCTCCCGAAGCGCAAGGCCGAGGAGACGGTTCCGGTGTGGCGCAAGCTCGTCCCGGATGGACCGGCCACGATCGCCGGCGGGCACTCCTACGGCGGCCGCGTGGCCAGCCTCGCGGCAGCGGCCGGCGCCGGCTACGGGGGCCTCGTGCTGTTCAGCTACCCAATGCACCCGCCCGGCGCCCCGGAACGTGGAGAAGCCCGCTGCGCCCACTGGCCGTCGATTGACTGCCCCGTCCTGCTGCTCTCCGGCGAGGCCGATCCGTTCGCCCGGATCGAGCTGCTCCGGGTCGCGGTGGGGCTCCTCCCACAGGCCGAGCTCGTGACGTATCCCCGGCTCGGGCATACGCTTCGTCCCGTGCTCGAGGACGTGCTGGATCGGGTGGCGGCGTTCGTGACGGCCCTGGGACCGCCGCCCGCCGGCGATCGCTAGGGCCATGGATTCGAGGCCCATGGATCCGGCGCGCCGAGGGACGGTCCTCCTCGGCCTGGCGCTGGTCCTGCTCGGCGGCCTCGCGCTCGCCGGCCGGCTCCTGAACGTCGACCTCCTGAGCCTCGGCTGGCCGATCTTCGTGCTGGCCCCCGGCATCGTCCTGTTCGCCGCGGGCGTCGCCGTTGGGGGCAAAGCCGGCCTCGGGCTTGCGATCCCCGGCGGCATCATCTCGATGGTCGGTGTCGTGCTGACGTTCCAGTCGGCCACCGGCCTCTGGGGGACATGGGCCTACGCGTGGGCCCTCGTCGCGCCGGGTGGGGTGGGCCTGGCGCTCGTCCTGTACGGCCTGCTCACCCGCCAGGGCGACATCACCCGCGGTGGCATCCCGATCCTGCTGACAGGCGTGGGGCTGTTCATCGGCTTTGGCCTGTTCTTCGAGGGCGTCCTCGACATGTCGGGCCAGGGCGGCGCCGCGGAGCTGCTGCTCGCTGGCGGGCTCGTCGCTCTCGGGATCGCGGTGGTGCTGTACGGGCTGCTGCGGCGCCAGCCGGTCGAGCGGCCGCCGGCGGCCTAGTCGACCGAGAGCACCCGATAGCGCACGGCGCCTCGCGGGGTCTGGACGTTGACCTCGGTCCCGGCCGTTGCGCCGAGGAGCGCCGCACCCACGGGTGACGCGCTGCTCAGACGGCCGCTCGCGAGGTTCGCGTCGGCCGCCCCGACGATCGTGTACGTCAGCTCGTCGCCGCCCGTCTCGACGGTCACGGACGACCCAACCATCACCCGACCCGTCGCGGCCTCCTGCTCGACCACGACGGCTCGACGGAGCCGATCCTCCAGCGCCTGGACGCGACCCTCGAGGAACGACTGCTCCTCGCGCGCGGCGCTGTACTCGGCGTTCTCCTTGAGATCGCCGTGCTCGCGCGCGGCCTTGATGCGTGCGACGACCTCGGGCCGCTTGACGCGGGTGAGCTCATCCAGCTCCGTGCGGAGCCGGTCCAAAGCCGCCTGCGACAGCTCGACGGGGGCGGGCGCGGCCTTCTGCGCCTTGGCGGCTCGGCCGGCCGTCGTTGCGCGTACCGCCGGCATCCGCGCGCCCCTGAGCGGGGTTCGCGGCGTGGTCACGATCGGGGCCGCGCCGGGTCGCGGGCCGCGGCGGACCGTCCCGCTGCCGCGGTCCTCGGGACGGGCACCCTCGGCATCGCCCGCCGGGACGTCGACCACGAACCGCTTCGGCTCGGGTGCGCGAGGCTCTTCGGGCAGGAACGAGCCGGTGATCCCGTGCGGCTGGCGCTCGCCCGTGGCTCGCCGGCTGTTGGCCCACGGCAGGGCCAGCGCAGCGGCCGGGCGATCCGGCAGGGCCGGCCCGGTGGCGGCACCGAACGCATCGAGCACGGCGTCGAGGTACTCCTCCGCGGCGTCGGTCTCCGCCCAGTACAGGCGCGCGCCAAGGACCTCCATGCCTCGGAGCAGGTGGAGCCACTGCCCATCGGGATGGGGCTGCCGCTCGCCCGGCACGTGCGCGTAGAGCGCCGCGGCCCGCCCGCCGATGGTCCGCTCCGCGACGCCCGCGAACAGGACGGTCGCACCCGGCCACCAGAACGACGACAGCCGCGCGTTCAGCGCCCGCGAGTTCGGGCGCTTGCCGTCGAGGCGTAAGCCGGGCAGTCGCTCGAGCCACTTGCCGACCCGCGTCAGCTCCAACGGCGCGGACGGCCGCGGCGCGCCCAGCTCGACGACGTAGATGCCGGGCTTCCGGGCGGGCGGGGGAGTGCCCCAGCGAACGGGGCCGTCGGCCATGAGGCCGGTGGATCGGATGAGGTCGGCGGCGCTGAGGACCGCGCCGGTCGCGCCACGCGCGTCGCCGAGGGCCGGTCCGCTTGGAGGTGCGCTCACCGATGGACGGTACCACCGGGGGCGGCGCCGGGTACGAGGTGTGGCTCGCCGTGCCGGCTCCCGAGCCCTGCGCGGCCTCCGCCTCCGGACCGTCCAGAACCGAGGTTACTGCCGTTCTGACAGTCAGGATGAATAATCCGAAACACCGCATTGACAAAGTGAAAAGCGGCATGCGATAGTCCGACTCACACCCGAAGGAGTCGAACGAAATCACATGCCGCACGACGTCATCTCCACCTGTCCCGTCTGCGCCGGCGAGCTGGCCGTCACGCGCCTCCACTGCCGCTCCTGCGGCACCACCCTGGAGGGCGAGTTCAGCGTCGGGCGCTTCGGGCGGCTGAGCAAGGAGCAGCTGGTGCTGCTCGAGAGCTTCCTGCGCTCGCGCGGCAACCTCCGTGACATGGAGCGCGAGCTCGGCATCTCCTATCCGACCGTCCGCGGCCGCGTCGAGGCCCTCGTGCGGGCCCTCGGCTTCGGCCCTCGCGACGGCGCCGACGAGCCGGACGACGATGGCGTGGCCAGCACCGCCGAGGCCGCCGCGGGCCGCCAGGCCATCCTCGAGCGCCTCGCCAAGGGCGAGATCGGCGCCGAGGAAGCCGCGACTGCCATCCGCAACCTTGGAAAGGCCTGAGGCATGACCATCGACGAAGCGACCATCGACCACCAGATCGGTGCCCGCGGGCGCCTGATCGTCCACCAGGCGTCCGGCGACGTCATCATCCGCGGCGTCGAGGGCGATCGCGTTCGCGTCGAGGCAGATGACGAGAAGGCCTTCCGCGATCGCTACACGATCGAGGCCGGCAAGGACTCCCTGGAGATCCGCCAGGCTGAGAAGCTCGGCTTCGGCATCTTCGGCCGCGGTGAGAGCGTCGACCTCGAGATCGAGGTCCCGCACGGTGCGAACGTCTCGATCGAGAGCCAGAGCGGCGACATCGAGGCCCGCGACCTGGACGGCTCAAAGTCCTTCCGGACGGCCTCTGGCGAGATCGTCCTGCAGCGGCTTTCGGGTGCCGTCGACGTCGAGACCGTGTCGGGCGACCTCGAGATCGAGGGTCCGGCGCCGCTCGACTTCAAGGGCCGGACGGTGTCCGGCGACGTGGAGCTCCGGGTCCCGATCCTCCGACGCATGGACCTCGGCACCACGTCCGGCGACATGCAGATCGACGCGGAGCTGCGTGGGGACGGGCCGTTTGCCCTCCGAACCATCAGCGGCGACGTCCAGATCGTCGGACGCACGGGGATCCGGATCGAGGCCGAGACGATCACCGGAGATCTCTCGAGCGACCTGCCGAGCAAGCGCGAGTCGCAGCTCGGCCGGCGCGTCATCGTCGTTGGCCGCCCCGGCCCGACGCTGTCCTTCCGCTCGGTGTCCGGCGACCTCCACGTCGCCGAGCCGCGCGACGCCGCGCCCATCCTCAAGGAGACACCGATGGACGAGAACGAGGGCGGTACGACCACCGATGCCGCCGCCGCGACTGCGACCGCTTCGGGCGGCGATGCCGACGCCAGGCGCCTGGAAATCCTCCGGCGCCTCGAGCGTGGCGAGATCAGCGTCGCCGAGGCCGGCGATCGGCTCGGCGAGCTCGACGAGGTGCTCCGATGAGCGAGGCCTTCGAGCAGGTCCTCCAGCTCGTCGCCCAGGGCAAGCTGTCCGCCGAGGAGGCGGCGCCCATCCTCGAGGCGCTGGAGCGGAAGCCCAAGGCATTTCCGGGGGGCCCGCCCGGTGCTCCGGTCGCGCCGACGCCGCCCACGCCACCGCAGTTCGGTGCCGATCTCGGGCCGGCTACGAACACCGGTCAGAGCCCGCGGTTCGCGCGGATCGAGGTCCGCGAGCGAGGCCGGCGCGTCGTCGACCTGCGGATCCCGATCTCGCTCGGGCGGTTCGCGCTGTCCCGGGTGCCGGGGCTCTCCAGCCAGCAGATCGCCGAGGTCGAGGACGCGGTCACGTCCGGCGCCCACGGCCCGATCCTCGACGTCCAGGACCCCGACGGCGACGGTGTCCGGATCGTCCTCGAGTAGAACCAAGGGGGAACGACATGCGACACGAAGATGCCGGGCTGGCCCTCTGGGTCGCCGGCAACCATTCGACGCGCGACCGCTCGGCAACGTGCGAGGACCTCGAAGCCGCCACGGCCGTGAGGGCGATCGAGGCGCGAGCCGGTCATTCGCTTCGGCAGCGCGCCGGAGCGGCGGTCATCGCGCTCGGCGAGCGGCTCGCCGGAGACCCGCGACACGTCGTCCGCCCGGCTGCTCGACGCCGGCTTGCCGGGCAGGGCTAGGGAGCGAATCCCGGCCCTGCCGCGTACATGAGCAAACAACCGCGGCGGGACTGCCGATCGGTCCCACGCCGCAACGACAAGACCCGCGCTCATCGCGAGCGCGGGTCTTCGTTCTTGCATTCCCGGTTCGAAACGGTGATCCGGACCGCCATCGGCGCACCCCGGATCACCAGGGTCTGCCGGCGCGGGTGTCAGAGCTGTAGTTGCCCGCTCGGGGCACGGTGGCGAGGTTGCTCGCGCCACGGGACACGTCCGCGCTTTTCGCCAGGTCAACGACCGGCTTGGTCATCAACCTGCGTCCGGACTCGGGAGCCGGGGAGCGGCGTCGATCCGTCATTCGAGCAGACCTCCGTTGCCCCGAATCCTACGCCCGGTGGCAAGCCCTCGACCTTTCACGGGCCTTGCAAGCGGCTCGCATTCCGGGGCCGCGATACGCTGCCGGCCCGATCGTTGAAGGCCCACGCTGGAGGCCCGCCTCGAATGACCGCCCGACTTCCCTTCACCGGCAACGACGAGGCCGACGAGCTCGTCTCGAGCGACGCCCTCGCCATGCTCATCGGCTTCGCGCTCGACCAGCAGGTCACGGTCCAGAAGGCCTTCTCCGGGCCGCTGGACATGCGGGCGCGCTTGGGCCACCTCGATGCGAGGCAGATCGCGGCGACCGACCCGGCGGAGCTGGACCGGGTCTTCCGCGAGCGCCCGGCGATCCACCGCTTCCCGGGCTCGATGGCGGGGAAGGTCCAGGCCCTTGCGGCGGCGATCGCGGAGAACTACGAGGGCGACGCCTCGCGCATCTGGGGCGACGCGACCGACGGCAAGGACCTGGAGCGGCGCCTGCTCGAGCTGCCGGGGATCGGCCCGATGAAGGCCAAGACGATCCTGGCGGTGCTCGCGAAGCGGCTCGGGATCGAGCTGCCCGGCATGGCCGACGTCCTCCCACAGCACCCGACGCTCGGAGATGTCGATACGGCCGAGGCGCTGGCGACGTACCAGGCGGGGAAGCGGGCCTACAAGGCGGAGCAGCGGGCCCAGGGCAAGCGCGTCTGAGCGCGCGGCCTCGGTCGCGCCCGCGCCTCGCACGCCGACACCTTGTGCGGCGGCCGCCGACGTGGGATGATCGTTGCGTCGTCAACTACCAGCCTGACAACCCGAGGACGCCCTACCGCATGCCCGAAACAACGGACGCCGCTGAACCCACGGTTGCCCAGCTCGACCCCGCCGTCTGGCGAGCGCTGGGCCACGGCCACACGATCGACATCACGACGACCGGCCGCCGGACCGGCGAGCCGCGCCGGCTCGAGATCGTGTTCCACAATTTCGGCGGCCGGCTGTACATCTCCGGGACGCCGAACCTGCAGCGCGAGCGCGCCTGGCTGCTGAACCTCCGCGCCGACCCGAACCTGACGGTCCACCTCAAGCAGCTCGTGACCGCCGACCTGCACGCCACGGCGCGTGAGATCACCGACACCGACGAGCGCCGCGAGATCCTCGAGAAGGTCGCGCGTGTCTGGCGCCGCGACGCCGAGCCGATGCTGCGATGGAGCCCGCTGATCGAGATCGTGGTAGACGGCTACGGCGTGGCCGACCCGGTGCATCCGGTGGCCGATCCGGCCTGACCGGCGCCCGCGGTCCCTCCTCGTCCCCGACGCCGAGATCTCATGCCAATCGGCACATAACCCCGCGGCCTTGGTTCGTTGGTCGCGCTTTCGCGCGTCGTCCATTCGCCGGCGGCGCCCTCGCACATGTGGCGATTGGCATAGGTTTTGGCGGAGGGCGGAAGCTCCGGTTGACGGCACGCTCACCGCGCCGGATGATTCGCCAGATGCACATTCGTTCTGAACAAACGTGCGCGACGGTCGCCCGGTCATGCCACGGCTGGCCTGAGAACGGCTGGACCTGGCGGTGAGCGACCTCGCCACCCTGGTCCGGGTCAGCCGCCTGTACTACGAGCTCGGGGAGACGCAGGAGGCGATCGCATCGCTCGTTGGCGTGACTCGGCCGCAGGTCTCGCGGCTGCTCAAGGAGGCGCGCGCCCAGGGCGTCGTCGAGATCCGGATCGTGGACGCGACGGAGGCCGCCTCACCGGCCGCGGACGAGCTGCAGCGGCGGTTCGGCCTTCGCGCTGCACATCTCGCGCCGAGCCTCGACGGCTCGCCCGAGGTTGCTCGACGGCGAGTCGGGCGCCTGGCCGGCCAGGTTCTCCGCGGCGCGATTCGCGACGGCCAGGTGGTCGGGATCGGTGAGGGCGCGGCGGTCTCAGCGGTGGCCGACGAGCTCGCTCCGGACGCCACCGAGGTCGACGCAACGGTCGTTCCGCTTTGTGGCGGCTTCTGGCGGCCCGGCGCCGGCACGGAGCCGTTCCGGCGGATCGGCGAAACGCTCGGTACGACGGTCCTCGCGCTCCACTCGCCCGGGCTGCTCGACGACGCGAGCGTCCGCGACGCGCTCTGTGCCCACCCCGGCGTCCGGAGCGTGATCGACCGCTGGGAGCGGCTGGACGTCGCGCTCCTCGGGATCGGCGGGCCGGCGTGGAGCGAGGCAAGCGTCGGTCCGGAGGCGATGCGCGAGATTCGAAGCGGGGCCGCGGTCGGCGAGGTCCTGATCGCGCCGTTCGACGCCGCCGGCACCTTCGTGGCGCCATCGCTCCGCGCGCGCGCCGTGGCGTTTGATGCGCGGTTACTCCCACGGGTGCCGGTCGTGATCGGCGTCGCGTCCGGTCCCGGCAAGGTGGCGCCGATCCTCGGGGCGCTCCGTGGCGGGCTGGTGAACACGCTCGTGACCGATGTCGACACCGCCGAGGCGATCCTCGATGCGGCAGGCCAGGTCGCCGCATGACCAGGCGCGAGGCGTTCCTCGGCATCGACCTTGGGACCACCCGGACGAAGGCCGGCTTGATCGGCTCGGATGGGACGCCGATCGGATTCGGGCGATCGGAGCACGCCATGTCCGTGGATCCGGCGGCCGGTATGGCCGAACAGGATTCGGACGCATGGTGGTCGGGGCTTCGTCGAGCCGTGGGCGAGGCGCTCGCCGCAGCGGAGGCAACCCTGGGGTCGAAGCTGGAACCCGCGGCGATCTGCGTCACCGGCCACGGACCGTCGCTGACCGCGGTCGACTCGACGGGCGTCGCGGTTCGCCCAGCGATCCTGTGGCTCGACAGCCGCGCCGTCGCCGAGCGCGACGAGCTCGAGACCGCCACCGGCCTCCGGGGTTGGGCCCTCGGCGTGCTGCCCGCCGCGCTCTGGCTCCAGCGGAACGAGCCGGCAAACGCCATGCGCGCTCGCTGGTACCTGAACTCCTGGGAAGCGCTGGCGCTCCGGCTCACCGGGACTGCGGCAACGACGCTCGTCGAGGGCGGCGACGCGATTCCTCGGGGCGCGCTCGCCGGCACGGGCCTCGATCTCGAGAAGGTCCCGCCCGAGATCGAGACCGGCGCGGTCCTCGGCGGGCTCACCCCCGAAGCGGCCGGTCACCTCGGGCTCGTGTCCGGCATCCCGGTCGTCGCAGGCCTGGTCGACGCCTTCGCGAGCTTCCACGGCGCCCGCATGCTCGAGGTCGGCGACGCGATCGATGTCGGCGGTGCCGCCGGCGGCTTCGGCGTCTATGCCGATCGCCCCGTAACCGTCGCCGGGGGCTTCACCACGCCCGCGCCGCTGCTCGGCCGCTTCTCCGTCGGCGGGGCGATGGCTGCAACGGGGGCAGCGCTCGACTGGTTCGCCGGTGACGTCCTCGGCGGCGCCGTCGAGGTCCCCGACCTGCTTGCGGAGGCAGCTGCGATTGAGCCCGGCGCCGACGGCGTCGTCTTCCTGCCGTACCTCGCGGGCGAGCGGTCGCCGCTGTGGGATCCGCATGCTCGTGGCGCGTTCGTCGGCCTCACGCTGGGCCATGGGCGGGCGCACCTGACCCGCGCGATTCTCGAGGCCGCGGCGCTGGCCATTCGCCACGTGGCCCGGCCGATGCTGGACGCGGGCCTCACCGTGACGGCGATGCGCGCCTGCGGCGGCCCCGCGGCGGACCACGGCTGGAACCAGATCAAGGCCGACGTGACCGGTTTCACCGTGGAGGTCCCGCGGGTGCGCGAGACGGCCGCTGTCGGAGCGGCGATCGTCGCGGCAGTGGGCGTTGGGGCGCATCCCGATCTTCCCGCCGCGATCCGGGCCATGACCTCGATCGACCGACGCTTCGAGCCGGATCCCGACCGAGCGTCGATCTACGACCGCGTCTTCGAGACGTACGTCGGGCTCCATCCGGCGATCGCGCCGATCCTGGCCCGCGCTGAGCTGCGAGTCGCGGAGGCTGTCGCGTGAGCGCTCGGATCGAGCTCCGCGACGTCGCGGTGACGTTCCCGGTCGCCGGGAAGGCTCGCCTTGCGGCCCTCGGCGGAGTCGACCTCGACATCGAGCCGGGCCAGGTCGTCGCGCTCATCGGGCCCAACGGCAGCGGCAAGTCGACGCTGCTTCGGGTGGTCGCGGGGCTGCTCGCACCGGATCGCGGCTCGGTCTCGATCGATGGCGAGGCAGTGGCTGGTCCCAGCCCACGCGTCGGCCTCGTCTTCCAGGAGCCGCGCCTGCTGCCGTGGCGCACGACCGCACAGAACGTCGCGTACCCGCTGGAGCTCGCCGGCCTTCCGGTCCGGGAGCGCGAGAAACGCGTGGCAGCACTCCTGGCAACGGTCGGCCTCCAGGGAGCGGCCGCGGTGATCCCCAGCCGGCTATCGGGCGGGATGCGCCAGCGCGCGGCGCTCGCGCGGACCCTGGCAACCGAGCCGGCGGTGCTCCTGCTCGACGAGCCGTTCAGCGCCCTCGACGAGCTCACGCGGGAGCGGCTGAACGTGGAGCTTCTCGCCATCGCCGGCGACACCGGCGCGACCGTGCTGATCGTCACGCATTCGGTCCAGGAGGCGATCTTCCTCGCCGATCGGGTCGTCGTGCTCTCGGCCCGACCGGGCCGCGTCGTCGCGGACGTGGCAGTCGACCTGCCGCGCCCGCGGTCGCTTGCAGACCTCGATGCCGCGGTGGTCACCAAGACCGCGGCGACGATCCGCCTGCACCTCGGCGACGAAAGCAGCGCCGCAACCGGGGAGGCCGCGGCGTGACGGCGGTCACGGCGCCCCGCACGAACGCACCGCGAATCCCGGCGGCCCTCGCCACCGCCCTCGCCTTCGCGGCATTCGTGCTCGGCTGGAAGCTCCTCGTTCTCGTCGGCGACTACCGGCCGTTCATCCTGCCCGCGCCAGAGGTCGTCGGGGCGCGGTTCGTAGACGCCTGGCTCGACGGGACGATTCCTCCCCACTTCCTGCGAACCCTCGTCGAGACCCTTGCCGGGTTCGGCGTCGGTGCATCGTCAGCCGTGATCGTCGGCTACCTGCTCGCGCGGCTTCCGCTTGCGGAACGGCTGCTCTCGCCCTACCTGGTCGCGGCGCAGGCAACCCCGATCCTGATCTTCGCGCCGCTCCTGGCGCTGTGGTTCGGGCCGGGGATCGGCGCCAAGATCGTGATCTGCTCGGTGATCGTCTTCTTCCCGGTCGCGATCGCGACCATGGTCGGAATTCGGGGGGTCGACGACCGCCTCCTCGAGCTGGCGAGCAGCCTCCGGGCGACGCGCCGCCAGGTCGTGACCAGCCTCGAGATTCCGGCCGCGCTCCCCTCGATCTTCGGCGGCCTCCGCGTCGGTGTGACGCTCGCGGTCGTGGGCGCGATCGTGGGGGAGTGGGCCGGCGCCGATCGCGGTCTCGGCCTGCTGGTGAACATCGCCAAAGGCATCTTTGACACCCCGCTGATGTTCGCGACGGTACTGACCATCGCGCTCCTCGGCATCGCCCTGTACGGCCTCGTCGTCTTCGCCGAGCGTCTCCTCGTCCGACCCAGATGACCGCCCCCAAGCTGGAGAACCGCATGCCCCGCCGCGCCCCTGCCCTTGCCTTCGTTGTGACCATGCTCGTCGCTACCGCCTGCATGGACAGCGCCAGGCCAGCCCCATCGACCTTCGGTGAGACCCTCGCGCCGGATGTGGACCTCAGGGTTGGCCTCGGCTACATCCCGAGCGTCCAGTTCGCGCCGTTCTATCTCGCCCAGCAGCGCGGGTTCTACGCCGCGGCCGGCGTGGCGGTCACGTTCGAGAACAAGATCGACCCCGACCTGGTGACGCTCGTCGGACAGGGCGCGCTCGACATCGGCGTCGCCGACGGCACCTCCGTGATCCCAGCCGTGAGCCAGGCCATCCCGATCCGATACCTCGCGACGATCTATGGCACGTACCCGTCGATCGTCTTCGCCAAGGCGTCATCGGGCATCACCACGGCCGCAGATCTCGCCGGCAAGAAGATCGGGATCCCCGGGAAGTACGGCTCGTCTTGGATCATGCTCCAGGCGCTGCTCGACTCCGCCGGACTGACACCGGACGACGTTACGGTCGTCGAATACCCCGAGTTCGGCCAGGGCGTCGCCGTCCAGCAGGACGCCGTCGATGCGGCGACCGGATTCGCAAACAACGAGCCCGTCCAGCTCGAGCGGACCGGCGTGCAAGCGGTGGTCCTGCACGTCGACCAGTTCGTGCCCCTGCCGGGCCCGGGCCTGATCGCCGGGACAGCGACCCTCGAGTCGAAGCAGGCGGCGATCAAGAGCTTCATTGGCGCAACCATCCGGGCGATGGACCTCATCGCGGCCGATCCGCGCGCCGGCGTCGAGGCGGCGATCACGGCCGTCCCCGAGCTCGCGAGCGATCGCGAGACCCAGGCGGCGATCCTCGACGCGACGATTGCCACGTGGCGCGACCCGACAGGCTCGGAGCCGCTCGGGGCGATCGATCGCGCGGGCTGGGCAGCCTCGATCACGTTCCTTGAGCAGCTGGATGCCCAGGCGCCGGCCGGCAGCCCGCCACTCGTCCCGAACCCGGTGAAGGTCGAGGACCTCGTCCGGGGCGACCTCCTCCCGCCGCGCTAGGCATACTCGCCCCATGGCACTGCGAAGGTTCCTGCCCGGATCCGGTGGCGCGACGGATCGACCGTTCCCGGCCGACCCGAGCGACACGGAGACCGTCCGCCGGATCGCCGGCCAGCTGGACGCGCTGCCGGTCGACAGGGCGCGGTACCTCGCGGCCTTCGCCTACATCCTGACCCGGGCGGCCGCCGCCGACCTCGACATCAGCCACGCCGAGGTGGCGGCCATCGAGCAGCTCGTCGCCGAGCACGGCGGCCTGCCGGAGGCGCAGGCCGTGCTGGTGGCCCAGATCGCGCGCAACCAGTCACTGCTGTACAGCGGCACCGAGGACTACCTCGTTACGCGCCAGTTCCGGGAACTGGCATCTACGGAGGACAAGCTCGCGCTGCTGCGCTGCTGCTACCTCGTGGGGTCCGCCGACGACACGATCACCGCCGACGAGTCGAATACGTTCCAGCAGATCGCGAAGGAGCTTGATCTCGACCGCGACGCGGTCAACGTCATCCGCAACGAGTTCGCGCCGAAGCTCGCCGCGATCCAGGCGATGCTCCGGCTCCACCGCGACTAAGCCGGAACGAACCGCGGCCACCGCGCGTAGGTGAGCCGATGACTCCGCCAACGCCTTCGTCGACGCCCGTCCCGCCGCGTCCCTTGACCGGGCGCCCAGCCTTCGTCGCTCGTTTCGGGTCGTTGCTCGTGGCGGTCGCCCTCTTCGCCACCAGCATGCTCGTGGCGAAGTCCTTCGCGCCGCCGGAGACGGCCGGCCCCAGGCCTGGTCCGAGCGGCGGCCCGATCGCCTCGCGCTCGCCGGGCGGCGGCGCCACCGCCTATGCCGGGCCCGACCTGTACGGCATCTTCACCGGGTGCAACCCGGCCTGCGACCTGGAGGTCGCGATTGAGGGCATCGGACGGCGCCTGACCATGACCGACCGCACGATCGACGAGAGCGCTCCGAGCCTTGCGCCCGACCGCAGCCAGGTCGTCTATCGCTGCGCCGAGCCCGCCGTCGACCAAGGCGATGTGGAGAGCCCCAGGCCGGAGGGCCTTGGGGGGCTGTGTCTCGTGAGCACCATCCCGCCGGACGACCAGGCCGCGACGTTCCCGCCGGTCATCACGCTGCTGGCCGATCCCGAGATCGACTATGGATCCCCGGCCTGGTCGCCAGACGGCGCGACGATCGCGTTCGTGGCCCGCGGCGCCGACGGGCTGGGCCGTCTCGGCATGCTCGACGTCGCCACGGGCACGTCCGAGGGCGCCACCATGGATCCGATCGACGTCTCGAATCCGGCGTGGTCCCCTGACGGGACCCAGCTCGCGTTCGGGTGTGGCTCGGAGCCCACGCCAGATGGCGGCGACGCCGATCGCTTCTGCGTGATGGCCCGCGAGGGAGGGCAGGTGAACGCGCTCGGAGCCGTCCACGGGGGATGCGGCGCGCCCACGTTCACGCCGGACGCGATCCACCTCGGTGTGATCTGCGTCGTGCCCGGAGCCGCGGGCGGGGACCTGTTCTTCCTCGCCATCTCCGAGCCGATCAGTCACTCGATTACTGGGAGCCAGTTGATTGCGCCCGAGGGCCTGAAGCGAGTGGTCTTCAGCCCCGAGGGCACGTTTGCCTACGTCCGGCGCGAGGACGCGCTGTGGGCGCTCGAGCCGGCGACTGAGTCGTGGTCGGTGCCGGCCCTGCCTCCGCTCCACGGCGACTTCGACCTCCACGTGCTCGAGTGACCTGGGAGGCGCCGCTCGGGCGCGTCGCGGCGGTCGACATCCTTCGCGGGCTGGCGATGGTCATGATGGTCCTCGACCACACCCGCGACTTCGCGCACGCCGACTCGCTCCTGTTCGACCCCACCGACCTGGAGCAGGCGGACGCGCCGATGTTCCTGACCCGCTGGATCACCCACTTCGTTGCCCCGATCTTCGTGTTGCTTGCAGGGGCGTCGGCGCGCTTGCAGGTCCTGGCGGGCCGGAGCCGCGGCGAGATCGCCCGCTTCCTCGTCATTCGAGGCCTTTGGCTGATCGTGCTGGAGCTCACCGTCGTCCGGGTCGGGATCTGGTTCAACGCCGATCCGGCATTCCTCGGGATGTTCCAGGTGATCTGGGTGCTGGGCGTCTCGATGGTCGTCCTCGCCGGCTTGGTGTTCCTGCCGGATCTCGCGATCGCCGGCGTCGGGCTCGCGGTGATCGCCGGGCACAACCTCCTGGATCGCTTCGAGGCGGCTCCGGACGAGCAGCTGCTCTGGGCGATCCTCCACCAGCGCGACAACATCGCCGTCTTCTCGGAGACCGGGCCGGACCTGTTCGTCCTCTATCCGCTGATTCCGTGGATCGGGGTGATCGCCGTCGGCTACGTCCTCGGCCGCCTGTACGGGTGGGACGGGTCGCGCCGCCGCCGGCTGCTCCTCGGCTTGGGCGTCGCAACCACCCTCGCCTGGGTGGCGCTTCGGGCTCTCAACGACTACGGCGACCCACGCCCTTGGCAGACGTACCCGGACACGCTGACGACCGTGCTCTCGTTCCTCAACGCCGAGAAGTACCCGCCATCGCTCGACTTCCTCGCGATGACGCTAGGACCAGCGCTGCTCCTGCTCGCGGCGCTCGACCGTGCGGGCTCGTCCGGTTCCCTGCGGGCGCCCGCTCGGTGGCTGGCGGTGCTCGGTGGCGTCCCGCTGTTCTTCTACCTGCTCCAGTGGTACGTGGCCCACGGACTGTCGGTGCTCGCGGAGGCCGTCGCTGGGCAGGACATCGCGTGGCACTTCATGACGCCGCCGGAGCGCTTCTTCAACATCCCGCCGGACGCCGGGTTCCCGCTGCCCGTCGTCTACCTGCTCTGGGTCACGGGGATCGCGATCCTGTACCCGCTGTCGGCCCGGTATCGCTGCATCCGGGCGCGCCGGGGCGGGGTCCTCCGCTACCTCTGAGCGGCGCCCCGCTTCATCGCGGGCGACGGCGGCTCGGCCCTAGCCGCGGATCGCGGCCCCGAGGTCGTCGTCGGAGGGCTCGACCAGGACCGATGAAGGATCCTGGGGATCGCCGACGAGGATGACCGGCGTTCGCCGCTCGCCGCCGTTGAAGGAGCGGTTCCAGGCGTCGGCGTCGGCATCCAGCTCGACGTTCCGGTAGACGTACGGAATGCCCTGGAGGCGCAGGTAGTCGCGGGACCGGATCGTGTCCTCACAGGTGTCCCGGCCCAGGATCAGCACCGGCGGCATCGCGGCATCGACCTCGTCCGGCGCCCGTTCCTCGCTCAATTCGGCCTCCCGCTCCCACCCTGCTGTCCGCCTTCGCGGAGGAACTGCTCGATCTCGCTGATCAGGTCGTCGCCCGACGGCAGCCGGGCCTCGTCGACGAGCGTCTCGAGTCGCTCGACGTAGGTCTTCGTGGTCTCCTCGCGCGCGGCGGCGGCGTCGAGGCGGATCCGCATGAGGCGGGCCTCTTCGGGCAGGCGCCCGACGTCGAGCTCCAGCTCGAGGTGCCGGCCCAGCGCCCGCAGCAGGTCGATCGACGCCTGCGGGTACTCGCCGGAGACGTAGTGCGGGATCTGGGCGAAGTACCCGACCGACCCGATCCCTGCCTTTGCGACCGTGATGTCGAGCACCGAGATGAAGGCCGCCGGGACCCGGAGGATTCCTTCGGGCCCGGGGAGCACGCCACCCTTCAGCAGCCCGGCGCGCGACTCGGTCCCGAGGATCGGCACAGGGCGGGTGTGCGGCACCGCCGCCGGGATCGCGCCGAGGCTGATCCACTGCGACGCGTTGAGCTTGAGCGCCAGCGTCGAGATGTCGGCCGACAGCTCGTGCCACCGGTAGTCCGGCTCGGCGCCGGACAGGACGAGGATGTCTCGCTCGCCGACGCGGCTGGCGCGGAGCTCCAGCGCCGGCCACTGGAGCGTTCGCGGCTTGCCGTTGTGGATCTCGAGGGTCGGGCGGCGTGCCCGGTAGTCGAAGATCGCATCCGCCTCGAACGTCGCGATGACCCGGCCGCTGGCCCCGAGCGTCGTCGCCGCCTCGGTGGCGGCGCTGCCGGCGTCGACCCAGCCGTCGAGCGCGACCACCACCGCCGGCTCGACCAGCTCCGGGAGGTTTCGACGGACGCGGTACAGGGGCACGGGAGCTCGCTCGATCAGGCGTCCGGCCAGCGCGGCGTGGCGCCGTCGACCGTCGCCCGATCATCCCAGTCGTCGCGGACGGGCGTGAAGACGTCGATCACGACGGCGCCCTCCGGACCGACCACGAGGTCATGCGGCAGGCCGCCGATGATTCGCCAGGTCGTGCCCAGGCCGATCTCCCGGGTCTCGCCGTCGATCGTGAACGTCCCGGAGCCTTGCAGGCAGATGCCGAGCTGCTCGTTGTCGTGGCGGTGCTCCGGGACGACCGCATCCGGGGCGAGCTCCACGACCGCCAGCGTGATCCGCTCGCCCTGGACGCGCCGCGCCCGGACGGCTTCGCCCCAGATCGCAAGGAGCGGGAAGTCGGCGAGGTCCTTGAGGTTGCTCATCTGATCTCCGGGTCGCAGGCGCCGCGGCGCGACGCTTCAGCTGGCGTCCAGCCGCCGCAACGCAGAGTGTGCCGCGTGCCAGCCGCACATGCCGTGGACGCCGCCGCCCGGCGGGGTCGATGACGAGCAGAGGAAGAGCTGCGGATCCGGCGTCGAGTACGGATCGAGACGGGCCACGGGCCGCGTGAACAGCTGCCGGATGTCGATCCGCCCGCCCGACATGTCGCCCCCGACGTTGTTCGGGTTGGAAGCCTCGAGATCCGCCGCGCTGGTGGCCTTGATGGCCAGGATCCGCTCCCGGAACCCCGGCGCGAAGCGCTCGACCTGCCCGATGATGGCGTTCGTTCTGTCGGCGCTCGAGCCGTGGGGCACGTGGCAGTACGCCCAGATCGCGTGCTTGCCCTCCGGGGCCCGCGTTCGGTCGAACAGGCTCTGCTGCGCGAGCAGGACGAACGGTCGCGGGTTGAGGCGGCCCGCGTTGGCATCCGCCTCGGAGATGGCGATCTCCTCGAAGGTCCCGCCGAGGTGGACCGTGCCCGCGAGCGCGACGCTCTCGTTCTGCCACGGGATCGGGCCGTCCAGCGCGATGTCGACCTTGAAGACGGACGCCCCGTAGCGGAAGCCGCGGAGGCGCCGCCGGTAGCCCGACGGCAGGCGGTTGCCGGCGACGTCCGCGAGCGCCCGCGGGCCGGTATCGAATACCGCGACGCGGCTCGCCGGAAGGTCGGCGAGGGTCTGGACCGGGCGGTTCGTGGCAATTTCGACGCTGAGCGCCTCCGCCTCGGCCACGAGCGCAGCCGTGATCCTGCCCGCGCCGCCCTCCGGGAACGGCCAGCCATCGTGATGGGCGGCCCCGAGCAGCACGAGGCCGGCGGCGCCGCTGATCGGCTCGTCGAGGTTGAGCAGGGCATGGGCCGCCGCGCCCGCGA
>JBKKDM010000161.1:0-36704 GCA_046707905.1 Candidatus Limnocylindrales bacterium
GCGTTCCTGGCCATCCACGCGCCAGTCCGGGTGACCTCCCAGTTGCTGGTCAGGCCCGTGTCGCCGACGGCGACGAAGTCGATCGTCAATCCCGTCTGGTGCTCGGAGTGCCCCGGGCGAGCCGAGAACGTCACGGCGTCCTTGAAGTTCGTGTACCGCTCGCCGTTCCAGCCGGCATAGCCGTTGAACAGCGCGACCTGCTGCTTGTAGCCCCGGAACGGGCTCCACGCGACCAGCGGCGTGCTGTTCTTCTCGGCCGCTGCGGCCATCGCCTTGAGGTCCTCGATGACCACCTCGCGGATCAGGCCACCACCGGCGACCCCGCCGTCCCGAACCGAGACGAGATCCTTGGGCCGGTACTTCGGCCCCAGGCTTAGGATCCAGTCGACCTGGGTGATCCGCCAGTCGTCGTAGTCGCGCGGCTCGGTGAAGATGTCGTCGAGGCGGCAATCGGGAAGCGGCCCGACTGCGCTCACGGGTGGCGGTTCGACACCTGGCGCGGCGAGCAGGGCCGGGCCGAGCACGGCCGCGAGCATGAGCACGCGCAACCCCCGGGCAGTTCGCACGCCCGGAGCCTAGACGAGGCCCGGGCGGCACGCCGCGACTGGGCTTCACACGTGGTCGGCGGCATTCCCGGCGAGACCCGACTACCATCCCGCCGTGCACGCCTTTCCGGGGCGCCGCGTGGTCGGCGTCCTGCTCGTCGCGGCCCTCGCCGCGTGCGAGACGAGCCCGAACCCGACGCCGATAGGCAGTCCCGTGGCCCCGACGAACCCGCCTGCGAGCGGTTCGCCGACCCTGGCGCCGGGCGAGAGCCCCGCACCAATCCCGAGCCCGACCCTCGTTGCGCCGGCGGCCTTCCCGCTCGCCGTGGTGACGGGCCTCGAGACCCTGAAGCCCGTGATCAAGCTCAGCGAGCTGCAAGCGCTTGCGAGCGACGGCACGCTGGTCGTGCCCTGCGGGATCGCGGTCACGGAGCCGGCGCTCGAGGTGACAGGCACCTGTGTCGCCGCAGATGCCATCGCGTCCGCGATCGAGGCCGACCAGGACGTGATCGCCCTCCTGCCCCCGGGCCTGGTGCAGCCGGCCACGAAGGTCCTGCCGATCGACGGCGACGGCCCGTTCGGGCTCTTCGGGGCCGACCTGTTCGGGGACCCGGAGGCGCGCGCCCTGCCGTACCCCATCGTCGGGGCCGCGACGGGCGAGGCCGCCCTGGACCCGGGCTGGCTCCAGTACGACGCCTCGAAGGTCTGGACGATGACCTCGATCGGGAGCCTCTGCGCCGATCGCTACGCGGCCCGCCAGGCGGTCACGAACGGCAAGGGCTGGGACTGGGTCTTCGGCGGCGGCACGGCGAAGTACACCCGGAAGCCCCGCTTGAACCCGAATCCGCCGCCAGGGATCGATCGCAACCTCTTCGTGGAGCCGGTCGAGACGGGCAGCGACGGGGTGGTGGGGCAGGTCCAGAAGCGCGCCGACGTGGCGATCGCGGACCACGAGTGCCCGATCCTGCCAACCAAGGACTGGCGCCCGAACCCCGGGAACGGCCTGTCCTTCGCGGTCCCCGAGGACGTCGTCAAGGAGTGGCAGAACACGCTTGGTATCGACGCCGTGTATCTCGCGGCCAACCACATGAGCGACCGGGGCGTCGCGGGCATCCGCTCCACCCTCCGGATCCTCGACAAGCACGGCCTGCCTAGGACCGGGCTCGGGATGAACCTCGACGAAGGTCTCGAGCCCGCGTACGTGGAGGTCGCGGGCGTCAAGGTCGCGTTCGTGGCCTTCAACGACGTGGGTGGCGTGGCGAGGGCCGATGCCGACACCGCCGGCGTCCCGTGGATCACGAGGCCCAACATCCGCGAGGCCGTCCGCCGCGCCCGCGACGCCGGCGCCAACGTGATCATGTGCGACCCCCAGTGGTGGGGCGGGCGCGAGTATCACGACGAGCTGCTCCCGAAGCAGATCAGGCAGCTCGGCTGGTTCCAGGAGCTCGGCTGCGACCACGTGGTCGGCGCCGGGACGCACGTCGCGGGCCCGATGCTTCTCCTCGCCCAGCCGGATGGCGGCGTCCTGAGCGCCCTAGCCAGTCCGGGCAACTACGTCTTCGGGCAGGACTTCTTCCAGAACCTCCAGGAGGGCGTGATTCTCGAGCAGAAGTTCGTTGGCGACCGGCTCGTGAACGTCCGGATGCACCCCTACGTGATCATCCTCGGCGCCCGCCCGGCCCTGACCAGCCCCGAGGGAGACGGCCACTACGTCCTCGAGCGGATCTGGAGAAACTCGACGCTCGACTACCTGCCCTGATGCGCGCCCTGATCGTCGATGGATCCGCGCCAGGCAGGGTCACGATTCGTGACGTGCCGGACCCCACGGCGGGCCCGGGCGAGGTCCTGGTTGACGTCCGTGCCTTCTCCCTCAACCGAGGTGAGGCGCGAGCCCTGCTCACCGCAAGCGAGGGCCACCGTCCCGGCTGGGACTTCGCCGGGGTCGTCTTGGCGGGCGTCGATGGGGGACCGCGTGCTGGGGCGCGGGTTGTGGGCATCAAGGCGGGCGGTACCTGGGCGGAGAAGGTATCGATCCGCTCGGACTGGCTCGCGGAGATCCCGGACGAAGTCTCCTTCGCTCAGGCTGCGGCGCTGCCGACGGCAGGCCTGACCGGGCTGAGGACCCTCAGGCTCGGCCCGGCGATCCTCGGGCGGCGGGTGCTCATCACCGGTGCGTCAGGCGGCGTGGGGCGCTTTGCGGTCCAGCTCGCGCACCTCGGCGGCGCCCACGTGACGGCACTGGTCGGCAATCCGTTGCGCGTCGCCGAGATCGAAGCGCTCGGCGGGGACGAGGTCACGACTGACATCGAGCTGCTTCGCGGCCGGTTCGACCTCATCGTGGACTCGGTCGGCGGCCCGCTGCTGGGCCGTCTGATTACGATGATTGACCCTTCCGGGACGTTGGTCATGTTCGGCAACACCTCGGACGAGCCGACTACGTTCAACGTCCGGGATGTCTACAACGACGCGCTCGTCCGGCTCCAAGGGTTCGAGCTGTTCTACGGAATGGAACCGTTCGGGCGTGACCTCGCAACGCTGGCTCGCCTGGTCGCCGAGGGCAGACTGGACCCGCAGGTGGCCGGCGAGCTCCCATGGGGCCAGCTGCCGGAGGCGCTCGACCGTCTTCGAGCTCGGGCCGCGGGCGGGAAGCTGGTCCTCACGACTTCTTGACGGACTCCGCGCCACCTTCGCAGAGCTCCACCGCGAGCTACGACCTGCGCTGAAGCACGTCGCCCGGGGGAAGCGTCGCCGGTGTGGCGCCGCGCCGCTCGGCTGAACGGGACAGCTCCGCCCGGTACAGCGCCCGTGCGGCCAGGAGCATCCGCAGCTCGCCAACGACGGCGGTGAAGTGCTCGGCTCGGTACGTCGGATCGGTCAACGCGAGGCCGCTGAAGTACAGGCCCACGATCCCGCTGAGCAGGGCGCTGACGGTCACCAGCTCCGACGACAGCGCTCGCGGCTCGCCTAGCAGGTCGAGCTCGGCCAGCACGGTCACCGGCCCCCCGATCCACGCCACCTGTACGGCGGCCGGCACGACGATCAGCCCGAACACGACGAGGAAGAGGAAGACCAGCAGGGACACGAAAGTCGATTGCAGCAGCTGGTTCACGAGCACCACGAACTCGACGTTTCGCCGCTCGAGCCACCCCAGGCTCGGGACGCGAAATCCATCAGGCACGGGCCGCTCGGCCAGGCGCGAGGCCGGCGTGTCGGCGGCATCGACCCGGATTTCGGGCCAATCGTGGGCTGCCTCGAGGCGCTGCACCTCGGGGCGGAAGGTGCTCAGGATCAGCACGCTCCCCACGGCGACGAGCAAGGCGATGACAGCCCCGAGCTCCCCCGCGTGCATCGCGTGGGCCGCCTCCCAGATCTCCGCGGCGAACATCAGGAACACGACGAGGATGAGGAGGAGCGGCAACGTGCGCGAGAGCAGCGTCGCGATGTGGACCAGCTGGTCCCGCAGCCGGTCGAGCGCCCAGACGGCGATGTCCAGGAGCCCGAACCCGATGACGATGTAGATCACCCCGATCCCGAGCAGGATGTTCAGCACCTCGAAGAGCACGGCGCCCGGCTCGCGCTCGACGAGTAGCGTCGGCAGGACCGGGAGTACCGCGAACTGCCCGATGTCGATGAGGTCGTACTTGCTGGGCACCTGGCGCAGGGATCGGCCGCGGAGGGTGTCCGTCAGGGCGTCCGCAAACCCGAAGAAGGCCATCGTGGCGAGGACCGCGAGCACGTACCACGGGAAGGGCGCCTCTGGCCGGCTGGACCAGAAGAGCGCGGCCCAGACGACGAGCCAGCCGTAGAGCAGCGGCGTCGCCCGGCGATCCATGCTCTGCTCAGTGCCATAGCCCTCGATGAACTGCGGCACGCCTCGGCGAATGAACCAGCGCTCCAGCTCTCGTCGCAGCGCGGCTCCCTCCGGGGCGGTCACGACGCCATTCTGCGATACCGGTCCGGCTCGCGTGCCAATATTACGGTTGACTAATATAAGTCCCACCTTGTATCGTCGTCGCGATGCACGCATTCGACGTCCTTGGCGATCCCGTCCGGCGGCGCATTCTCGAGCTGCTCGCCGAGGGTGAGCTGGCCGCCGGCGCGATCTCCGGGACGGTCGAGGAGGAGTTCGGGATCTCCCAGCCGGCCGTCTCGCAGCACCTCAAGGTTCTCCGCGACAGCGGGTTCGCGACGGTCCGTGCGGCGGGCACCCGCCGCCTGTACGCCGTCGACGCGCCGCCTTTCCGCGAGCTCGACGCGTGGCTGGACCCCTTCCGCGGGTTCTGGGAGCAGCGCCTCGATTCCCTCGCCACGGAGCTCGCGCGCGGCAAGCGCGAGCGACGCCTCCGCGCGAACACGTCCACGACCCCCGCCCCTAGGACGACAGGAGAGACGACGCCATGATCGACATCGTTCGAGAGATCGAGGCCATTGGCCGCGAGGTCGGCAGCAAGACGATCCCCGCCGGCGACGGCCAGAGCGTCACGTTGACCCGCGATCTCGACGCGCCCATCGACGACGTCTGGGACGCCCTCACGACCCCGGAGCGAATCACGCGCTGGTTCCTGCCGATCGAGGTGGACCTGCGGATCGGCGGTCGGTATCAGCTCACGGGCCAGGCCGGAGGCGAGATCCTGGAGTGCAACCGCCCGAACCGCTTCAAGATCACGTGGGCATACGGCGAGAACATCACGCCCGAACAGGTCTCGGAGGTCGAGGTCCAGCTGACGTCGCTCGACGAGAGCCGCACCCGGCTCCGGATGGAGCATGCCGCCGTCACACCGACGGAGATGTGGGACCAGTTCGGCCCCGGCGCGGTCGGGGTCGGGTGGGACCAGGGCCTGCTCGGGCTGTCCCTGTACCTTCGAACGGGGTCCACGGTCGACGACCCCATCGCCTGGCAGCTCTCGGACGAGGGCATCGAGTACGCGACCCGGAGCAGCAAGGCCTGGGGAGCGGCGAATCTCGCCGCTGGGGCGGACCCTGAGGTCGTCGAGCGCAACATCGCAAACACGACCGCCTTCTACACGACCGTGCCCGAGGCGCCCGACCCGGAGCACGATGCCGCACCCGTGCCGTAGGTCAGAGGGCCTGCGGTAGCGACAAGGCCCTCGCGCGAGCGAGGGCCTCGCTGGTGGGATCAGGCCGCGGGCGGCTCCTGCCGGGGCGGCTCCTGCACGACAACCGTCGTCTGCCGCTGGCGCTGCAGGCCGAGGAATACGAGGACCGCGCCGATCGCCGCGATGGCGATCCCCGCGATGGGCTGGTAATCGTCGAGCAGCGACATGATCTGGAACTGGATGTCGAACATCGGGAGCAGCAGAGAACCGACGCCAAGGATGATGAGCAGCACTCCGAACCCGACCATCGTGACCTGCCTCTGGTGTTCAACCCCCCCGCTGGGCGCGCCTAGCGTTCACACCGCGGCGATCAGCGTCAAGCCCTTGCGGCCCGGATCGACGCGAAACGAACCGCCGTCAGGTCGTATCGTGCGGGGAGAACGCCCGCGCCCACGGGCCCAGGAGGGACGTTGAGGATGCGCCTGAACCGAACGCGAACCCTTGTCGTCCTCGGCATCCTCGCGGCCTTCGGCGGTTGCAACAGCACGCCGTCGGCCTCACCGGCGCAGGGGGCCCAGGTGTCCCAGGTCCCGGCGACGCCGGGCTCGACGCCGACGCCGCTGTGGCCGGCGCCCGCGAATGCCATGGCGCTGACCACCGCGGCCGGCCTCGTGCCCGAGACGAAGGAGTTCCTGGAGTTTCACGTCCACGCCCACCTGGACATCTTCCTGGACGGCAAGCCGATCCTCGTCCCGGCCGGGATCGGGATCAACATCGTTGACCCGGGCGTCCACCCGTTCACCGAAGCCGACGGCACGTTCTCGTATGGCGGCATCCAGGAGCCGTGCGCGACGCCGTGCATCTCGCCCCTCCACACCCACTGGAACGTCGGGATCCTGCACACGGAGTCGGCAACGCCGACGCCGAACACGCTCGGCCAGTTCTTCATCGAGTGGGACGTCGCCCTGACCGAGACGTGCGTCGGGGAGCATTGCGCCCCGGAGACAAGGCGATCGCCTTGTACATCAACGGCGAGCCTTACGCCGGCGACCCGAACGAGATCGAGCTGGCGGACATGACCGAGATCGCGATCGTGATCGGCACACCGCCGGCGGAGATCACCTCGACGGCCGACTTCTCGCTGCTCTAACGATCGGAGGAGCAAGCCCAAGACGGCGACGCCCGATGGCGAAGCGCTGATCAAGCGGCTGTTCGCGCTGACGGAGCTGGGTGACGTTGCCGGCCTGCGCGCCCTGATGCACGACGACATCGAGGCGTTCTGGCCGCAGTCCGGCGAACGGCTGATCGGGCCGGACAACGCCATCGCCGCGCAGCTGGCGACCGAGGTGAAGCCGGTCCCGGCAGGCGAGCCGCGGATCGTCGGGCACGGCGACACCTGGGTGATGATGCTGCCGCTCCGGTACGGCGAGGACGTGTACCACTACGTGGGCGCCTTCGAGCTCCGGGGCGGCCTGATCCATCGGACGACCGAGTACTTCGGGGCCCCGTTCCCGCCGCAGCCCAGTCGGGCCGCCTACGTCACGATGTCGACCTAGGGACTTCCGCACGGCGAGGCGGAACGGGCGGGGAGTGGAGCCGACACTCGGATTTGAACCGAGGACCTGCTGTTTACGAAACAGCTGCTCTACCGCTGAGCTATGTCGGCCCGGACCTCGAGTATAGGGAGGCTCCACCAGGACAGCCCGCGTGGCACGAGCGGATCTTGCTTGCGGTGGTGCGGCGCGGCCGTCAGGGCGTGACGATCAGCACCGGATCTTTCGACGTCTCCCGGGTCGAGTACTCCGCCTGGTTGGTGTTGCCACCCGAGATGCGGAACGTGAACGAACCGTTGCCCGTGATCGCCGACGTCACGTCGACCTCGACCCACGTGCCGGTGGTCGTCGTGCCCAGCTGTGCGAGGCGCGGCGCGCTCCCGATCGTTGGCGCGTTGTTCCAGGTGATCGTGCTCTGGGTCCACGAATTGCTGACCTTGTACACGCCGCCACCGGCCGTGCTCGGATTGGTGACCCACAGGCGAAGCTTCGCCGAGGACGCCGGACCACTGAGGCCGGTGACCGCGAACTTCACGAAGCTCCGGTAGACCTTGTCCCGGACCTTGAGAACCGTGGAACCACCGTAGTTGGTGTTGGGATTCGCGGCGGCGACGTAGGCGTCGGCCTTCGCGGCGATCGCGAACGACGTGGTTGCGTAGGTGGCCGTGTAGGTCGCGTTCGTCGCCGGGGCGACGACGTTGTGCGAGCGCGCCAGACCGTTGCTCCAGGATGAGAAGGCGTAGGTGTAGCCGCTGCGGCTCTGCGGCGTGGTCGCCGTGACCGAGTTCGACGAGCCCGCGATCACGGTCTTCGAGATCGGGGACGTCGAGGACGCGCCATTGACCACCAGGGCGAGCCCGCTCGGCACCGTGGCGAAGGTCAGGACGACCGTCTTCGGATCCAGCCGCCGCGTCGTCGAGGCGATCTTTCCCTGGCTGTCCTTGGCCGTCAGCTTCAGCTCGAGGTGGGATGGGTAGGCGTGATCGGGCGCGTGGAACGAGCCCGAGGCGACGCCCTCGAACGTCTGAATGGCGTGGGGGTGGCACGCGGAAGGACAGTGCTGCAGGATCAGCGACCAGCTGAGCGCTGACGCCGGCAGGTTGCCGTCCTGGGCGTCGGTCGCCGACCCGCTGAACGACACCAGGTCGCCGACCTTCCACCGCATGGCGGTGGTCGGCAGGTTAATGACCGGCACCGGCGGCAGGTTTCCAGCGTTGATCACCACGCTCGCCGTGTCGCTCGTCGGCTCGGAGTCGGTGACCCTGAGGCCGACCGTGACGTCGCCCGCGACGACATAGGTTCGGGATGCGGTCACGCCGGTCCCGTCGTCATAGGCGCCGTCGCCGTCGAGGTCCCAAGCATAGGTGATCGGACCGCCGTCCGGGTCGGACGAGGCGCTGGCGTCGAAGTCGACGGTCAGGGGGATCGATCCGAACGTGGGGTCGGCCTCGAAGGCGGCGATCGGCGAGTTGTTCGGCGCGATGCTGCGGATCGTGCCGCCCTCGAAATCGACGTAGAACAGGTCGCCGCCCGGTCCGACCGTGATGTCCACGGGATTCGCCGCGCCCTCGAGGAACACCGTCCGGGCGGAGACATTCGGCTGGCCGTTCGTGCTCCTCGGCATGAACCAGATGCAGTTTCGAGTGTGATCGGCGAAGAACAGCCCGCCTCGGTACGAGGCCGGGAACGACCCGCTGCTCGCCGGGTAGAACGCCAGGCCCGTGGTCGACGACCCGCTCGCCGTCGGACACGCCTCGTTGGCGACCACCTCCTCGTCATGGTGGTACTCGTAGACCGCGGCGGCGATCGCGCCATCGCCCTGGGCATAGAGCGTCTCGCACAAGTTCAGATTCGCGGCGTTGTAGCCGCCCAGGGGGAAACGCCCCTCGTAGCACGGCCAGCCGAAGTTTCGGGCCGCGCCATCGGTCACGTTCGAGATCCGGTTGATCTCCTCCCACTCGAACCAGCCGACGTCGCCAAGCCAGAGCTCGTTGGTCCCGGGCCGGAATGTCATCCGAAATGGTTGGCGCAGGCCGTAGCCGATGATCCGCCGGGCGTTCGCATCGGGGCTGCCCGCGAACGGGTTGCCGGCCTTGCCGGCGCCGGTGTTCGGGTCGATGCGGATGATGGAACCGTCCAGGCTCGCGTGGACGAAGTTGGCGCCGCGGATGCTCTGGGCGCGCAGCGCACCGCCCTCGGCCGTGGGTGCGGTCAGGGTGCCGCCGGGTGGATCGCCGCATGGGTTGGCCGGCGTCACGACGGGCACCGACGTCCCACCCCGCTGGCCGTAGTCGACGCCACTGAAGCTCGCGCCATCACCGGCACTCGCGTAGAGCGCGCCGTCGGGGCCGAACGCGAGGCTGCCGACCGTGTGGCTCGGGAACTGCTGGCACCAGTCCTCGACGAGGACCTGCTCCGTCCCGCTGATGGTGTCGCCGCTCACCGCGAAGCGGGACAGGCGACCGCTGATCACGCAGCCGTCGGAGACCGCGCCGGGGGGCGTGGGGCAGGTGTCACCCCAGCGCGGAGCTTCGCCGGGCGTTCCCAGGATGTGGTCGTACGCGTACAGGACGTACACGTATGACCCGTTGCCGCTACCGCCGGTCAGGCTCGGGTCGAGGGCCAGGCCGAGCAGCCCGCGATCCCAGAAGTTGTGGACGTTGGTGAGGAGGTCGCTGAAGACAGTCGGCGTCGCGTCGGACAGGTTCTGGAAGACCTTGACCGTGCCCTGCTTCTCGGCGACGAAGACCCGACCGTCGGCGGCGAAGCGGATGGCCGTGGGGTTCGAAAGCCCGGACCAGACGACGGTCTCGAGGAAGCCGGGCGGGAGGTCGGTGGAGACCGCCAGCGCCGCGGCATCGTCGGCGGCGGCGCACGGCTCGAGGGACGGCGCCTTGGATCCGAACAGCGACTGCTGGCACTCCGGCGCCGCGGGACCGCCGGCCTCGACCGCGGGAGGCGCTGCGCCCTCTACGAGGACGCCACTGAGGGTGAGGAGGGCAACCAGCACCGCAAGAAGCGGCTGTCGAGTGATCGACGGTCCAACCACGCGGCTCTTGCCCCCAGGCTCCTGCGTCTACGATACCGGTGGGGCGAGTGAGAGCACCGTCTCGAAGAGGTCATGGACCCGAAATCGTCCCCCGAAGGCGGCACTATAGGACCGTCGGGGGCTCCCGGGTAGTCCCCGAGGATGCATAACGCCTGAAACGCGAGGCAGCAAGACGCACTAGTGGTGCCCGCAGGCCACGCCCGGTGCGTGCCGGCTGCGGCTCTACTGCCCGACGATCGTCCGCACGTGCTCGAACTCCTCCGCGAGGGCGGCGCGATCGTCGCTCGCCAGCTCGAGCGCCTCCGCGGCGGCAAGGGACGACCGGGCGAGCTCCGTATCGCCGGTCCGCACCGCCAGCTCGGCGCGGTACAGGTTGGCCCTGGCCAGGTCGGGCGGCGCAGCGGCGCCGCCAAGTCGCGCGAGGCCGCTCTCGAGGGTCTTGAGCGCGAGCTGGTGGTCCCCGTGCGAGTCGCCGAGGCGCGCGGCGACCTCGATGATCCCAGGCAGACCATCGCTCTTTTCCGGCTCCGCCGGCTCCACGTAACCGAGCTTGGAGATCCTGAGCCAGTTTCCCCCGGGGTCCACGACGGTGAAGCCCCGGACGGTGCCATAGCGCTTGCGGGGCCTGAGGATCCGGGGGATGCCCGAGATCGGGAGCTTGCCGCGGGCTTCGCGCAGTCCGGCGGCGAAGTCGCGGTACAGCGCGTCCGGATCCGGCACGACCACGATTGCGGTCCCGTACGAGTCCGCCGGGTTGAACCCGTCCATCCCGAACAGGTGGATGTGGATGTCGTCCCGGGCAACGACCGCGTAGGGGTTCGGGCGGACCTGGCGGTACGTCTTCCGGAACCCGAGCGACTCGTAGAATGCGATCGACTCGTCGACGTCGGCGCAGGGCAGGGCGGGATAGGTTCGTTCGTTCGGCATCCCTCGAACCGTACCAGCGGACTGGCCGAGGTTCGGCCGTAGACTCGCGGGCGTGACCCTGCAGGCTACGGGACGGTTCACCGAGAAGCTGCGGTTCGCGTTCCCGAAGCAGCTCGCGACCCACCACGCGGCGGCCGAGCGACCGACATGAAGTCGATCGTGCCGACGCAGATCCCCGGCGGGCTGCCGTTCTTCCCGCTTGGGGCCCCGTTCCTCCCGACGACCTAGAGGCCCAGCTCGGTCCGGACGGTCTTGAGGCCCTCGACGACGTTCATGACGTGCTCATCGAACGGGACGCCCAGCTCATCGGCGCCCTTCTCGAGCTGGTCGCGCGGCACCTGCCTGGCGAAGCCCTTGTCCTTCATCTTCTTCGTGACGGAGCGAACGTCGACTTCGTCGAGGCTGCGGTTCGGGCGGACGTAGGTGACCGCGATAACGAACCCGGTCATCTCGTCGCAGCCGTAGACCGCCTTCGCGAGGAGGCTCGTGCGCGGCACGCCGGTGTGGTCACCATGGCCGAGGATCGCCTCCACGACGTCATCGCGATAGCCGAGGCGGCGAAGCTCGTCCGCGCCCCGGACTGGATGGGTGTCCGGGAAGCGCTCGTAGTCGAAGTCGTGCAGCAACCCCGCAGACCGCCAGACCTCCAGCTCGTCCCCGGCGATCCCGAACCGATGCTCGCCGTACCAGGCCACGGCCGCCTCGACGGCCAACCCATGCCGTCGCAACGCATCCGTTCGTGTCCATTCGCAAAGGAGGTCCCAGGCATCGGCGCGACTCGGCATCCCCCGAGCCTAGCGAGTGCCGGCGCCGCGCTACTTGATCAGCTGGACTCCGACGGCCTTGTTGCCGGTGCCCGAGCCGACGCCGGCGCCCACCGTCCCGGTCGCCATGATGTGGACGAACTTCGCGACGAGGCAGGAAGTGGCGCCGTTGCCGGTGTCGCAGGTCGCGCTGTTGTTGCCCGCGATGTACGCGGAGTGGAGACCGCCGCAGCCCGCCATCGTGGTCGAGCACAGCTGCAGGAACGCGAAGCTCGGGAAGCGGTACCACTGGTTCGAACCATTGCCGCCGAGGTCGCCGGCCGGACAGCCGTAGTTCGGCGCCGTCACGATGGCCGGCTGGTTGCTGTTCGGCGTGCCGTTGTGGGCCGGGTTGCAGGTCAGGTCGAACTGCGGCACGAGGACCGTCTGGCCGTCATAGGTGCGGATCGCTTCCTCGATCGACATGTTGCACGCCCCGCCGCCGCCGTTCGTGTTGCCGGTCGCGGTGACGTACTGCCAGGACGGCAGGTCGACCGCCGGGTTGTCCGCCGTGAGGATCGAGCAGACGACCTCGCCCGTGCCGCCGCCCGGCGGGTCCCAGTCGAGATAGCCGACGTTGCCCGGGGCGCTCTGGCAGAGCGGGATCTTGTAGACCACGCCGAACGACCATGGCGTGCCCGTGTCGTTCGGCTTGTTGCTGCCGTTGCACGTGATGATGGAGGTCGGGAACGCGACGGGCAGGAGGGCGCAGTACCGGCCCTCACTGGCATCGCAGTAGCTCTGGAGGTAGCCGGCGACGGCGGTGGCGCGGGTCCGCACCTCGAACGAGGTGATCCCGATCGCCCCGGCGACGTAGGTGGCGACCTGACGCTCACCGATCACCAGCACGCCCGCAACAGGCCCGACGAGGCGGTTCGGGCAGTCCGGGGCGGTCGCGGTGCCACCGGGCAGGACGTGGGAGCCGTTGCCAACCTGCAGGGCGGCGTCGAGGTCCTCGACCCGGGTGTCGTCGTCGATCGATCCCGTCCCGTCGAACCGCAGGGGAATGCCGCAGATGTCCGTGTAGTAGGCCGCGTGGACGTCGATGTTGTTGGCCGCGGCGACCTGGCGGATCCGGGCGTCGATGTTGACGTCCCAGCCACCCGAGGGGGCCGTCGCCCCCGCCAGACGCTCGGCCAGGAGGACGGCGCCTGCCTCGGCGGCGGCATCCACGCCGTTCTGGGTCACGCGCTGCATCGCGAAGACGTTGCCGCCGTCGACGATCGTCGCCACGAGGGCGACCGAGAGCAGGATCGCGCCGACCATGACGACGATCGCCTGGCCGGACTCGGCATCGGACTGCGCCCGGCGACGGCGAACGAAGGTCATGGGAACACCCTTTCGATCGGCATCTCGGACTTCTGGGTCATCGTGAACGGCCCGATCAGCGAGCTCACGAAGGGTGTCGTCAGCGTGAAGTGGTAGGTCACGGTCACGACCGCGAGACAGCCGATGTGGAGGGTCGGGTCGCAGTCGAGGGTCGTGTTCGGCGGGGCCTCGTAGGCGACCCCGATGTTCGAGGTCGTCAGCCCGATGGTCTTGCCGGCGACGATCGCGCAGCCCCGCATCGACCAGTGCGGCTCATAGGGGTCCTCGACCGGGCGAGACGCGTCGCACTCGGTGACGTCGGCGAGCTGGTTCACGGCCGCGACCCGGGCACCCTGGCGGGCCGCGTTGGCGATGGTGTTGTAGGCGAAGACGGCCCGGCCGATCTCCGCGAACGCCATGACCAGCAGGATGATGATCGGGAAGACGAGCGCGAACTCGACCAGGCTCTGGCCGGGCGATCGCCCGCTGCCGCCGCGACCCGCTCGACCTCGGAGGAGGGCTGACCTGCTCACGGCGCGCTGCTTCGGACCTGGATGCCGCTCGAGCAGAGAACCGTCGTGCCCACGGTCAGGCTCTGCCACGCCACCTTGTAGTGGGGCGGCACCAGCGGCGAGAAGATGATCGCGCCCGAGAACCCGGCGTCGAGCCACTTCGCCGCGATCTTGTTGGTCTGGGTGTTCAGGAGGCTGACGACGGTGCACGTCGCCGGGGTCGGGGACGGCGTCGGCGTCGGGGTCGGCGTGGGTGCCGGCGTCGGCGTCGGGGACCCTGCAGGGACCGAGGGGTCGGGCGTGGGCGTCGGGCTGGGGGTTGGCGTCGGCGTGCCCGTCGGGGAGGCCGAGCTCGTCGGCGCCGGACTGAGCGTCTCGATCGGCACGCTCTCGATGAGCCCGGCCCGAACCGGGAAGGCCGACGAGGCGCTCACCGGGATCGGGTTCCCGGTGATCAGGGCGATGAACGGCGTGATCAGGTCGAACTGGCAGGTCAGCGAGACGTTCGCCGGCGCCCCGATTCCGACGCCGTCGGGAAAGGTTGGGCTGGGGACCGGCGAGACAAGGCGGCAGTTGATGTTCGCCGCCTCTGTCTCCACCAGCCGCTCGTACTCGTCGACGACGTCGAGGTTGTACGGGACGGTCCACGCCGTCGGGTTCATCGCCGCGTAGTTGGCGGCCTCGCGGGTCGCGCTGTTCAGCGCCACCCAGCCGAGGAAGACGCGCCCGAAGTCGAGCCCGAAGAGGATCATCAGGAGCGCCATCGGGACGGTCAGCGAGAACTCCGCGAGGCTCTGGCCGCGGCTGCGGTGGCGAGCCGGCCGGGCGCCGTCGGGGCGCGCAAGGGTCGCCTCCGACCGCGAGGCGGCAGGCGCGCGGGAACGCGTCGAACTGAGGCGCAAGGGGTTGGTCATCGAGGTGTCAAAGGTTCCGCAGGGGACCTTTCCCGTCACCTTGCCATTGGTTCGGACGGGCAACAGCCGGTGGTACCCCCCGCCTGGGACTACCGGGGCAAGCTCAGGCCTCTGGCGGCTCGCCGGGCAGCAGGATGGTGAAGGCGGCACCGGTCCCGCCGGTGCCCGCCGGCTCGAGGACGAGGTCGCCGCCCATCGCCCGGCAGAGCGAGCGCGAGACGTACAGCCCGAGCCCTGTGCCCTCGGCGCCGGCCCCCGCGCCGCCGCGCTCGTACCGCTCGAAGATCCGGCCGCGGTCCTCCGGCCGGACGCCGGGGCCGTCGTCGGCGATGGTCACGGAGAGGCGGCCCTCGTCCACCCGCGGCGCCACGCGAGCGTGAATCGCCGCTCCCCCCGCGTAGCGAGCGCTGTTGTCGAGGAGGGCCCAGAGGACCTGGTCCAGCTGGTCGGGATCCGCGATCGCCAGCCAGCCCTGCGCGTCGTCCGCGAGGTCGAAGGGCACCGCCGCGAAACCGAGGGCATCCCATGCCCGCCGGACCCGGGGCGCCAGCGCGAGCACCTCGGTTGCGGACTTCAGCGTGCCCGACTCGAGTCTGGAGACGGAGACGAGCTGGCGCACGATCCGGTACAGCCGATCGGTCTGCTCGACGATGATCGAGAGCCGCTGATCGGGCCGCTCGCCGCTCATCTGCTCGGCGTAGCCTTTGATGCTCGTCAGCGGCGTCTGGAGGTTGTGGCTGATCCCGCGGAGGAACTCGTCCTTCGCCTGATCCAGCTCCATGAGCTGTTGGGCCTGCCGCTCCACCTGCTCGAACAGCTCGAGGTTCCGGATGGCGACCGCGACCTCGCTGGCGTAGAGCTCGAGGAGGTCCTGGTCGGCCGGATCCCAGCGCCGCGTAGCCGGCAGGTGGCCGACGAGGACGCCAAGCCGCTCGTCCGGCAGGGCCAGGACGGCCCGGATCGGGCGCGACTCGCCTGGGATGTCCTCCTCGAGCGGGACCATGCCGGGGTCCCCGAGCTCGATACGGGCATCGATCATCCCGAACACCGACCGCGCGCTCCGGGTGGCGTGGGACACCAGCCGCTCGAGGCCGTCACGTGGCGACGTCTCGCCGATCGCGAGCAGGATCCGCCCAAGCTCCTGGTTGCGTCGGCCGAGGTCGTCCGCGAGGCGGTTGTGGCTCTCCACGAGCCCGGCCAGCTCGTCGTCGCCGGGCACCTCGACTCGAACCGAGTGATCGCCGGACGACGTCCGCTCGACGGCCTGCGAGATCGCGCGCAACGGCGCGGTGAGGCTGCCCGCAAGCAGGAACGCGAAGAGCACGGCGACGATGACCGCCGCGGCGAGAACGAACAGGACCACGGCGCCGAACGTCGCGTCGAGCTCGCCGGTCCGGGCTACCTCCGTCGCGACGAGGACCAGGCCGAACGCGGCGAGCGGCAGGACCGAACCGGCTACGAGGCCCGCGGTCAGGCGCGCCCGGAACGACAGTCGCGAGCCGATCCGCTGCGGCTCCGGCGCACGCCCAGCCACGGGCTCGTCGACGGGTCGCCGGCCGGCCGCGCTCACGCCGGGACGCTCACGCCGGGACGCTCACGCCACGGGCCTCACGCCGTCGGCTCCGCCTTGCTGACGAGGCGGTAGCCGACGCCCCGGACCGTCACCAGGTGGACCGGATGATCGGGATCGGGCTCGATCTTCTGGCGGAGCCGGCGCATCGTGACCCAGACATACGAGGGATCGGCGTCGTCGGTGTCGCCCCAGCCGCGGTCGAGGAGGGTCTCGGTGGAGACCGTGTTGCCGAGGTTCGCGGCGAGGGCGTAGAGGAGCCGCGATTCGGTCGGGGTCAGCTGCACGACCTCGCCACGGACCGTCGCGGTCTTGCGCCGCAACTCGAGGGACAGCTCCGGCCCCAGCACGACCTCGCGGCGCGGCACCTTGTCCCCGAGCCGCCGCAGGACGCGGACGATCCGGGCCCGCAGCTCGGGGTAGTGGTAGGGCTTGGTGACGTAGTCCTCGGCAACCTCTTCGAGGAGGTCGGCCTTCGAGTCGGCGGTGTCGATCGCCGACAGGACGATGATCGGCAGGTCGGCGCGGGCCTTGACCTCGCGGGCGAGGGTCAGGCCATCCATCCGGGCCATCATCATGTCGACGAGCAGCAGGTCCGGCCAGCCGGCCTCGAGACGTCGAAGGGCCTCCTCGCCGTCGCGGGCCGTCTGGATCTCGAAGCCGTCGTTACGGAGCTGGTCCGCGAGGAGCACGAGCAGGTTCGGGTCGTCGTCCACGATCAGGATGCGCGGCGCCGCCCCGCCCCGCCAGCCGCTCAGCATGGCCGCGAGCATACAGCGGGCGATTTCGCGGCTACGGCGCCTTCGGGTCGTAGAAGCGACAGCGGTCGCGAATGGGGCAGCGATCGTGCGCCGGGTTGCGGGCGTGGCAGACGAGGCGGCCGTGGCGGATCAGGTTGACGTGGGCCTCGTGCATCTCGTCGGGCTGGAGCATCGCCAGGAAGTGGTCGTGGGCCTCCTCGGCGCTGGCCTTCGGCGGCAGCAGCCCGACGCGGCGCGAGACGCGCTCCACATGCCGATCGACCGGCATGAGCGGATGCCCGAATGAGAACAGCAGCACGACCGAGGCCGTCTTGACCCCGACGCCCTTGATCCCCGTCAGCCAGTTGCGTGCCTCGAGCGCCGACATGTCACCCAGGAACTCCAGCGAGTAGTCGCCACGGGCCTCGTGGATCGATCGCAGGGCCGCCTTGATGCCCTTGGCCTTCTGGTTTGGCAGGCCGCCCGGGCGGATGACCTCGACCAGCTCCTCGAGCGGCGCGGCATCGACCTGCGACCAGCCCGGCGGCACGCCGTCCGGCAGCCCCACGCCGCCCCAGCCCGGTCCAGGGTCGTGACGCTCGACAGGCCGGTCAGACGGATAGGCCTTGCGAAGCTCCTGGTAGGCGTGCTCGGCGTTGATGTCGGCGCTGTTCTGCGTGAGGATCGTCATGACGAGCTCGCTCGTCGGGTCCCAGCGCCGGGCGTACGGCTGCGCTCCGTACAGCCCGCGAAGGCCGTCGGCTGTGAACCGGATGAGTCCCGGCCGGGTGCGTTCGAGACGCTTCGCCCAGGCGAGGTAGGGGTTGGGCTTCCGGCGCTTGACCTTCTTCTTCGCCGCCTTCTTGCGGAGCGGAGGCTTCATGCTCGCGGACGCGGCTCGGACCGCCAGGGAGTCGGTCATGGCGTCGGTCACTTGCGGTAGCTGCGATCGAAGGTGCTGCGGATCCACTCCTTGATGCGCTCGATGCCGGTGCTCCGCGGTGGGGCCAGATCGGCCGTGCCGGCCCGCTCGCGCTCCTGTCGCATCTGCGCGGACTGGTCCTCCGCGGCCACGAGCCGGCCGCCCTCGAACCGGAGCTCGTAAACCTCCTCGAACTTCCAGGCCGGCGCGAAGCCCATGTGGACGTACAGCTCCCGGATGAACCCGTGGCCGATACGGAGGCCGCCGAAGAACGGCACGGGCAGGTCCGCGCCATCGTAGAGCCAGACGTAGCCGCTTCCCTGCTGGATCGGCCGGACGTCCCCGATGACCGGTGGGTCGCCGGCCAGCGATCGCTCCTGCGTCTCCGGGTCGAATCCGATCTCGAGGCGCTCCAGGCGGAGCTCGTCGTCCTCGACCTTGTAGGTGCAGATGTAGCCGCGCCACGCCGCCGTGTGGAGCATCCGGGCCTGGATGCCGAGGGCTGTCGGGTCGAAGAGCCCTTCCCCGTCGATCCCGACGAGCGACCAGGTCTTGCGGCGCCAGTGGACGAGGTCCATCGCCTGCGCGGTCACGACACGCCTCTTCCGTCAGAGGCAAGGAGCCCACCCAGGCTGACGAGCCGGGCGATGCGGCGCCCGCAGCGACGAACTGGCGCCGAGCCGGCCGCCATCGCGGCCTCGAGGCTGATCGGCGTCTCGCTGACGCCGAACGTGATCGCCCCGAGCTCCGCGAGCACCGCCTCGCCCTTGGGTTCGACCCCGCCACCGACCGCGATGCACGCGACCTCGGCTGCCCGCGCCCGCTGCGCGACGCCCAGCGCCGTCTTCCCGAACGCGGTCTGGGCATCGATCCGGCCCTCGCCGGTGATCACCACGTCGGCGGTGGCGAGCTTGCCCGCGAAGTCGGCGGCCTCCATCACGACCTCGATCCCCGGGACGAGGGCCAGGGAGCGGAAGCGGTCCGCCAGGCAGAGCAGCCCGAACCCGGTCCCGCCGGCCGCACCCGCGCCCGGCGTCTCGCGCGCACGGCGCCCGGTCGCCGCCTCCAGCGCGTCGGCGTAGCGGCCGAGCGCGGCATCAAGCTCGCCGACCTGCGCCGGCGAGGCACCTTTCTGGGGCCCGTAGGTGGCGGCCGCTCCGTTCGGGCCGACCAGCGGGTTCGTGACGTCGCAGGCGATCCGGAGGTCGACGTCGGCCAGCCGCGCATCCAGCCCATCGAGGTCGACGGCGCCCTCCTCGATCGTGGCACCCAGGGCCCGCAGGATGCCGGCGCCGCCGTCGCTCGTCGCGCTGCCGCCGATGCCGAGGGTGATCGTGCGGACCCCGGCTTCGAGGACGGCGCGGAGGACCTCGCCCGTGCCCCGCGTCGAGGCCCCGATCGGATCCCGCTCCGTGGCCGCGAGCCTCGACAGCCCGGATGCCTCTGCCAGCTCCACGACCGCGCGCTCGCCGTCAGCGGAGCGCAACCATCGCGCGCGGACCGGCCGCCCGATGGGATCCGTCGCGTCGACGGCCTGCCAGTCCCAGCCCCCGGCCGCCTCGATCGCCACGAGCGTGCCCTCGCCGCCGTCGGCGAGGGGTGCGAGCAGGACCTCGTCATCGGGCCGGGCCTCGCGCCAGCCATCGGACAGCGCGGTCGCGACCTCGACGGAGGTCAGCGAGCCCTTGAAGGAGTCGGGCGCGACGACGACGCGGATCGGCGAGGACCCCAGCGTCACCGCGTCTCGAGCGGGAGCTCGGCGGGCTCCGGATCCACGGGCTCCGCGAGGAGGGCCTGACGCCGCTCGAGGTATTCCGGGATCCGGACCATCGGCGGTCGCTCCATGTCGGCGAGCTCGATGACCTCGAGGGACAGCCGGCCCCGACCGGAGCGCGGCAGCTTCATCGTGGAGCCGAGCTCGGCAAAGAGCCGGGCCTTGCGGCGTTCCTCGATCCGCTTCATCACGGCCTGGAGGATCACGAAGGACATCCGCGACAGGCCCTCGAGCTCCTGGTTCCGGTGGACCCGCCGCTCGAGGTCGACCTGCCCAAGGCCGTCAAGGCCGGAGCGCTCGGCGACGTCGATGAGGTGCCCGATCTCGACTGCATAGCCGGTGAAGAAGGGGATCTGCTCGAGCACGCTGCGGCGGCCGGCGTACTCGCCGGCGAGCGGCTGGATGAACCCGGACAGCTCGGGGAAGAAGAGGTTGATCAGCGGCCGCGCCACGAGCTCGGTCACGCGCCCGCCGCCGCCCTCGCGGAGGACGCCGCCCTGCACGATCGGGCGCTGGTAGTAGCCCTTCACGTACTGCAGGCGCGGCTCGTGGAGCAGCGGCCCGAGGGTCCCGTAGACCATCCGCGGGTGCCAGTTCCGGACGTCCGTGTCGGCCCACACGATGAGGTCCCCGGAGGTCTCGTAGAGCGACTTCCAGAGCGCCTCGCCCTTGCCTCGGAAGCTGCCGTAGCGGCTCAGGACGTCGGGGTGCTGGACGACGCGGGCGCCCTCCGCCTCGGCGATCTCGCGGGTCCGGTCGGTGGAGGCCGAGTCCACGACCACGACCTCGTCGAGGAGCGGCACGCGCCCGACCATCTCGCGGATCGCGCGCCGGACGATCGGGCCGATCGTCTCCTCCTCGTTGAGGGTCGGCAGCACGAGGCTGACCGTCAGGCCCTGCTTCTCCTTGAGCTGCGTGAGGCGGCGCAGGTCGGCGAACTCGTGGTGGTGGAAGTTCGATTCCCCGAACCAGCGCTCGACCCGGGCAGGCACGGCGCGCGACTCCTCGGCCGCCCGATCGGCGGCGACAAGGGACTCGGCGCGGGTCGCGAGGTGCTCGAACGTCTGGCGCCCGATTGACTCGCGCGTCTTCACGACCACAACGGTGGTCTGCGAGCGGGTCGCGATCGCCTCCGGCATGGCCCCGAAGAGGTGGGTCGTGCCGTCGATGGCCGTCGGGGCAGCGGCGCCCATCACCACGATGTCCGAACGATCCGCCTCCCGGAGGATGGCGGCCCGGACGTTCGAGGCTTCCCGCACCAGCAGGTCGACCTTGCCATCGACGTGCTGCCGGACGAACGCCGTGAGCGCGCGCTCCGCCTGGGCCCGGACAGCGAGGGTGATCCCGGGCGGGACGACGTGGAGGGCAGCGATCGTTGCGTCGTGGCGCTGCGCGATGGCGTTCGCGACGTGGAGGGCGAGCTCGGCGTGCGGACCACCGCGGACCGGGACCACGACGCGCTGGAGGTTTCGGACCCCGCGCTGCTTGACCACGGCGATGTCGCAGGGCGACTCGCGGATGACCTCGTCGATCGTCGCCGAGAACGGCGAGGTCAGGCCCTCGCGCCCGTTGCCGCCCTTGCTGCCGGCGGCCTTGCCACCCCAGCCGAACACGATGAGGTCGGCCTCGAGCTCGGCCGCGACCTCCACGATCCCCTCCGCGGCGTGTCGCCCGATCCGGACGATCGGGTGGATCCGCGTGCCCTCGGGCACGAAGTCGAGGACGCGCTGGAGGAGCCGCCGGGCGTGGCGCGCCCGCGTGGCGCCCTCGGACAGGGGCATGCCCTCGGGGACTTCGACGATGCCGAGCGCGGTGAGCTCGCCGTGGAGCGGGTCGAGCAGGTCGGCGCCGAGCCGGATCAGCTCCTCCGCGGTGGCCGGATTCGCCACCGGAATGACGATCCGGGCCGGGAGCACGCGCTCGGTCATGACCGCGCGGCGGCCTTGGCCGCCGGCCGGGCGGAGGCGCCGCCGTTGGCGGAACGGCCGTCGGCGGAGCCGCCGTCGGCACCCCAGCGATCGAGGAGGTACGGCTTGAGCCGCTCGAACTCCCGGGCCTGGCGCTCGACGCTGTCCTCGGCCCGCTCGGTGGTCAGGTCGCGGTTCTCGATCACGGCGCTGGCAACGCGCCCGAAGTAGGCGGGCACGAGCGCGGTGACGAACGTCTCCAGCTTCTCCGGCTGGTCCCGCGCGGTGACGACGAGGTCGTAGATCACCTTGGCCCACGTCGCGTCCGGGAACGAGAAGCCGGCCCCGGCGGCGGACATCACCGCGGTGCTGGGCGACTCGCGGCCCGGCGCGTCGAGGTCCAGCGAGGATCGAACCGTGTCCGCGACCTTGCCCGCCTCTTCGGCGAGGGCCAGCACGGACGCGACCACCTCGGCCGAGAGCATCTCCCGCCAGGTGTCCGCGAGCGTCAGCCCGCCGGCGTTGAATTCCGAGAGCAGGCGGAGCACGTTGATCTCCAGTGGCGGCGGGTCCACCAGGCGCTCGAAGCCGTAGGCCGGGACGTCGTGGCTGCCTTTCGCCTGGGGCCACCGGTCGGCATTCGCCACCGCCATCCGGAGGATCGTGGTCACGACCTGGCGGAACATCGGGCCGAGGTCGGCGCCGGGGTCCTTGGGGTCGTGGACCTTCGCGCCGAGGCGGGCCTGGCAGACCGCGAAGCCGCCCGAGAGCGCGAGCGTCGTCATCCAGATGTCGATCCCGAACCTCGAGACCTCCGGAGTCCAGTGCTCCGAATTGATGTAGTGGCGAACGAGGTCGCCCGATACGCCGAAGTCGCCGCCGATCGGCTGGCGAATGCGCATGCCGTACAGCGCCCGTGTCAGCGGGTAGGTGACGTTGTTGGTGATCGTGCCGTCGTGCTTGTGGCGGGCGTAGAGCGGGGCCACGTAGTCGTAGCCGCCCTTCAGGATCGGCCCGGCGAGGAGCTCGATCCACTCAGGCCCGATGGAGCGCAGGTCGGAGTCGACGACCACCAGGGCCTGGACCTCCAGCGCCGCCGCGATCTCGAAGATCGTCCGGAGCGCCGCGCCCTTGCCGCCCGTGCCCTCGATCTCGGGATACGTCAGCGAGACCCGCGAGAGCTTGTTCGTCGGCCGGACGAGGAGGATCCGCTCGACGTAGTCGGGCGGCTCGGTCTCGACCACGACCCGGCCGGTCCCGTCCGGCGAGCCGGCATCGGAGTTGACCACGACCGGCCGGAGGTCGGGGAAGTACTGGACCAGGCCGGCCTGCGCTGCTCGCACGACGTAGCCGATCGTCGTGGCGTTCTTGAAGCTCGGAATGCCGACCATGATGTCGGCTCGCTCGAGCCGCGCGATCTCTTCGCGGATCGCGGGCGTGAGCACGGACTTGGGCATCCCGCCCACCGTACCACCGATGGCCTGACGCTTCCCCGCAGGGGAGCATCACCCGGCGCCCAGGGCGCGCTGCGACCGTCTGGAGGGTGTGTGTGCGGCCTATGATCGCCCCGGGTCAGGAGAGGATGGCGATGGGTCTGCTCGCGCGGCTCGGCGGACTGACGACCTCGGGCAAGGCCCGAGTCGCCGTGGCGTGGTCGCTGTACGACTTCGCGAACACGATCTTCTCCTTCGCGGTGGTGTCGAGCGCGATCGGGCTCTGGCTCATCGCTGACGAGCGCTTCGGCGAGCGCGACGGCAACTTCATCCTCAGCATTGCGGTGATCGTGAGCGTCGGCCTCAACGCCATCGTCTCGCCGATCCTGGGCGCGCTGAGCGACCGCGGCGGGCGGCGCCTGCCCTACCTGTTGTTCTTTACGCTGCTCTGCATCCTCCCGACGGCGTTCATCGGCGCGAGCGCGCCGCTCGTCGGGGTCGTCCTGTTCGTGGTCGCCAACTTCGCATACCAAGCAGCACTCATCTACTACGACGCGACGCTCAAGACGGTCAGCCGGCCGGAGACGCGCGGGCGCCTCTCCGGGATCGGGGTCGGGATCGGCTACGGGGGAACGATCTTCGTCGGGCTCTTCATGGTTGCGCTCGGTGTGGGCGTCGACGACCGGTTCTTCGTCGCCGCCGTCCTGTTCGCCGCCTTCGCGGTGCCGATCTTCCTCGTCGTTCGCGAAACCGGGCCGATCGGGCGCGTCACGGTCAATGATGTCTTCGGCTCGCTGGCACAGTGCGTCACGACGGTCCGGCACGCGCGCGAGGTCCCAGGGCTGCTCCGGTTCCTCGTCGCCCGGTTCTTCTACTCCGATGCCGTGAACACGATCATCGTCGTCATGAGCATCGTCACGACACGCGCGAAAGGCCTGACCGACACGCAGGCGCTGCTCGTCCTCCTGCTGCTGACCGTGGTCGCGGTCTTCGCGAGCTTCGGTTGGGGCCGAATCGTCGACCGGCTAGGCCCGCGGCGGACACTGATGATCGTGCTCTCGTCGTGGGCCGTCGGCCTGGTCCTGGGGGCGATCTCGTTGAGCGTGGACGGCCCCATCGGCATGGCGATGTTCCTCACGGCTGGCGCGATCCTCGGCAGCGGCCTCGGCGGCGTCCAGGTCGCCGACCGGGTGCTCATGATCCGCCTCTCGCCTCCGGAACGGGTGGGCGAGTTCTTCGGCCTCTACGGGCTGGTGGGCAAGGGCTCGCAGGTCATAGGCCAGCTGCTGTACGGCCTGACGCTGCTGCTGTTCTTCGACGCCCTCGGCGTGGGCGCCTACCAGCTCGCTGTGCTCACGCTACTCGGCACGATGCTGTTCGGGGCGTGGCTGCTGCGCCCGGTCTCGGACACCTGGGAGGGCGCCGGCGAGGTCGATGCCCACGCCCCGCCCGAGCGACTGGCCCCGATGACGGCGCCGCTTGAGCCTCGCGGCTAGGCGACGCCTGGCGCGCCACTAGCTGTCCCGGCGCGCACTAGCTGTCCCGGCGCTGGAGGTCCTCCCAGGCCGAGCCGATCATTTCCTCCAACGTCGAGCGGCGCGGCGCCCAGCCGAGCACCTCGCGTGCCCGATCGATCCTCGCGACGAGCTCGGGCGGATCACCACCGCGGCGTGGCGCGTCGAGGACCTCGATGGTGCGGTCCAGCACGCCCTCGGCTGCCGAGATGACCTCGCGGACCCCGAAGCCCCGTCCGCTCCCGAGGTTCAATGCGACCAGGCGATCGCTAGCGTCGTCCTTCCCCGTCGCATCGAGCGCGAGGCGGTGCGCGTCGGCGAGGTCGACGACATGGAGGTAGTCGCGGACCGTGGTGCCGTCTGGGGTCGGATAGTCGGTGCCGGTGAGGGTGAAGGCCTCGCCGCGATCGGCTGCCCGGAGCAGGTTGGGGATGAGATGGGTCTCTGGGTCGTGGCGCTCGCCGTTCCGGTCGCTCGCGCCGGCGACGTTGAAGTAGCGAAGCGCCATCGATCGGAAGCCGTAGGCCCTCGAATACCAGTCGGCCGCCGTCTCCAGCGTTCGCTTCGTCTCGCCGTAGGTGTTGATCGGACGGAGGGGCGCATCCTCCGGAATCGGTACGGCGTCGGGCTCGCCGTAGACCGCGGCCGTGGAGGAGATGACGATCCGACGGACGCCGGCGAGCCGCATCGCCTCGAGGAGGGCGATCCCGCCCCGGACGTTCTCCATGTAGTAGAGCGCCGGCTCGCGCACCGATTCCGGGACGAGCGACCGCGCCGCGCAATGCAGGACTGCGTCGATGCCGCGCTCCTCGAGCAGCGCCCGCACCGCATCAAGGTCGCCGTACGTGCCGCGGATCAGCTCCGCCCCCGAGAGGTCGGCACCGGGCAGGATCGTGGCCAGGTTGTCGAGGACGGTCACTTCGTGACCGGCGTCGACGAGCGCCTCCACCGAGACCGAACCGACGTACCCGGCACCGCCGGTCACAAGGATTCGCATGCCCGGAGCGTAACGGCGGCGCCTCAGCGGCGGCCCGACAGCCCCAGCCAGGCCCGGATTCGATCGAACAGGGAGGGGCGGGACGGGGGGCTCGAGGCCGCGGGCGGGCGCGCGTCGGGCGCCGGGGGGACCGGATGGTGCGCTTCGGCGGGCGGGAGCGCGGTTTCGGCCCCGCCGGTATGACCCCCGCCGCTCTGGGCCGTGCCGGCCTGCATCGCGCCCGCCTCCGCCGCGACCTCGCGCTCGAGTGCCGCCAGCAGGCGTCGGGCGGCCGCCTCCTCGGGATCGATCTCGAGGGCGCGCTGGAACCAGGCTCGGGCGCCCGCGGCGTCGTCCCGGCCCGCCGCCACGCGGCCCATGCCGACGGCGGCGATCGCATTCCGCGGATCGGCCTCCGCCACGCTTCCGAAGAGCTTCTCGGCGGTCTCGAGCTCGCCTCGCTCGAGGGCGGCGTCCGCCGCCAGCAATCGCTCGATCATCGATCGAGCACGTGGTCGGCAAGCATCGACTCGGCCAGGAGCAGCAGGGTCGCCCGGTCGTTGCGCTTCGGCTCGGCGATGACCATCTCCAGGAGCTCGTCGAGCAGCTTCCCGAGGTGCGGGCCCTGCGGCAGGCCCAACTCCGTCATGAGGTCGTCGCCCTTCACCGCCAGCCGGGAGAGGTCGAGCACCACCGAAGCCTCGAGCTCCGCGGCGACCCGGGCCTTCAGCTCGTCGAGCCCGTGGGCCTCGAGCGGCACCCCGCTGCCGGCATTGTCCGCCTCGCGCAGCGCGAACAGCTCGTCGATGGCGTCCGTGCCAACGCGCTGGATGAACCGCCGAACCCCGGCATCGCCCCATGTCGGCTCGTAGGTGAACATGTGGTTCCGGACGAGGTGCACCACTCGATCGGTCACGGCTCGGGGCAGGCGCAGCCGATCGAGCAGCTTCCGGGCGAGGTCGCCACCCACGGCGTCGTGGCCGCGGAACGGCCCATGGTCCATCGTGGACGGCTTGCCGACGTCATGCAGGAGCGCCGCCCACCGGACCACCGGGTCGCCGTCGGGCGCGGCATCCACGGTTCGGAGCGTGTGGTCGAGGAGGTCTTCCCCCTCGATCTTGTTCTGTGCGATCCCGCGCTGGCCGGCGATCTCCGGCAGGAGGACGTCGAGGAGCCCCGTCTCCTCCAGCAGCCGAAGCCCGACCGACGGGCGCGGTGACGCGAGCAGCTTTCCGAGCTCCGCCGCGACGCGCTCCCCGGACACGTGGCTGGCCAGGGCAGCGTGCCCGCGGATCGCTGCCTGCGTCTCCGGATCGATCCCGAACTGGAGGACAGCGGCCAGCCTGACGGCGCGGACCATCCGGAGCGCGTCCTCGCGGAAGCGCGTCGCGGGGTCGCCCACGGCGCGGATCAGCCGCCGCTCGACGTCCGCCGTCCCGTCGTACGGGTCGACGATCGACGCCGGCACTGGCACCCCCGCACCGCCGGCGGTCGGATCGCTCGGCGCGTCGGCACCCCAGGCAATCGCATTCACCGTGAAGTCGCGCCTTGCCAGATCAAGCCGGATGTCGTCGCCGAACTCGACTCGATGTGGCCGCCGGAAATCGGCGTAGTCGTGATCGGTTCGGAAGGTCGTGACCTCGTGGACGGAGTCGCGCTCGCGGATCGCAACCGTCCCGAACTGGTTCTCGTAGACGGCTCCAGGAAAGATCGCGAGGAGCCGATCCGGTCGTGCGTCGGTCGCGAGGTCCCAGTCGTCGGCCGGTCGGCCGAGGAGCGCGTCGCGGACCGACCCACCGACCACGTAGGCGGCGTGGCCGTGGGCCCACAGTCGCTCCATCACGGCGGCGACCGAAGGGGGCGCCTCGATCTTCATCACGACAAGAGGGTAGTGCTCGAGCCGGCCCCGGCCCGACCCGCGAGCGCCTAGTTGCGCCCCAGGAACAGGTAGTTCCGCCAGGGCTCGTTGCGGTCGTCCGCGAGGTACGGCGTGAAGAGCGAGTAGAGGTCGCTTCGCGGCTCGAAGGGCGGACGAAGGAGCCGGACGCGGGCCTCCTCCGGTGTCTTGCCGCCCTTGCGGTGGTTGCACGATTTGCAGGCCGCGACCAGGTTGTCCCAGGTATGGGTCCCGCCGCGGTGCCGCGGCAGGATGTGGTCGAGCGTCAGGTCGTGGGCGACGCGGCCGCAGTACTGGCAGGTGTGGCGATCGCGCGCGAAGACCTCGCGCCGGGTGAGCTTGACCCGCGGTCGCGGTCGGTTGATCCGATGCTGCAGCCGGATCACCGAGGGAGCGTGGAACTCCCGGGTGACCGTGCGGATGATCTGGTGGTCGTACTCGAGGATCTCGGCCTTGGCCCCGAAGACAAGGCGGAACGCCCGCGGAAGGTTCGTCACGTTCAGCGGCTCGTAATCCTGGTGCAGGACAAGGACCACCCCGTTCATGGTGCGCGGATGCTATGCCAAATCCGCGACCGGGTAGAGGATCCGTTCGCCCTCGATGCCCTCCGGGCGGTCGAGGTTCTTCTTGCCGCTCATGCCGGCCCCGCCCTCACGTCCGCCACAGTGGCTGGCCTGTCGCCGCGTCCCAGCCACCGGCCTGGCCGACCTTGGAGGCGAGCGGCTTTCCCAGCGCCGTGGTGATGAACCGCGCCGCCTGGAGGACGCCCTCGAGGTCGACGCCGTGCTCGAACCCCGACGCGTTGAGCAGGTAGACGAGGTCCTCGGTGGCGAGATTCCCCGCTGCCCCCGGGGCGTAGGGACAGCCGCCCGTGCCGCCGGTCGAGCTGTCGAAGCAGCGAATCCCGGCGTCGAGTCCGGCCTGGACGTTCGCGAGGGCGGTGCCGCGAGTGTCGTGGAAGTGGCACGCGATCTGATCGAGCCGGATCCCGGCGCCGACGGCGGCGCCCGTCAGGACCGCCACCTGGCTTGGCACGCCGACCCCGATCGTGTCGCCGAAGCAGACCTCGTCGACCCCCAGCTCGAGCAGGCGCAGCGCGACGGCCACGGTATCGTGCGGGTCGACGGCGCCGGTGTAGGGGCAGCCGAAGGCGGTCGAGACGTACGCCCGGCGCCACCACCCGAGGTCGTCGGCCCGGCGGAGGACCGGCTCGAAGGCCGCGAGCGACTCGTCGATCGTCATCCCGATGTTCTTCTGGGTGAAGGCATCCGATGCAGCGGTGAAGACGGCCAGGGCCTTCGCGCCGGCCGCTTCGGCGCGGGCCATCCCGCGCTCGTTGGGCACCAGGACGGAGTAGCGGACGGCGGGGGTATGGGACAGCCGGGGAAGCAGCGCGTCGGCATCCGCCAGCTGCGGGATTGCCTTCGGGGAGACGAAGCTGGTGGCCTCGATCTCGAGGAGGCCGGCGGTCGCGAGGCGGTCGATGAGCTCGACCTTCGTGTCGAGCGGGATCGCGACCGACTCGTTCTGCAGCCCGTCGCGAGGCCCGACCTCGTAGATCCGGACGCGATCAGTCAAGCAGGCGTCAGACCAGCGGGGGATCCATGGCCCGTTCGATCCGGGCGATCTGGATCTCGATCCGCTCGATCTCGAAGGCGGCCTGCACCCGTTGGTGACTATCGCGCGGCGCGGCGTCTCGCTTCCGGCGGGCGACGTCGTGCAGCGCGAGCAGCTGCTCACGGGTGTCCGGGAGCGGGAGCGGCGGATCCTCGCCGAGGACCTTTGCGGCCGCGTCCCTGACCTTGCCGACGACGACTTCGGTGACCTTGTCCATCGGCCAGAGCGTACCGCTACGGCTCGACGATCGCGAGCACGTCGCCTCGGGCAACCTGGTCGCCAGGTCGCACACGGAGCTCGGCGATGCGGCCGGCGATCGGCGTCGGGACGGCGTGCTCCATCTTCATCGCCTCGAGCGTTGCGATCGGGTCCGCGGCAACGACCTGTTGGCCGACCGAGGCATGGACCGCGAGGATCGCGCCGGGCATCGGCGCGACGATGTCCATCGGACCGCCTGCGTGCGAGGCGGCGGCCCGAGCCGCCCGATCGACGTCGGGCGCCGGTGCGAGCCGGAAGGGGATGCTTCGACCGGCGATGTCGACATGCGCGGTCCCGTCGGCGCTGACCACCTCTGGCATCGCCACGAGCGAGCCGTCCGATCGGACGGCCGTCCCCGGCTCGATCGTGATCGTCCGCTCGACGTCCTCGGCCGCCAACCGGACCCGCGGCCGACCGTTGAGGCGCCAGCCGCCGTGCCAACCCTCGGGCGCCAGGACCTGCGCGGCGGCCTGCCACCCCTCGTCTGGGAGGGCCGCGCGCTCGGACCAGTCGTCGGGGGGCCAGATGCGCTCGAGGCTGTCGATCCGGATCTCGCCCTTGCGGACCGCGGGTTCGCGGACGAGCCAGCGCAGGAATCGGAGGTTCGTCGTGAGCCCGAGGACGGCCGTCTCGTCGAGTGCCGCCTCCAGCCGATCGAGGGCCGCCGCTCGGTCGGGCCCATGCGCGATGATCTTGGCCAGCATCGGATCGAATCGCGGGCTCACGACGGTGCCCTCATCGATCCCGGCGTCGACGCGGATCCCCGGTCCCGAGGGCCAGCGGAGGCGCTCGACGCGGCCGGTTGCGGGCAGGAAGTCAGCCTCAGCGTCCTCGGCGTAGAGTCGAACCTCCACGGCGTACCCGCCGGCGCGGAGGGATCGATCGATCGACGGTTGGTCGAGCCCCAGCGGGCGGCCCTCGGCAACCCGCAGCTGGTGCTCGACCAGGTCCAGGCCCGTGACGAGCTCGGTCACCGGGTGCTCGACCTGAAGGCGGGTGTTCATCTCGAGAAAGAAGATCTCGTCCCGATCGTTGAGAAGGAACTCGCAGGTCCCGGCGCTCCGGTAGCCGACGGCCGCGGCCAGCTTGAGCGCGGCGCCGGTGAGCCGGTCGCGGATCGCCGGGGTCACGGCGGGGGACGGCGTCTCTTCGAGGACCTTCTGGTGGCGGCGCTGGGTCGAGCAGTCACGCTCGCCGAGGTGGACGCCGGTGCCGTGGGCGTCGAACAGGACCTGGACCTCGACGTGGCGCGGTCCCTCGATGAGCTTCTCGAGGATCAGGCGGTCGTCTCCGAAGGCCGCCCGGGCCTCGCGGCGCGCGCCCGCGAGAGCCTCCGCGATCCGCGCCGGCTCCCGAACCACTCGCATGCCCTTGCCGCCGCCACCCGCCGCGGGCTTGACCAGCACCGGGTAGCCGATCCGCTTCGCCGCCAGCGCGAGGGCCGCGTCGGGACGATCCGGATCCTCGATGCCGGGGACGACCGGAACCCCGAGCTCGATCGCGAGACGGCGGGCTGCCGCCTTGTCGCCCATGGCGCGAATGGCGTCCGGCGGCGGCCCGACCCAGGCCGTCCCCGATGCCTCGACGGCGGCCGCGAAGTCGGCATTCTCCGCGAGGAACCCGAACCCGGGGTGAACCGCATCTGCCATCGCGGCTCGGGCGGCAGCGACGACCGCACCGATCTCGAGGAGGTCGACGGCGGTCGCACCGTCGGTCGCCGGTTCGATCGCGACGATGCCGAGCCGGTCGCACGTTCGGCGGATCCGCCGGGCGATCTCGCCGCGGTTGGCGATGAACAGCCGGCGGATGGGCCGGGGAGCGGCGGATTGCCCGGCGTGGATGTCGACCGCCAACGCGGTCGCCGGGCGCGCGGTCGCCGGCCGCGCTTCATTGGCGCCGACCAGCTGGAACGCGTCTAACGCGTCAGACGCGACACGCCATCGACCGCCGACGCGCCTGGCGGGCAATCGCCCGAGCATGATCCAGCGCTGGACGGTCCGGGTCGTGGTCCCCAGGCGGCGCGCAGCCTCACTCGGGCTCAGCTCATCACGCATCTGTCGCGATTGTCGCATACGACGCCTGCGCCAGGCCGGACCTGAACGTCGCGTCTAGCTCTCGCGGTCCCAGGCGGCGTTGCGCTTCTCGCTGAAGGCCGCAAACCCCTCCTGCGCCTCGGGGCTGGTGCGCTGGCGGGCAATCACGCGGGCGGTGTGCCACTTCGACGAGCCGTGGCCCAGGCCACGGACCTCGCGGACGATTGCCTTGGCCGCTCGCACGGCCGTCGGGCCGGAGGCGAGGATGTCGGCGATCGCCGTGTCGACCGCCAGGTCCAGCGCGCCATCACCCTCGACGACCTCGTGGACGAGCCCGATCCGCTGCGCTCGAAGCGCGTCGAAGCGCTTCCCACCGGGGAACAGGGCCCGGGCGTGCGATTCGCCGATCTTCGCGATCACGAACGGCGAGATGACCGCCGGCAAGATCCCCAGGCGCGTCTCGGTGAATCCGAATCGAGCCCCCGACTCGGCGATCACGAGGTCGCTCACCGCGCAGAGGCCCATCCCGCCGCCGAGCGCGGCGCCCTGGACGCGGGCGATGACGGGCACAGGACAGGTGTCGATGGTCTCGAACATGTCCGCCATCGCCATCGCGTCCTGCTCGTTGCCCTCGACGTCGAGCTGCATGGCGGCGCGCATCCAGTCGATGTCCGCGCCGGCACAGAACGTCTCGCCATCGCCGGCAAGCACGACCGCCCGCAGCTCCGTTGGCGGGTCCCGCTCGAGTGCCGCGAATGTCGACCGCAGCTCGGCGATCACCGAGGCATCGAAGGCGTTGCGCCGCTCCGGACGGGACAGCGTGACTCGGGCCACCGACCCGCCGGGGCCCGTCCGCTGGACTCGCAGCGCCTCTGTCACGCGCGGCATCGTACGCGGCGCCGATCGTCGGCGATAGGCTGGTGGCGTGCTCCTCGGCCTCGACCACCTGGCTCTCGCGGTCGCCGATCCCGACGCCGCCGTCTCAGAGCTCGCGGCGTTGATCGGGATGCCGGCGGGATCGAGCGGCGGACGCCACAACGCGTGGGGCACGCGCAACCGGCTGCTGTGGCTCGGCGACACCTTCATCGAGCTCGTGACCGCCTTCGATGTCCGGCTGGCCGAACGCTCCTGGCTCGGCCGGGCCACGCTCAGCGGCAGCGTTGCCGCGCCGAGGGCCATCTGCTGGGCGATCGCCACCGACGACATCGACCTCGATCGATCGGCGCTGAATGCCGATGGGGCGGCGCTGAACGCGGCGACGAACGGCGAGCGGCGGCGGCCGGACGGCCAGATCGTCCGGTGGCGCCTCGCGCTGCCGGCGGAGGTGGACCTCGCGCGCCCGTTCCTCATCGAGCACGACATGTCCGCGGCGGAATGGACGCCCCAGGACCGGGCCGCCCGCGCCGCCATCGAACCGCGGGTGGTCGGCCTCGCGCTGCCAGTTGCGGCCATCGAGGGACTACAGGACGCCGCAGAGGGCGTCGCGGTTGGTGACCAGGTCGTGGGCCTGGCGGGCGAGGGCACGTCCATCCCGACCGTGCGCATCTCGGGCGGTACCCGTGGCGGGGTCGCCGTCGAAGCGCTGGGGTGCCGCTGGCTGCTCGATTGAGCGCGTCCCGGCTGCGCGGGGCACACTCGGGCCATGCGAATTCTCGTCATCGGCGCCGGGGGCGTGGGTAGCGCGTTCGTCCCGATCGCACTGCGCCGCGACTTCTTCGAGCGCCTGGTGGTCGCCGACTACGACGTCCGCCGCGCCGAGACGGTCGGCGAGAACGCCGCCGACCCGCGGGTGACTGCCGCCAAGGTGGACGCGTCCGATCGCGAGGCCATCGCGGCGCTGATTCGCGGAACTGGCGCAACCCACGTCCTCAACGCCGTGGACCCCCGCTTCGTGATGCCGATCTTCGACGCCTGCCTGGCGGCGAAGGCCAACTACCTCGACATGGCCATGTCGCTCTCCGCGCCGCACCCCGACAAGCCCCATGAGCTGACCGGCGTGAAGCTGGGCGATGAGCAGTTCGCGAAAGCCGCGGCGTGGGAGGCCGCAGGCCGGTTGGCCCTGGTGGGGATCGGCGTCGAGCCGGGCCTGTCCGACATCTTCGCGCGGTACGCCGAGGACCACCTTTTCAGCGAGATCGAAGAGGCAGGCGTCCGCGACGGCGCCAACCTGACGGTCGACGGCTACGACTTCGCCCCGTCGTTCTCGATCTGGACGACGATCGAGGAGTGCCTCAATCCGCCGGTCATCTTCGAGCGCGATCGCGGCTGGTTCACGACCCCGCCGTTCAGCCAGCCCGAGACCTTCGATTTCCCGGAGGGCATCGGCCCCGTCGAATGCGTCAACGTCGAGCACGAGGAGGTCCTGCTCATCCCGCGCTGGGTCAAGGCCAGGCGCGTCACCTTCAAGTATGGCCTGGGCAACGAGTTCATCGAAGTCCTCAAGACGCTCCACAAGCTGGGCCTCGACCGAACCCAGAAGGTCAAGGTCGGTGGGGTCGAGGTCTCGCCGCGCGACGTCGTGGCCGCCGTGCTCCCGGATCCTGCGACCCTCGGCGACAAGATGCACGGCAAGACCTGCGCCGGCCTCTGGGTCACGGGAACGGGCAAGGATGGCAAGCCGCGACAGGTCTATCTCTACCACGTGGTCGACAACGCCTGGTCGATGGCCAACTACGGCTCGCAGGCGGTCGTCTGGCAGACCGCGGTCAACCCGGTCGTGGCGCTGGAGCTGCTCGCGCGCGGCACTTGGCAGGGGAGTGGCGTCCTGGGCCCGGAGGCCTTCGACGCCGTGCCGTTCCTGGACCTGCTGACCGAGTACGGCTCGCCGTGGGGGCTCCGCGAGGGCGGCTAGTCCAGACCCTCCACGTACGGCGCCCAGCGACCGATCAGCGCGCCCAGGTGCTCGTCGTCGAGCTCGTCCCAGAGAATGAGGCCGACCACGGCCCGCTCGACGGTCGCGAGAAAGCGGACGCGATCCTCAGCGCGATCGGGGAGCGACTGGTTCAGCAGAAAGGTGTCGGTCAGCGACGTGCGGTTGGAGTACGCCCTGGTTGCGGCTTCGATGAAGGACTCGACCGCCGCGCGGACGGTGGCGCGGCGGGGCCCGCGCCCGATCAGTTGCAGCGCGGCCTCCTCGGCCGCATCGACCTCGGGCCCGATCCCGACGTCGGCGAGCTGGATGTAGGCGCCGGCGTCGATCCGTTCGAATGCCGTCGCGAATCGCTCGAGGCGCTGGCGCTCGGCGGGTCGAAGGCCCTCCAGGTCGGCGATTCGATCCGCCACCTCAGGCCGTCGCGACCCGGGGCGGCTCCGCGGGCCGGCCACGGCTCGCATCGGTCCCAGCGAGCACCCGAACCTCGTCGCCGATCGTGATCCGGCCTGGCATCGCAACCTCGCCAAGCACCCCGAAGTCGATCCGCTTCTCGTCGTTGTCCGCCCGGAAGCCGCGGTAGTTGAGGATCGTCCGCAGCGTGTCGAGGTCCCGCTCGCCGGTGTCGGGGTCCTGGGTCGTGATCGCGCACCTCGCGTCCGGCTTGGTGATCTCGAGGACCGCCGACCCGATCGCGACCCGTCCGCCGATCCAGGTGTCCTCCTGGTGGGGCTCCGCGCCGGTCACCTCGATCAGCATCCGGAAGCGGCGCGCGTCCACGTTGTCCACGCCGATCTGCCGAGCGAGCTCCTCCAGCGATCCGTCGGTGACGAGGCTCACCGAGTTCCGGACCTGGGTCTCGCCGTCCTTGATCCGTGTGCCTCCGGGCCGGTCGCAGCGAACGAGCAGGAGCGGCCGGTCGTGCGCGAAGGGCTGGAGCGCCGCCGCCCACGGTCCGCCGACGACCCGGCCGTAGGCCTCGCGGCCGTAGACATGGACCTTGACCGGCTCGTCGAGCGCCACGTCGCCCTCCACGACCCGGCCGTCGGGGAATGTCATCCGCAGCCATGTCGCAGCCGGGTTCGTCTCCGCGGCGACCTGGACGAGGCTGCCGGCGCGGAGCCGATCGAGGATGTGCCCGTGCTCGTCGATGAGGAAGAACCGGCGGTCCTCGAGGACCCCGGCGAAGTTGACATCGATCGACGTCGGGTGCTGCAGCCCGAGAGCCCGCACCGGCGCGATCGAGAGGCGCGACACCTGGAGCATCCGTCGCATGCTAGTCGTGGCACGATGTCGCTGCCCGCCTGCGACCGGAGGCACCACGCGATGACCGATCCCCTGGCCCCGTTCGGCCCGATGCCCCAGACCCTGGAGGAGAAGACCGGCCGGTCTCTGGCCGAATGGCAGGCGACCGTAAAGGGCTTCGGCCTGTCGAAGCACGGCGAGATCCTGAAAGCCCTGAAACAGGATCACGGGCTGAGCCACGGCTACGCCAACATGCTGGCGCTGCTCGCGACCGGCTACGGGACCTCGAGCGAGGACGAGCTCCTGACGGGGCTGTTCGCCGGGTCGCGAGCCGGCCTTCGACCGATCTACGACCGGGTCGCGTCGGCGATCACCGGGTTCGGCGACGACGTCGAGGTGCTGCCCAAGAAGTCGATGGTCGGGTTCAAGCGCAAGCGCCAGTTCGTCTGCTTCATGCCCGCATCGGCGTCACGGGTCGACCTCGGGATCACGATGAAGGACGAGGCTCCGGCCGACTCGCGGATCAAGGCCACCCCCGGCGGGATGGCGAGCCAAGTCGTGGCCATCACCTCGGCCGACGAGATCGACGACGACGTGGTGGGCTGGCTTCGACTCGCGTACGACCGCGGCTGAACCCGGCCCCCCCCGCGAGGTCCCCGCTACTCCGCTTGGACCTCGAGGACCTGGAGCAGGGTTCCCTGCTGGCAGGTGGTGACCACGTCGGACCTCGCCCAGCCCTTGACCCGCAGGCGGGCGCCGGGCCTGATCAGGGGGTCCGCCGAGCCGGTCAGCTGGTAGACCCCGTTCTCGGTTCGCAACACCGTGCAGCCGCTCTCGACGCCCGCCTCCACGACGCCGACGACCTCGATCGGGTCTCGCATGGGTGGCATCTGGCTCGGCTTGCCTGGCAGCTGGCTGAACATCGGCAGCTCCTCTCCGCTGGGAACGCCGCCCGACGGCGCGGGTTGGGACGGCCCAGTCGAGGCCAGGCTCCCGGCACCGCAGCCCGCGATCAGCCAGGCCGCGAGCGTGATGCGCAGGCCGGCGGATGGGGTCTGGCGCCAGTGATTCGACCATTGCATGCGAAAAAACTAATCGGTGGGCGCGATCTCCGCGCCCACCGGTCGGTTCGCTGTCGTGGGGGGGGGGGGGGGGGGGGCGGGGGGGGGGGGGGGGGGGGGGGCCGCGCGGGGGGGGGGCGGCCGCGGGCGCGCCCCCCCCCCCCCACGACGGGCGAATCGAACCATTGCCGAATCCGACGGCACAGCCACCGCGCGAACC